>JAGHTI010000018.1 GCA_018065415.1 Candidatus Equicola stercoris
GCAATAACTATTGATACGATGATGACGAATACTCCACCACCGATACTGCCTTCCCAGCTCTTATTAGGAGATATGCGCGGAAACAGCTTGTGTTTGCCCATGAGACTTCCTGTACAGTATGCACCAGTATCGTTCATCCATATCATTATGAATATGCTCAACGGCAAGACGAAAGAAAACGTGGTGTAATAATCCTGTGCCACGTATGAGATGACACTTACCATAGCAAAGCCTACGGCAATCCACATTTGTGCAAACATGGTGTATGCCCATGTAACTATAGGCTGCGTATTTTTCGTATATAACTCTGCTACGAGCAGATAGATGAGTGTCACAATATAAGGTATGAACACTGCTCCAGTAGGAATGAAATCGCTACAAAAGGCAGTTATAGAAATGAATAGATAAATACCGGCAATGGTGGTAATGAAACGATTTACATTCGCATTCACCTTATTGTTTATCAATCCAGTAAATTCCCATATAGTCATACCCGTCACCAGGGCAAACAGTCCTATCATCGCGATAGGTTTTAGAAACGATGCAACTACTATAGCAACGTACAGGATACCTGTCACAGATCTGATGATTAGATTTTTCATGTTTGTGCCTCCTCTTTTGGTTTACTGTTTCTCTTTCTCGTCTTTGTCTCCGACTTCTGTGGTGCTTCCAACAGTTCTTCTGTACGAGAAGCAAAAGGTCGTTTACCGAAGATGTTTTCCACGTCTTCTGCAAATATTACTTCTCTGTCGATGAGTAGCTGTGCCAACTGGTTGTGTCCTTCTGCATGTTCCTTCAGTAGTTCTTTTGCCCTTGCATACTGTTGCGCGATGAGGCTCTTTGCCTCCTGGTCGATGAGTTCTGCCGTTGCCTCGGAATATGGTTTTTGGAATTGATATTCCTGATTATTGTAATAGCAGAGATTTGGCAACTTGTCGCTCATGCCTACGTATGCTACCATCGCATACACTTGTTTCGTGGCACGTTCAAGGTCGTTCATTGCTCCTGTGGAGATATGACCTGTAAACAATTCTTCTGCTGCACGTCCTCCCAGCAAGGCACATACCTCATCCTGCATCTGTTCCTTGGTGGTAATCTGTCGTTCTTCTGGCAGATACCATGCAGCACCGAGTGCGTTGCCACGTGGTACTATTGTCACCTTTATCAAAGGGTCAGCATATTCGAGGAACCATGACAGAGTGGCGTGTCCTGCCTCATGGAGTGCTATGGCGCGTTTCTCGTCAGCAGTCATAACCTTTGTCTTTTTCTCAAGACCTCCTATGATACGGTCAACAGCATCAAGGAAATCCTGTTTCCCTACTTTCTTTTTGTTATGACGCGCAGCGATGAGGGCAGCCTCGTTGCAGACGTTGGCGATGTCTGCACCAGAGAATCCCGGAGTCTGTCGAGCCAACAAATCCACATCGATAGTTTTATCCAGTTTTATCGGTTTCAAATGTACCAAGAATACTTCCTTTCGCTCGTTGAGGTCAGGCAAGTCAACATGTATCTGACGGTCGAAACGACCTGCACGCAACAATGCCTTGTCGAGCATGTCGGCACGGTTTGTGGCTGCCAGTATGATGACACCAGAGTTGGTGCCGAATCCGTCCATCTCTGTCAGCAGTTGGTTGAGGGTGTTCTCTCTTTCATCATTGCCTCCCATGGAAGGATTTTTGCTTCTGGCCCTACCAACAGCATCTATTTCATCGATAAAGATGATACATGGAGATTTTTCTTTTGCCTGACGGAAAAGGTCGCGCACCCTGCTTGCACCGACACCTACGAACATCTCCACGAAGTCAGAGCCACTCATAGAGAAAAACGGTACACCAGCCTCACCAGCAACAGCCTTTGCCAACAAAGTCTTACCTGTTCCAGGAGGACCTACGAGCAATGCTCCCTTTGGAATCTTACCACCGAGTTCGGTGTATTTTTTCGGGTTCTTCAAGAAATCAACAATCTCCTGCACCTCTTGTTTTGCTTCAGCCTGTCCTGCAACATCCTTGAATGTGACTTCTATCTTGTTATCACCATTCTTGTCGTACATCTTCGCCTTGCTTTTGCCAACACTGAAGATGCCACCACCCATGCCACCACCAGAGCCTATCTTACGGAATATGAATATCCAGATGGCAAAGAACAGTATTATAGGCAGTGCCTGTAAGAATATCGTCCAGAGTATTCCTCCTTCTTTCTTCTCGTAGGTTATCTTGCCTGTAAAATGGCCTTTTTTTGCTGATGCATCAAGAAATTCTTCCACCTTATCCACAGAACCATAGTTCACCGTCACGTAAGAGTTCTCGCCCAACTGCTGTGCAGTCTTATTGAATACCTTACGATAAAATTCACCTTTCACGTACATATGAATTTCTTTTTCATCGGTGTTGATGGCTATTTTATCTGCATATCCATTCAAAATCATCTTCTTGAATTCCGAATAGTCGGCAGTCTTGTGTATGCCAGCTTCTTCATGGTTGCTGCTCATCCATAGGCCTATGAGGACAGCTATCAAGATGGTGTAAATCCACATCGGGTTGAACTTCGGCATTTTCGGACGTTGCTGATTGTCCTGTTGAGGGAAGTTTCCCTGTCTTTTCTTATAGTCTTGTTCCATGTTGTCAATTATTTGGAATGGTTTTTATTTTTGCATCTTCCCATAGATGCTCAATGTCGTAGTAACTGCGATATTCAGGCAAGAAGATGTGTACCATCACATCGGTATAGTCAATGGCAACCCATTGACAGTTCTCAAGACCTATTGTATGAGTAGGCTTTTCCTTCTCCTTTGTTGTGAAGTCTATCACAGAATCTGCGATTGCCTCCACCTGCGTAGGCGAGTTTCCTTGAGCAATAACGAAATAGTTGCATATAGCACCCTCAATCTTGCGCAAGTCGATGATTACAATGTCTTCTCCTTTTTTTTCCTGAATTCCAGCAGTAATAATCTTAACTAAATCTTTCTTCATTTATATTATATTTGCGTTGCAAAGATACAAAAAAACAAAAAGCCTACAAATAATTGAATGTATAGAAATGAAGACTCTTCTTTTTTTTATGCAGAAATAAAAAACATTTGTAAGGGATAAATTGCAAATGTTTATTACCTTTGTAGCATGAAGAAAAAGATTATCGTAATCAGTTTGTTGCTGTTTGTATGCAGTGTCACGTCTGCGGCTGTCATCTATGTGACTAAAGATGGAGATATTGCAAGTGCTGTACGGACGGCTCGTGAGATGCACAGGCTCGCCGAAGTGGGGGCACAGGAAAACATTGACATCATGCTTGAGGGAAATGAATATGTGTTGCATCAACCATTGTATCTGCGTCAGGAGGATAGTTATATCACGTTGAAAGGTAATAATGCCCGAATAAGCGGCAAGGTTGGCATATCATCTTGGACAAAAGAAGGAAAGTTGTGGGTGGCAGATGCTCCACGACTGGATGGCAGACCTTTGATGATAAGGCAATTGTGGGTAAACGGTAAGAAGGCTTTGCGTTCAACGCAGTTTGGTGAGTATAAGTTGGAACGTATGCTTGACTTCAACAAGACAGCATGCAGCATAACAATACCGACTCCACAAAATCTGAAAAGGTTGCAACAAGAACCAGTTTTGGAGATGCTCGTTCACCAGAGATGGGCAATAGCAATACTGCGTGTGAAGAGTATCGAACAGGATAAGATGGACAAGGATAGGACGGTGGTGAAGTTTGCTGAGCCAGAGTCTTATCTAGAGTTTTCGCACCCATGGCCACAACCCGTGATAGGCGGTGAGAAGGGAAACTCTTCATTCTGTCTGCAAAATGCTTTGTGCCTTGTTGATGAACCAGGAGAATGGTATGAAAGTCCTGAAGGTAAGATATATTATTATCCAAAAGCCGATGAAACCATGAAAAATACTGATATTGTGGCTGCACAGACAGAACAATTACTGATGATTCAAGGTACGCGTTTCGGTAAGGTAAAAAATATAAATATTGAGGGAATAAATTTTGAATATGCAGCATGGAACAGACCTTCAGATTTTGGCCATGTGACATTGCAGGGAGGTTTCCCATTGATAGATGCTTACAAACTGGAAAAGGAAGGACTTCCTTGGGATAAAGATTTGGAAAATCAGGCGTGGATAGAACGTCCTGTAGCTGCCGTATGTGTTGAATGGGGAGAAAATATCAATATCAACAAGTGTTATTTCTCGCATCTTGGAGCAACGGCTCTCGATTTGAAATACGCTGTAACCGACTGTACGATACAAGGTAGTAGGTTTGAAGATATAGGTGGTACTGCCATTCTTGCAGGATGGTTCGGCGAAGGTACTGAAGTGCACATCCCATATAAACAGAGAGATGAAGAGTTTACATCAAAGATAAATATCCAAAGTAACAAAATCAATGATGCAACGAATGAAGACTGGGGTACTGTGGGCATAGGACTTGGCTATGTGCGTGACTGTAATGTGAACGGAAATCGTGTCAGTCGTGTAAACTATTCTGGGATATGCGTCGGTTGGGGATGGACATCGCAGGATACTGGTATGAGAAATAACTGTATCTTGGGAAATGAGGTGTCGGACTTTGCACGTATGCTTTACGATGCTGGCGGTATCTACACCCTCAGCAATCAACCAGGGTCGGAGATATCAAACAACAACATTGACAAACTGGGTGTTGCTCCGTATGCAACTAATGATCGTGGTTTTTACATCTATCTTGATGCGAAGACAGATGGATTTACTATTGAAAACAACTGGTGCCCGGAACCGAAGTTCGGTGATAACCATCCGGGTCCTAATATAATTTGGAAATGAAAATAACAAACTATCATCTGTTCGATTTCCTCGATTTTGATCCAGACTATGGACGCGAGGAATCACTATGGAAGGCTTATAAGCCAACAAAGGTATATGAGAAAAATGGAGATATTTGCATAGACGTGCCGTTCCAGAAACAGAAACAGTCTAATGAGATGGAAGCAGACTTCCAGTATAAGCAGGAAGTCTATACATTGATATTACGTCAGTATGGTGATAAGATTATTCGCCTTTTCATCGACTTTATGGATGATGATAACAATACCACTCCGAGTGAAGAAAGTGCGATGTTGCAGATGAATAAGTCATTGTGCAAACAACCACTGACACTAATGCAGTTAGGGGCTGCAGAAAATGGCAAGTCGGATGGATGGATAGTATATTCCAAAGATGGAAAGCAACGTGCAATAATAAATATTCGCGAAGTAACTATTGACCACTGGAGCGACCTACAACCAGCACCACAGGAGACACTTGACATACGGTTGTTCCCAGATGGTAAAAAGGAAATACGTCTTGCAGCTTATGACCATTTCTCCCCGCCACGTTATGATGCTCTGCCATTGGCTTTCTGTAAGTTGGGAAATGATAATGAGAGAGCTACAATATCATTTGAGTCAAAGCCTGATGAGTGTTTTGTCGGTACTGGTGAACGTTTTATGAAGATGGACTTGAGCGGTCAGACATTCTATCTGAAGAACCAAGATGGACAAGGCGTGAATAACAGACGTACATATAAGAATATACCTTTTTACATATCAAGCAGGATGTATGGCTGTTTTTATCATACAAGTTCCAAATCAAAACTCTCATTGGCAGGACACAGTACACGTTCTGTTCAGTTCCTGAGCAACTATGCATCTTTGGATGTCTTCCTTATTGGTGGTGATAATGTAGAAGAGATAATACGCGGATATAGAGATTTGACAGGTTATCCAACGATGCCACCTCTGTGGAGTTTTGGTGTGTGGATGAGTCGCATGTCATATTTTGAAGCAAAAGAGATTATGGAAATATGTAATCAGTTGCGAACAGAACATTACCCTTGTGATGTGATTCATATTGATACAGGGTGGTTCAAGACAGACTGGTTATGCGAATGGAAATTCAACGAGACACGTTTCCCTAATCCTCAACAATTCATACATGACCTATACGAAATGGGATTCAAAACCTCATTATGGCAGTTGCCTTATGTCGCAGAAAACGCAGAACAGATAGATGAGGCACGTGAAAATGATTATATCGCCCCATTGACACATAAGGTCGTATCAAATGGATCTAATTTTTCAAATCTTGATTATGCGGGAACTATCGACTTTACATATCCAGAGGCAACGGCATGGTATAAGGGGTTGTTGCGTGAACTTCTTTCGATGGGGGTAAAATGTATCAAGGCAGATTTTGGAGAAAACATACATACGGATGCGTCGTATAAAGGATTGGATTCAGAAAGACTGCAGAATTTATATGCTTTGTTGTATCAAAAGGCAGTCTTTGAGGTTACCAAAGATGTAGCAGGAGAAGGTATCGCTTGGTCGCGTGCAGCATGGGCAGGATGTCAGCGTTATCCTCTACATTGGGGTGGTGACAGTGCTTCAACTTGGGATGGAATGGCAGGCTCATTAAAAGGAGGTTTGCATTTTAATCTGTCGGGATTTGCTTTTTGGAGTCATGATGTTCCAGGGTTCCATACATTGCCAAACTTCATGAATTCCATCGTTGATGATGATGTATATGTGAGATGGACACAGTTTGGGGTGTTTACCTCACACATTAGATACCATGGTACGAATAAACGTGAACCATGGCATTATCCGAATGTTGCGGATATAGTGAAACGTTGGTGGAAGTTGCGTTATGCCTTGATACCTTATATATTACGTGAAAGCAAAAAGGCAACACGAAGTGGCTCTACACTTATGCAGGCACTAATATACCAATATCCAGAAGACAAGATGTGTTGGCATATTGATGATGAATATTTCTTCGGCAATGACTTCCTTGTTGCACCAGTGATGAATTCAGAAAATAAGCGTGACATCTATTTGCCGAAGGGTGAATGGATTGATTTCTTCAATGGGGAACTTATCGTCTCTGATGGAATGTGGATAAAGAAGGAAAACATTGCTTTGGAAGCAATGCCGGTATATGTGAGAAAGGGTGCAGAAATACCTATATATCCTTTGCCTGTAGATTGCACAGATCAGATGGATATGGATAAAACGGAAATTCTTAAAATAGATGATGAATTCAGTGGATATAGATTATGATTATCCCTTCTGCATACTTCGCACCAATACATTATTATCATATTCTTAGCACTAATGCAGAGGTTATGATAGAGCAATATGACAACTATCAGAAACAAACTTTCCGTAATCGTTGTCAGATTGCTGGTGCTAATGGTGTGCAGATGTTGACGGTGCCGATACAGAAATATGATGGAGAAAAATGCCTGATGAAGGATGTTAAAATTAGTGACCATAATAATTGGCAACATAATCATTGGATGGCAATAGTCTCAGCTTATGGAAATTCTCCTTTCTTTGAGTTTTATGCGGATGATATACTACGATTTTTTACGAAGAAATGGGAGTATTTGTATGATTTTAATATGGAGATTACTATTGCTTTATGTAGGTTGCTTGATATTGATTGCCGTCTGTTAGCTTCATCATGTTTCCATAATGACTTTGAACAGGCTGTTGAGGAGACTGTGATATCAAAACCGTATTATCAGGTATATAAGGAAAAGTATGGTTTTATCGCAAATCTCAGTATTCTTGATTTACTGTTCAATATGGGAAACGAAAGTGCTTTTTATCTATGATATATAAAGAATTGAAATATGACGATCTCCATATTACTTTGAAGGAGGTATATGAGTCGATGCAATATGGAGATAATGTCCCAGATGAGTCGGTACGTACGGAGACAGATGCAGTCATTGCTGAAATTAGTACTTTTCTGAGACCGCGATTTTGTGTCATCAATGTTGAAGGTGTACTAAATACAGAAACGAATACTTTGAATGTTGTGGGCAGTGATGGTTTATCTAATATCACTTTTGATATCGGAAAGATAATTGCCAGACAATTGAAAGGGTCAGAAAGTTATGCTCTCTTCATTGCCACTAGCGGAATGGAATTTCAAAACTATCAGGATAAGTTGAAAAGGGAGGGTGATATTGTCCGTATGTTTATTGCGGATTCAATAGGCAGTCTTTTGGCTGAGAAATGTGCGGATCAGATGGAGCTTGTACTTGAAGGAAACCATACGAATCGATTCTCTCCAGGGTATTGTGGATGGCATGTTTGTCAACAGCAAATCTTGTTCCCTTTATTTCAAGGTAACACATGTGGAGTGACACTTACCCCAAGTAGCCTTATGGTACCGATAAAATCCGTCAGTGGGATAATAGGAATAGGCGATAACGTGCGCAAGCTTGAATATACTTGCGGACTATGCGATTTTGATAAGTGCTATAAAAAGAAATTTGTGAAAAAAATTAATTGAGAATAGTTTCCATTTGCTCTATCTCTGCAGCAAAGACTTTGTTCTCCTTAATCAATGTCCGTATTTTGTCACAGCTATGCAAGACTGTGGTATGATCGCGATTTGCAATACGGCGTCCTATCTGTGATTTTGATAATGATGTGTAACGATCGGCGAGGAACATAGAAACCTGTCTTGCTTGTACTAATTCCTGCTTGCGACTCTTTCCACTAATTTCATCAATAGAGACTTTATAATGATTACATACAGTGTTAAGAATGTCGTCAATAGTGGTTTCTTTCTTCTCTGTGCGGACATACGTCTTTACTAAATTTTTTACAGTACTTAACGTGATGTCTTCTTTGTAAACTAATGACATTGCAATGAGAGAATTTAATATTCCTTCAATGTCACGTACACTACCATTGGCTGTGTTGGCTACAAAGTCAATGACTTCTTCAGATATTTTTAATTTTGATGTTTGAGACTTGCTTGTAAGGATGTCTTTGCATAACTGAACATCTGGTTTTTCCAGTTCTGCAACGAGTCCGCATTTCAAACGCGTAAGCAGTCGGTCGGTCATCCCTTTTAGATCAACAGGTGGACGATCGCTTGCGAGGATTATCCTCTTTCCATTTAAGAATAGATGATTGAATATGTGGAAAAATATTTCCTGTGTTTTAACAGCAGAAAGCCATTCTTGAATGTCATCAATGATGAGTACATCTATAGTCTGATAGAAGTGGATAAAGTCATTTGTGGTGTTATGCAATACCGCATCGGTATATTGTACTTGGAAAATGCGAGCACTGACATATAATATTCTCAAATTTGAGTCCATCTCATGCATTTTCATACCTATGGCATTGATGAGATGTGTCTTGCCACATCCTGATGGACCGAATATGAAGAATGGATTGAACTGTGTTTTACTTGTGTTTTCTGCTATAGACATGCCAATAGCACGTGGCATTCTGTTACAACGACCAGCAATGAAATTATCGAATGTCCTTGTCTTATCAAGATAAGAGGTAAAGGTTGTTTTATCTTCAGCAACTTTTTTTGCTTTTTTGTCTTCTTGAATTGTATCAATGGATGCCTTTGTATGATACATTAGGCGTATGCCTTTACCAAAATGATTTGTGAGAACTTTGCGCAACAACTCCAAATAATGTTCCTCTATATAATCCTTTATATATATATTTTGAACATTGAGGCACAGAACATTTGTCTCTTGGTTATAAGAGTTGAATGTCAGAGAAGTGAACCATGATTGGTATTTATCTTCTCCGATTTGTCTCTTGATTAAATCAAGACAATTATTCCATAATTTCTGTGCGTTGTTTATCATTTTTTTTCGCAAAAGTTTTGCAAAGTTATTGCATTTTTTTATCTCATGCAAATGGTGTTTTTTTTTATGAAAATCAAATGAAACTAACTGCTTAAAATCCATGTAGTTAAGAATTATGTGTTTTTTGTGGCTTTAGAAAGGTGTGGTGTTGGTGTAATTGTTTGATTATTATTGTGTTATGGTGAGAATAGAATCGTCAAAAAAAATATTTAAAAAATAAAAATGGCAGAATGTCGCTATTATTTCTGCCATTTTATGTGATTCTAATTAAAGTGTTTTAGGGTATTTGTTATTTAGACAAATAAAAAATTATTTTTTTCTTTTGTCTTTTCTTCCAAACAAAGAGAAATGAACATAATCTTTTGGATGTTCTTTCAAGTCTTTAACCAATGCTTCCGTTGACTTTAATGTGGAGTCCAATGCAACAACAGAATGGTTTAGGTTATCATATAGAGATTTGTCGTTTACTAGAGCTCCGATTGTTCCATATCCTTTGTTTATCTTACTTGTAATATCTCTCACATCTTTTACTGCATGGTCAACGCGTGCTAATGTTTTATCAATGTTTGCATCATCAATCTTTTTTGTTACTGATGACAAGTGTGTCATTGTAGCATCAGCTTTCTGCATCATGCCAGGCAATGAGTTGTTTACTTCACCAAGAATACCATTCAGTTCCTCTGTTGATGTCTTAAGTTGACTAGTTATATATTCAATATTATGAATTGTTCCACTAGTGGATGGATCGGATAGTAATGCGTTGACGTTCATTAGAATTGAATCGAGTTTTGGTAGCATTTTTTCAATTGATGGAATCATTTCTGTTGCCTTTTCTAGTGCTCCTAATGATGAATTGCCCATAAGAGTGTCGCCAGCAGAATAGAACTGTGTGTTGTCGGTGAGAGAAAGATTTAGTTTGGTTCCACCTAACATTTCAGTAGCGAGTTCCGCATGACTCCCTACGGGTATTTGAAGATGCTTGTCTATCCTCAGCTCAACGACAATCTCACCATTGTTATCATAGTCGTATGCAATATCTTTTACGGTACCAATCTGATAACCGCTTGCAAGAATAGGGCTTCCTGCGGCGAGGCCTTTGATGTTCTCAAACTTGGCATAATATATGCGACTTGAAGAAAAGATATTTAATCCTTTTAGAAATTGAAGTCCGAAAAATAAAATTACAATTGCTATGATAGCGATTATCGCTATTTTAACTTCATGTGAAAAGAACGTTTTCATATATATTATTCTATTTATTGTCTCTTTCCGTCTTTGACAGTAATAACGAAAGCTTCGGGAAATTTTGATCTAAGTTTTTTACAAAGTGTACTTGCTTCTGAGATATTTTCAGAGATTCCTGTAATATATTTCAACCATTCACCATCTTGATAATAAACGGCTTCTTCTCCTTGAAGTTGTGCGTCTCCAGAATTGAGTTGACGTTTTGATGCAAAGATCTGTACGGCATAGTATTTCCCCGATGTCGGAAATAGTTCTGCAAGTGTCTTCTTTTTAGTTGTGTTTTCTTTTTGTGTTTCCTTTTGAGGGGTAACAGTAGGTTCTGTCTTTTTAGTTATGTTTTCTTTTTGTGTTTCCTTTTGAGGGGTAACAGTAGGAGCTGTCTTTTTAGCCGTATTTTCTTTTTGTGTTTCTTTTTGAGGAGCAACAGTAGGTACGGACATTTGTGTTGCAGCTTTTGGTGCAATATAAGGTGTAACTATGTGCTTGTCATATTTGTTTCTATATTCAACAAACGCATTGAATAATCCATGTGCAAGTTGACTTATGCCTATGTCAGAATTAAGATATTGTTCTTCGTCTGGTGTTGAGATAAAGCCAAGCTCCACTAGACAACTAGGCATTGATGTTTTGCGTAAGACTAGGAATCCAGCTTGATGTACTCCTTTATCAATGCGGTCTGCAGTATGTATTACATTACGTTGTATTCCTTTTGCCAGTTCAACACTTTGTGCCATGTTCTTATCTTGCATAAATTCGAACATGATATAGCTTTCTGCAGAATTGGGATTGAAACCTTCATATTTCTCCTCGTAGCCTTGTTCGTAGGTTATTACAGCATTTTCTCGTTTTGCTACATTTAGATTTTCTGCTGCTCGTGCCATACCTAACGTATAAGTTTCAAAACCTTCGGCTAACCTACCTTTTGGAACGGAATTGGTGTGTATTGATATAAAAAGGTTTGCTTTGTTGCGGTTGGCAATGTTTGCACGTTCATTCAACTCAACAAATTCATCCGTTGTTCTAGTATATACAACTTTTACTCCTGGACAATTTTGATCAACAAGTCGTCCAAAAGTGAGTGCTACTGTTAAATTTATGTTTTTTTCTTGAGAATATTCTCCTATTGCACCTGGGTCATGCCCTCCATGCCCAGCATCAATGACCAGAGTAAATGGAGTTGTGGCAGCAAAACTATAAAATGCCACCAAACAAACACCGAAAAAAAGTATTGTTTTTTTCATAGATGTTTACAAAGGTAATAAAAGTTTCTTAGTTAGAACTTTTTAGTTATGTTTTTTTTGAAAATCAGGCTTTTGTATAGCTCGATACCTGCGTCACTACATCCTGGCGGATTAGTTTTTACGATATTTATTCTGATCGACAATAGGTGCTTTTTGCATTCTTTTATTATGCGATTCATAATACGTCCAGCCACATGTTCTATGAGATTTGACGGTATGGCCATTTCTTCTTGAACCACCTTATATATATATGCGTAACTGATAGTGTCATTAATGTTGTCGGATTTAATAGCCTTATCTACATCAACACCACATTTGATATTTACGATATAGTCGGTACCAATTTGGCGTTCTTCTGGAAAAACGCCATGAAAAGCATGTACCTTTATGTCTTTCAGTAGAATATATTGCTCGTCTATCCGCATCTAGAAGCACCGCAGTTTTTACAAATCAGACATCCTTCTTGATATACTAATGCTTCTTCTCCGCATACAGGACATTTCTTACCTTTTGCAGCAGTTCCATCTTGTATGTATTTTTTTAATGCTCGCTCAACTCCATTTTTCCAGGTGTTGATACTTTCTGATACAAGTGAGAGGGAGCCGACAAGTTTGATGACATTTGTCAGTGGCATGCGATAACGCAATACACCGGAAATAAGTTTTGCATAGTTCCAATATTCTGGATTAAACTTTTCACTCAGTCCTTCTACTGTTGTCTTATAGCCACGTTTGTTTTCAAATTGGAAGTCATAGCGATGTGTGCCATCTTCATTTTTTTGTTTCAGTATCTTTCCGTGTGTTACCGTTTTTGGTAATGCGATACCTTCATCATCATCCTGTAAACCTGTGAATATTTCGTATGGATAACCATCTAACAATCCCACGAAAGCAACCCATTTCTCTTTATTATTTTGAAAACGTACAACATCGCATTCCAGTACATCTGGGCGGTGTTCGGTTACCTCTGGAGATTCACATGGCGGTAACGGCTCTTTATCATCTTTTTTCTTTTCGTCTGTCTTAATCAAAACTCCAGAACGACAACCATCACGATATACGGTACACCCTTTACACCCACACTTCCATGCTTGTATGTATAATTCGTTTACTAATGCCTCGTCAACATCTGCAGGTAGATTTATTGTAACGGATATAGAATGGTCAACCCATTTCTGTATTGCTCCCTGCATCGTAACCTTCTCCATCCAATCGACATCATTTGCAGTAGCCTTGTAATATGGAGAACGTGCTACAAGATCGTCCATTTCTTCCTGAGAATAGTTCTTGTTAGTGTCTATCCCATTGATCTCCATCCATTTGAGGAATTTTGGATGGTAAACGATGTATTCTTCGAAACAATCTCCAACTTCATCGGTATAATCCACATGAATATTTGTGTCATTAGGGTTTACCTTTCTCCTACGTTTATAGACAGGCATAAAAACAGGCTCGATGCCACTTGTTGTTTGAGTCATGAGAGAAGTGGTGCCGGTAGGTGCTATCGTTAGACATGCAATGTTTCGTCTTCCGTATTTTACCATATCATTATATAAGTCATTGTCGGCTTCTTTTAGTCTTAATACGAAAGGATTGTTTTCTTCTCTCTTAGCATCGAATACTTCGAATGCACCGCGTTCTTTTGCCATCTCAACGGATGAACGGTATGCGGCAAGAGCAAGGGTCTTGTGTACTTTCACAGAAAAATCAGTTGCTTCTTTAGTTCCATAGCGAAGGCCCATGGCGGCAATCATGTCACCTTCGGCGGTGATACCGACACCTGTACGGCGTCCCATACCACTTTTTTTAGCAATCTTCTTCCATAAATTTAACTCGCAATGTTTGACGTCTTCTGATTCGGGGTCTCCTTGTACTTTTGCCAATATTTGGTCTATTTTTTCCAATTCCAAATCCACGATGTCGTCCATGATTCTCTGTGCCAATCCAACGTGTTTCTTAAACAAGTCAAAATCGAATTCTGCTTGTGGAGTAAATGGATTTTTTACGTATGAATATAGATTTATAGAAAGCAGGCGGCATGAATCATAAGGACATAATGGAATCTCACCACAAGGGTTTGTTGAAACGGTTTCAAATCCGAGATCTGCGTAACAGTCAGGGATGCTTTCACGCTTTATAGTATCCCAAAAAAGTACGCCAGGCTCTGCGCTCTTCCATGCATTGTGCACGATTTTCTTCCATAACTCAGATGCATCAATGTCCTTTTCAAACGTTGGATTATCGCTATAAATAGGAAAGTTTTGCTTATAAGGTGTGTTATTGATGGCAGCCTGCATAAACTCATCATCAATTTTTACACTTACATTTGCTCCTGTTATCTTTCCTTCTGTCATTTTTGCATCAATGAAAGCCTCGGAGTCAGGATGTTTAATACTTACAGACAACATAAGGGCCCCACGTCTTCCATCTTGAGCCACTTCGCGAGTTGAATTTGAATAACGTTCCATGAAAGGGACAAGTCCTGTTGACGTCAAAGCAGAGTTTTTGACAGGGCTACCAGCTGGTCGCACTTGAGATAAATCGTGCCCGACACCACCACGACGTTTCATCAATTGTACTTGCTCTTCATCCTGTAACATAATTGCACCATAGGAGTCAGCTTCTCCATCAACACCGATAACAAAACAATTGCTTAATGATGCTACTTGATTGTTGTTACCTATTCCTGTCATTGGACTTCCTGCTGGAATTACATAGCGGAAATGGTCTAACAATTGGAAAATTTCTTCTGCAGATTTTGGATTATTGTATTTCTTTTCTATTCTTGCGACTTCATTTGCTATACGCCAATGCATATCTTCTGGACTCTTTTCATAAATCTTTCCGAAACTGTCCTTCATTGCATACTTGTTTACCCATACGCGAGCAGCAAGTTCGTCACCATTAAAATACTGTAGGGATGCTTCAAAAGCCTCTTCATACGTGTAGTCGCGTGTTTCGTTAACGTCAAAAAAATCTTTCTCTGTCATGTGTTTCCAATTGCTTTAACCAAGTTGTCTGTATGTTTATAAAAAACTTTTTTAGTAAAAAAGTGTCTGCAAAGGTAAGAAAAATCAAATGAATAAATTTTCTTTTTTGGAAATTTTTTTTTGAAAAAATAAAAGAAAGTTTTCCCAAAAGGATAACTTTTTTATCATGTGTCTCGTTAGAAATATTCAGAAATGGGGTTGGTAATCGAAAATGATGGCCGAAGAAATAAAAAATAGATACCCTAAATTTAGAAGTGGGTGGATGTTTTTCCAAATGTATGGATAAAAATATGTATAAAAGTTTTGTACATGCTATTTTTTTATGTTGGGGGATAAAATAAAAAAATGCAACGATTAGAAATCGTTAATTTTGTACTGAATAAGTGTGGTCTCAGAATTTTTATTTATCTTTGCAGTCAGATATAAAATGGCATAATGGAAACAAATGAACAGTTTGAAATAGTGATGAATGAGTGCAGAACATTATTTGCACAGAAATTGCATGATTATAGAGCTTCGTGGAGAATATTACGTCCAACTTCCCTTACTGACCAGATTTTCATCAAAGCAAAACGGATACGTACTCTTGAAATGAGTGATGGAAAGGGATTGGTGGATGAGGGAATCCGTCCAGAATTTATTGGCATTATCAATTATGGTATAGTGGGGCTTATACAACTGAGTCTGCCGTACGTTGATGCAGTTGATATTACCAATGAGAAGGCTTTGGAACTGTACGATAAATATTCCAAACAGTCATTGGAGTTGATGAAACGTAAAAATCATGATTATAATGAGGCGTGGAGAGGTATGCGTATAAGTAGTTATACCGACCTCATACTTACAAAAATAGAGCGCACTAAGGAGATCGAGAATCTTCATGGAAACACTCTTGTGTCTGAAGGTGTTGATGCCAATTATATGGATATGATTAACTATGCCGTATTTGGGGTTATAAAATTGGACGAAGAAGCTTGAAGATGAAAGTCGTAAAAATTCTTTCCCGCTGTATATTGGCTTTTACGTTCCTTTTATCAGGACTTATCAAAGCTAATGATCCGTTAGGCATGGTGTACAAAATGCGGGAATATTTTGTCGTGTGGGGGTGTGATGATGTGTCTTACTCCCTTTTGACAATATTTACGATAGTATTGGCATCATTCGAATTTTGTTTAGGAATGGCTTTGGTTATTGGTGACAAGAGGGTTTTGGCGAATGCTGTCAAAATAGCGATTGTCTTTATATCCCTAATGTCGTTATTTACATTATGGTTGGCATTAACGGATGCCGTTAGTGATTGTGGATGTTTTGGCGATTTGATAGTCCTTACGAATTGGCAGACGTTTTTCAAAAATATAATATTATTGTCTATATGTGTTTTATTATGGTGGAAAATGGATAATGAGCCATGTATTGAAAATGTCACTATATTCAAAGTTGCCGATTCGATAATGTGCGGATTCATTGTGGCATTGTCTATTATATCTCTTCATCATTTGCCGAGAGTAGAAACATCCTCATATAAGGTCGGTACACGTCTGAATCAAATAGAAACATTCTTTGTAGAAAAAGATGGTGAGGATGTGACAGAAGATATTGCTAGTAAAAAGGGTAGAACATATTTACTTGTGGCACCTTACCTACAGGATTCAGATGAGGGTGGTATGAGTGAATACAATGCCATATATAAAATGTGTCATAAAAAAGGATATGGTTTCTATTGCCTTACAGCTAGTGATGAGGCTGAAATGGACAAATGGAAACATAATACAGCGGCTGAATACCAGTTTCTGTATTCTGATGATGCTGAATTGAAAACGATGGTACGAAGTAATCCAGGAATATTGTTTTTAGAGAATGGTATTATAAAAGGAAAATATAGTAAAAATGATTTAATAAAAATAATAAAAAATGAGAAAAAAGATTGTAGCAGGTAATTGGAAGATGAACATGAACCTGCAAGACGGAATTTCTTTGGCAAAAGAATTGAATGATACGTTGAGTAATGAAAAACCAAACTGTGGCGTGGTAATCTGCACGCCATTCATACATTTGGCAAGTATTGCTCAGTTTCTTGATCAAAGTGTTATTGGGCTTGGTGCAGAGAATTGTGCAGACAAGGAAAAAGGTGCTTTTACTGGTGAGGTAAGTGCAGAGATGATAAAAAGTACTGGAGCACAGTATGTGATTATTGGTCATTCAGAACGCCGTGAATACTATAAGGAGACACCAGAGATATTGAAAGAGAAGGTTCTGTTGGCTCAGGCAAATGACTTGAAGGTAATATTCTGTATTGGTGAAAGTCTGCAAGAACGTGAACAGGGCAGACAGAATGAAGTGGTAAAGGCAGAATTGGAAGGTAGTGTGTTCAACCTAAGTGCAGAAGATTTTGGTAAGATAATAATTGCTTACGAACCAATATGGGCAATAGGTACAGGTAAGACCGCGACAGCAGAACAGGCGGAAGAGATACATGCTTATATCCGTAGTGTCATAGCAGAAAAGTATGGTGATGAAATAGCAGAAAACACTACTATCCTTTATGGTGGAAGCTGTAAAGCAAGTAATGCTTCAGAATTGTTTGCAAAGCCTGATATTGATGGAGGACTTATTGGTGGTGCATCGTTGAAGGCATCCGATTTTAAGGGAATCATTGATGCTTGGAAGAAATAGATGAATTGTATGATGAATAGAATTGTTGCGATTACCGTGATGTTTATTGTAGGCAGTTTGCTGTGTGGCATCAAGACAGATGCCCAGAGTTTTCTGTGGCACCTAAAGAAGACAGAAAATGGTAAGGGTACGATTACCATTCATCAAGACAAATCACTTGATTATATCATTGATAATCGTGAACCAGTTAAGGATATAGTAAAGGCCGATACGGTTGCCCGCACACATAAAGATGTAATGAAGCCAAAAGTCGATACCATACGTGTTAGACCGAAGGCCCCAGATATTGTGGTAAAACGTAAGATGATATCAAAAGGCGATTCTACTCATGCCATCGTACCTACGAAAAAAATAATCACCAACGGCAGGAAAATCCCAGGCTATCGCATACAGCTGTATGCTGGTGGTAATACACGTCAAGATCGTCAGAAAGCCGAGATGATAGGTAGAAAGATGAAACTATATTTCCCATCAGAACCTATATACACTCATTTCTATTCCCCACGTTGGATTTGTCGTATGGGAAATTATGAGAGTATGGACAAGGCTACACAGGTGTTGAATAGGGTTCACAAACTCGGTGTACCAGGTGCATGTATCGTGAAAGGGATGATAACAGTAAGGAAAGTTAAAGAGACAACAGAAGATGATGAATGAAGAAAAGTTGAACATGTTGGCATGCCATTGTAATGACATTCTTGGTCTTGTTGGCGAAGATGTTTCCAGGGAGGGACTACAGAAGACTCCAATGCGTGTGGCAAAAGCAATGGCAAAGTTGACAGAGGGTTATGATATGGACCCTATAGCAACATTGCAGAGTGCCATGTTCAAAGAGGATTATTCGCAGATGGTAATTGTCAAAAATATCGACTTTTTTTCTTTATGTGAACATCATATGATGCCATTCTATGGTAAGGTTCATGTGGCATATATTCCTAATGGGTATATTACTGGATTAAGTAAAATCGCGCGCGTAGTAGATATTTTTTCTCATCGTCTGCAAGTACAGGAGCGTATGACATTGCAAATCAAGGAGAGTATTGAAGAAGCTTTGAAACCTCTTGGCGTGATGGTTGTTGTTGAGGCTCATCACATGTGCATGCAAATGCGCGGTGTGGAAAAAGTCGATTCCGTAACCACTACGAGTGAGATAAGTGGAGCGTTCAAAAACCCAACTACGCGTGTGGAATTTATGAATTTACTTAAATGATAGATCGTCAGACCATAAACAGAATAATGGATGCAGCCAATATCGTTGATGTTGTTGGTGAGTTCGTTACTTTGCGTAAGGCTGGCTCAAATTATAAAGGTCTCTGTCCGTTTCATGATGAGAAGACACCTTCTTTCGTTGTGTCTCCAGCAAGGAACATGTGTCACTGTTTTGGATGTGGTAAAGGTGGTACTCCAGTAGGATTTATCATGGAACATGAGCAGATGACCTATCCAGAGGCATTGCGGTGGTTGGCAAAAAAATATCATATAGAGATTGTTGAAAAGGAACTGACGGAGGACGAGAAGGAAGAACAGACGAACCGTGAGAGTATGTTCATTGTCAATGAATGGGCAATGAAATATTATGAAGATATGCTTTACAACACAGTAGATGGTAAGGCAATAGGAATGACATATTTCCGTTCTCGAGGTTTTCGTGATGATATAATTCAGAAATTCCATCTGGGATATGCTCCCAATACGAAAGATGCTCTTGCAAAGAAGGCAAAGGAAGATGGATACAAAGAAAAATATCTTCTAGCCACAGGATTGTGCTTCCAAAAAGAAAATGGAAAGGTATTTGATAGATATTATGGTCGTGTCATCTTTCCATGGTTGAGTGTAAGTGGTAAGGTGTGTGCATTTGGTGGTCGTGTATTGGATTCTCGCACCAAAGGAGTAAATCAGAAATATGTCAATTCGCCTGACTCTGAGATTTATCATAAGAGCAATGAACTATATGGTCTGTTTCAGGCAAAAAAAGCCATCATTCGTAATGATATGGTGTATATGGTAGAAGGATATACGGATGTGGTGTCCATGCATCAATGTGGTGTGGAGAATGTTGTTGCCAATTCCGGTACAGCTCTTTCTATGGCACAGATAAGGTTGTTGCACCGTTTTACCTCAAATATAACTCTTCTTTATGATGGTGACAATGCTGGCATACATGCAGCATTGCGAGGTACAGATATGTTGTTGTCCGAGAGCATGAATGTAAAGATTGTACTTCTTCCTGATGGTGATGACCCTGATAGTTTTGCACGAAAGCACACAGCAGAGGAATACCAACAATATATTGATGGCAATGCACAGGATTTTATTCTATTCAAGATAAAAGTCTTGTTGGAAGGTGTTACTGATCCTATAAAGAAATCAGAAGCGATAAACGATATCGTAAAAAGTATTTCGGAGATTCCTGACCAGATAAAACGTGCTACATACGTACGTGAGTTTGCTCAACGTATAGGTATGGATGAGAAGACGATAATATATTCCATGAATGAGTTTATCCGTACTGAACACGAGGAAAAAGTAAAACGTCAAAATAACGAACAGAATAGAACGCTAGTTGCAAATGGCGATTTACAATCTCAATCTGAGTCGCATACGACTGTTGCAAATGACAAGAAAAATAGTCGTTTAGATGTTGAAGATCTCCTTATAAGAGAGGTTGTAAGATATGGCGATGTTGTCATATATAAAGATGTTCCTGTAAGTGATGGAACGACATTATCATTTAATGTGGCACAGTTTATACGTTATGATCTTGAACAGGATGGAATGCAGTTCAGTAATACGCTATACAATATGATTTTAGATATTGCTGTGAGATATACTGAACAGAAGGGAAAAACATTGTCCTTGACGGATTATCTTATTAAATATCCCGATATTGATATAAGTCGTATTGCAGCAAGAATGTCAATGAATAGATATCATCTAAGTAAGAGTCTAGAGTACTCTGAAAAGGAGGAAGAAGTCCGTGATCATGTACATCACATGCTGATGGATTTTAAAATAAAACGGTTTGAAATAAGAATTAAAGAACTCAATGCTGCATTGAAAAAACAGGGAATACAGATATCCGAAATGAAAGATATAATGAACGAACTGAAACAATGTCAGGAAAACCGTAATCTGTTGGCAAAAGAATTAGGATTTAATATACGAAATTAAAATATGAAATTGAAAATTATCGTTCTCGCAAAACAAGTTCCTGATACACGCTATGTAGGAAAGGATGCGATGACAGAAGAAGGAACAATAAACCGCAGTGCTCTGCCTGCAATTTTTAATCCTGAAGATCTCAATGCCCTGGAACAGGCTTTGTGTATAAAGGAGCAGAATCCGGGCTCAATAGTTGGCGTGCTCACTATGGGGCCACCGCGTGCAGAAGAAGTGGTGCGTGAAGGACTTTTCCGCGGAACAGATACAGGATGGTTACTTACAGATCGTCTGTTTGCGGGTGCTGATACGTTAGCAACATCTTATGCTCTTGCCACAGCAATAAAGAAGATAGGAGTTCCTGACATAATCATCGGTGGACGACAAGCTATTGACGGAGATACTGCACAGGTTGGACCACAGGTGGCGGAAAAGTTATGTTTGCCACAGGTGACGTATGCAGAAGAGATAACCGTTAACGGAGAAAAAAACACTCTTAATGTATTGCGACATGTTGATGGCGGTACAGAGAGTGTTGAAGTACCTATGCCATGTTTGATTACCGTCAATAGTAGTGCTGCCACATGTCGTCCGCGTAATGCTAAAATGACCATGGCAAACAAACATAAGGAGGTTATTAATTGGAGTGTTGCAGATATTGATGGTGAACCAGAACAATGTGGTCTCAGTGGCTCGCCTACTAAGGTAAAAGCTGTGCAAAATATCATATTCCAGGCAAAGGAAACAAAGACTCTTACAGCATCAGATGATGATATCAAAGATTTGATATTTGAATTAAAATGCAATAAAATTATTTAGTAAATAGTTAGAGTTAGATAACGTTAGAAATTATATATGGATTCAGTATATGTTTATTGCGAAATAGAGAAGACACAGGTTGCAGAGGTCTCACAGGAACTGCTTACCAAAGGACGTGAACTTGCGGATATTCTTGGGGTGAAGCTCGAGGCTGTTGTGGCTGGTACGGATATAAAAAATAAGGTAGAAGAACAGATCCTTCCTTATGGTGTTGATATACTCCATGTCTTCGATGGAAAGGGACTTTTTCCTTATACTACACTTCCTCATACCGATATCCTTGTCAATCTTTTTGGCAAGGAAAAACCTCAAATATGTTTGATGGGTGCTACCGTGATAGGGCGTGATTTAGGACCGCGAGTATCATCTGCTCTAAAGAGTGGACTAACAGCCGATTGTACATCTCTAGAGATAGGAGAACATGATGACAAGAAATCTGGCAAGCATTATGATAATCTTTTGTATCAGATACGTCCTGCTTTCGGAGGTAACATTATTGCTACCATTGTCAATCCTGACAACCGTCCACAGATGGCAACCGTACGTCCTGGAGTGATGAAGAAGGCATTGTGTAGCAATGATGCCGATGGAGTTGTGGTCTATGAGAATGTGTCCGATTTTGTTTCTCAGGAATCATATGTTGTAAACGTGTTGAGCCGTGAGGTGCAGCAGGCAAAAAACAATCTTAAGGGTGCATCAATAGTCGTAGCTGGTGGCTACGGAGTAGGATGTAAAGAAAATTTTCAATTGCTATATGACTTGGCGAACACTCTTCACGGAGAGGTAGGTGCCAGTCGTGCAGCCGTTGATGCTGGGTTCTGTGACCACGATATGCAGATAGGACAGACAGGTGTTTCCGTACATCCAAAGGTTTATATTGCCTGTGGTATCAGCGGACAGATTCAGCATATTGCCGGTATGCAGGATTCAAAGATAATAATATCAATAAATACCGATGAAAACGCACCTATTAACACTATTGCTGATTATGTTATCACAGGTGATGTGGAAGAAGTGATTCCTAAAATGATTAAGTATTACAAAGAAAACAACAAATAATGGCAAATTATTATAATAACAACCCTGAACTGAAGTTTCATCTAGAACATCCTATGATGAAACGTATCGTTGAACTCAAAGAAGTGGGGTACAGGGATAAGGATACATATCCAGAAGCACCGAAAGACTTTGAGGATGCATTGGAAAACTATAATATGGTACTTGAGATTGCCGGCGATGTAGCGGCAAATATTATTGAGCCAAATTCGGAATCCGTAGATATAGAAGGTCCACATCTTGAAAATGGACGAATGATATATGCTTCGAAGACATACGAGAATTTGGACGTTATGAATAAGGCGGGACTGAATGGTATCAGTATGCCCCGTCGTTACGGAGGTCTCAACTTCCCTGTGGTAGCCTTTTCTATGCTAAGCGAGATAATTGCTGCCGCTGATGCTGGTTTCCAAAATATATGGTCCTTACAGTCATGTATTGATACTCTTTATGAGTTCGGTAATGAAGAACAACGCCAGAAATATATTCCTCTTGTATGTGCAGGTGCAACCATGTCTATGGATCTTACAGAACCAGACGCTGGTTCAGACCTTCAACGTGTTATGTTGAAAGCAACATATTCCGAAGAAGAAAAGTGTTGGTATCTTAACGGTGTAAAACGTTTTATCACCAATGGTGATTCAGATATTCATCTTGTTTTGGCACGTTCTGAAGAAGGTACTCATGATGGACGTGGTTTATCTATGTTTATCTATGACAAGAGGACAGGTGGTGTAGATGTACGACACATAGAACATAAACTTGGTATCCATGGTTCTCCTACGTGTGAACTAGTGTTTAAGAATGCGCGTGCAGAGTTGTGTGGTGATACACGTCTAGGCTTGATAAAATATGTTATGTCTTTAATGAACGGAGCCCGTTTGGGTATCGCTGCACAGAGTGTTGGCGTATGTCAAGAGGCATATAACGAAGCAGTTAAATATGCGGCAGAACGCAAACAATTTGATACCATCATCAATCAGTTCCCAGCTGTTTATGATATGTTAGCACGGATGAAAGCAAAATTGGATGCAGGGCGTTCCGTTCTCTATATGACAGCACGTTATGTTGATATATACAAAAATCTTGAAGACATATCTCATGAGCGTAAGTTGGAACCAGAAGAGCGACAGGAGATGAAAAAGTTCTCCCGTCTGGCAGATGCACTCACTCCGATAGCAAAAGGTATGACTTCAGAATATGCCAACCAATGTTCTTATGATGCGATACAGATACATGGTGGTTCTGGTTTTATTATGGAATACAAGTCACAGCGGCTATATCGAGATGCACGTATCTTCTCAATCTATGAGGGAACGACTCAGTTGCAGGTTGTTGCTGCATTACGTTATATCATTAATGGCACCTATCTCGCCATGATGAAAGAGAATGACTACCGACAGATTATGACTGATTTAATCGCGAAATATGAGGAATCTATCGCTATTGTTAAAGGTTTCGAAAATCAAGAGATTCTTGACTTCCTTGGTCGCAGTCTTTATGATATGACGGGTAACATCATCCTAGCACAAAGCATTGACGAAGATGCTCAGCGTTCACCAGAACTCTTTGAAAAGAGCAGCCGTGTGTTCCGTCGTCATGCTGTCAGTGAGGTAGAACGTTGTTACGCTTTCATAAAGAACTTCAAACCAGAAGACCTTGAAGATTATAGATAACACTTAAACCTTTAAACTACAAAATAATTGATAAAAAACTCTAAACTCTAATCTTTAAACTCTAATCTTTAAACTCTTAAACTCTTAACTCTTAAACTTTTATCTTAACTATGGAATATCGTAAATTAGCAGGAACAGATTTAGAGGTGCCAGTGTTGACACTTGGTACAGGGACATTCGGAGGTTCTCATGGATTTGAGAGATGGGGACATACAGATGTTGCAGAAGCTACACGTATGGTTGATATGGCAATGGATGCAGGGTTGTGTATGTTTGATACTGCTGACATGTATTCCAGAGGATTGAGTGAAGAGATTCTTGGTAAGGCCGTAGCACATCATCGTCGTGATAAGTTTTTGATATCCACGAAAGGGTGTTTTGAGATGAGCGATAACCCCAAAGACCGTGGGGCATCGCGTGCCCATCTAATCTCAGCATGTGAAGACAGCTTGCGTCGATTAGGTACAGACTATGTGGATTTGTATTATGTGCATGGTTTCGATGCTACAGTAGAGGTGGAGGAGACGATGCGGGCTTTAGACGACCTTGTGCAGTCTGGAAAGGTACGTCATATTGGGTGTTCTAACTATTCTGGTTGGCACTTGATGAAATCAGAGGCAACAGCCGAATCGAAAGGCTGGACACGTTTCTGTGCTCATCAGGTATATTATTCCCTATTGCATCGTGACTTTGAATGGGAATTGATGCCGTTGGGATTAGATCAGAATATAAGTACTTTTGTTTGGAGCCCTTTGGCTGCAGGTCGTCTCGGAGGACGTTATCGTCGTGGAATGGCAGTACCTAATGACAGCAGGGTGGCAACAAAAGGACTCCCTGTATATGAATATCTTGTTGACTACGATTTTCTATATGACATAATAGATGTTCTTGATGAATTAGCAGAAGAGACTGGACATACTGTGCCACAGATTGCCCTTAATTGGTTGTTACAGAGGCCTACAGTCACGAGCCTTGTAATAGGTGCACGTACAGAAGAACATCTTCGTCAGAACCTTGGTGCAACAGATTGGAATCTAACTGCAGAGCAGGTGGCTCGTCTTGAGACTGTAAGCAAACGAAACAAGGCTTATCCATATTGGCATCAGGATAATAACCCATGGCTTAAATCGCAGATTTTCTAATCAACTTATATTTTTATATCTTTTCAATATCTTTCCCGTAAATTCGCAAAATCATAGTGAGTTTATAGCAATTTTTATGGTTTCCTTCCTATGTACAATTGGCAAAGTCCAAAGGTGAAGGAAAGTGATTTTGTGTTGGTGAAACCAGCGTTTTTCATCATCTGTAAGAAGATAGGTGGTTTCGGGAAGTTTATTACGGATATTGGAAGATAGCGATATGCCTCTCTATTACCAGAGATAAGGCCACCAAAGAAAGGTAGTATATGCAGAAAGTATATTTTATATAAGGAGCGGATTATAGGGTTGCTAGGTATGGATAGTTCCAATACACATAGCTTCCCTCCTGAACGCAGTATGCGATACATTTCTTCAAGTCCTTTCTCTTTATGCTCAAAGTTGCGTATTCCGAATGCCACACTAACGGCATCTGCACTATTATCAGCAAGTGGTAGGTCTTCGGAATCACCGAGTTCGAGTGTTAATGTATGGTCGTAGAGTGGTGTTTTTGCCACTTTCGCTCTGCCTATCTTCAGCATTTCTTCTGAAATGTCAAAGCCCTTGACATGAGGAACGCCTGACTTGGCAAGTGCTATGGCGAAATCGCCAGTGCCACACGCAAGGTCGATGACCATCTGGGGACTGTCGGTCATAATCTCTGCTACAGCCTTCCGCCTCCACGACTTGTCGATATCTAACGACAACAGATGATTTAATATGTCGTAGGTAGGAGCGATGCTATCAAACATTCGGTTTACAAATTCTTTCTTTGCCATATCTCTTTTCTTTCGCTAAAGCAAAGGTACAACAATTTTTGTTTTTTGTGGCAGTAGTTTGATGAATATACAAGATTTTCTGTAATTTTGCATTCAATTCGTTATGGCACAAAAGTTAGTACATACTCAAGTTCAAACGCAACAGCAGACACTTGCACAAGTGCTCTCCCCGCAACAGTTATTGCAGGTGAAGGTGTTGGAATTGTCTATTACTGAACTGGAGGAACGTGTTAGACTGGAGTTGGATGAAAATCCTGCCTTGACGCAAGACTTCAGCGGTGAAGAGTCGGAGGGGACGATGATGGAGAATGATGAAGCCGTTGATGCTGTTGATAGAGAGCCTGACGACTTGGTAAGCAAGGAGGAACGCCAAGATGCTCTTGATGATGCCTTGAGGAGCATTGCACAGGATGATGATTTTGATTTTTCTCCTCGTGGCGGACAGAGTGACAATGAACCTCAGGTGTTCTCATTCGGTGAGTCGAAAAGTTTCTATGACGAACTGACAAACCAGATTTACGAACACGACCTGACGGACAAACAGACGGAAATAATAAATTATCTTATCGGCACGTTGGATGATGATGGCTATTTGCGTATCAGTGTTGATGCTATCTGTGAAGAACTGGCCATTTATTATGGTATTGACGCTGATGCCGATGAGATAGAGGAGGTGATAAAAATTCTTCAGCATTTCGACCCTGCTGGTATTGGGGCGAGAGATTTGCAGGAGTGTTTGTTGTTACAGATAGAGCGTATTGCTACAGACGATGTCGGAGTATGTCAGACCAATGAGGAACAGCGAATCATATTCTTGATGAAAGAGGTAATAAAAAATCATTTCCGTAATTTCACTCTTAAACATTGGTCAGAGATTCAAAAGGAGTTGCAGATTAGTTCTTCTGAAGCAGAAATGCTTTTTTCTGCATTGACTCGGTTAAATCCAAAACCAGGGCAGTCGATGGGTGATGTGATGAGTAAAAGTACGGAGCAGATAACCCCTGACTTCATCGCTGAGACTCACGACAACGGGTCAGTGTCTTTTTCACTTAACAATGGAAATATGCCAGAGTTGATGGTGGAACCTTCGTTTGAAAAGTTGGCAGAAGAGGTCAATGACAATGACAATGACGATGACAAAAAAGGTCAGAGTCAAAAGTCCAAAGAAGCACAAGCGTATGCAAAGGCAAAGGTGACTGAAGCGAGAGGCTTCATTACTGCTCTTCAGGCACGCCGACAGACAATGTACAGGACGATGAAGGCTATTATTGAAAAACAACACGCATTCTTTGAGGATGGCGATGAAATGTTGTTGAAACCGATGATACTGAAAGATATTGCTAACAAAACAGGACTGGATATTAGCACCATCTCAAGAGTGTGCAATAGCAAATATGTTCAGACAAGATGGGGAGTGTATCCTTTGAAATTCTTCTTTACAGATGGTTACAAGAACAAAGAAGGTGAAGATGTGTCTGTAGTTGCAATAAAGCAGATACTGAAAGATATAATAGAATCTGAAAAAGGCAAGAAACCTTTTTCGGATGATATGTTGGCAAAAAAGATGAAAGAAAAAGGATATCCCATAGCGAGACGTACAGTGTCAAAGTATCGTGAACAAATGGGAATACCTGTTGCAAGATTGAGAAAATGAGAAAGATTAAGGCGAAAGATATTATATGGTGTGCAAAGGTGTTGAGCATGATATTTACACCTTTCTATCTCTCGGTACTTGGTGTCGTGTTATTATTGTTCTGCAGTTATCTGAACATATTGCCGTTGATATACAAATTGTTTCTTACGCTCACCACACTTGTCTTTACTGTCATAATCCCTACAACACTCATTACATATTATCGAAAGCATCAGGGGTTGACGCACATACAATTGAGTGCCAGACCTCGGCGTATGATTCCTTACCTGATATCATTAGCCAACTATCTGGCGTGCATCTATATAATGGGAGCACTTCATGCTCCGCATTTGGTAGCAACATCTCTGCTTGCAGCATTGTTCATACAGTTGCTGTGTGCATTCATCAACATGTGGTGGAAGATATCTACCCACATGGCTGCTACCGGCGGAATAACAGGAGGGCTGATGGCTGTCGCCATTGAGTTCGCCTATAACCCTATATGGTGGGTATGTCTATTGTTCTTTATCTCTGGATTAGTGGGGACAAGCAGGATAATACTAAAGCAACATACTGTTTCGCAGGTGAGCGGAGGCTTTATGATAGGAATGATTGTATCGTTTGTAACAATATTATTTTTCTAAGATGAGACGAAAGACAAATGAGGTAATGGTGGGTAATTTGCCTATGGGCGGCAACAATCCTATAAGGGTGCAGAGCATGACGACATGCAGTACTATGGATACCGAAGGTTGTGTGGCACAGATTAAACGTATCGTAGATGCTGGTGGCGAGTATGTGCGTCTTACTACACAGGGAATTTCTGAAGCTGAAAATCTTAAAAACATAAAGGAACGGTTGCGTAGTGACGGCTATTCCGTACCTATCATTGCAGATGTACATTTCAATGCTCATGTGGCAGACGTGGCTGCACTTTATGCAGACAAGGTGCGTATCAATCCTGGAAATTATGTGGACCCTGCAAGAAAATTCAAACATCTAGAATATAGCGATGAGGAATACGCAGACGAGATAAAGAAGATAGAAGAACGTTTTGTTCCATTTTTGAACATATGCAAGGAACATAATACTGCAATAAGGATAGGTGTAAACCATGGCTCCCTAAGCGATAGGATAATGAGTCGTTACGGTGACACTCCTGCAGGTATGGTAGAGAGTTGTATGGAGTTCCTACGTATCTGTGTGAAGGAACAATTCTTCAACGTGGTAATATCAATAAAGGCAAGTAATACCGTTGTAATGGTGCAGACAGTACGGCTTCTTGTGCAGGAGATGGATAAAGAAGATATGCACTTCCCAATACATCTTGGAGTTACAGAAGCAGGCGAGGGCGAAGATGGCAGATTGAAATCTGCAGTGGGCATAGGCTCATTATTGTTAGATGGAATCGGCGATACTATTCGTGTGAGCCTTAGCGAAGAACCTGAAAACGAAATCCCAGTTGCGTATAATATCTTGCAGGCAACTCTTGCCAGAATTACGAAGACAGAGTTTATCTCATGTCCAGGTTGTGGTAGGACCTTATATGATTTGCAGGGTACCATATCACGGATAAAATCGGCAATAAACAGCAATAAAGATATTTCTGCAAAATCGTTAAAGATAGGCATCATGGGGTGCATTGTCAATGGACCTGGCGAGATGGCAGATGCCGACTATGGTTATGTGGGTGCTGGAAGAAACAAGATATCTCTTTATAGGAAAAAGGAATGTGTCATGAAGAATATACCAGAAGAGGAGGCAGTGGAAAAATTATTTGAACTTATAAATGGAGATATTAAATAATTGACAAAAACCGCAAAACCATATTAGGATGCTGAAACCATTTTTCCATAAAGAATATATAGAAGCAGGATGCGATGAGGCTGGCAGGGGATGTCTGGCAGGAAGTGTGTATGCTGCAGCAGTAATTCTTCCGCGAGATTATAAAAATGAAATGCTCAATGACTCAAAACAACTGTCTGAAAAAAAACGTTATCTATTGCGTGAAGTAATACAGAAAGACGCTCTTGCATGGGCTCTCGGCATAGTGACGGCGGAAGAAATCGATAAGATGAATATCCTCAATGCCAGCATAGAGGCTATGCATAGGGCATTGGCTGCTTTGAAGATGTGTCCTGAAGCAGTCATTGTTGATGGTAACAGATTCAAACCTTATAAGAATCTTCCTTACAAGACCATTGTGAAAGGTGATGGCAAATATCTTTCGATAGCAGCGGCCAGCATATTGGCAAAGACATATAGGGATGATTACATGAATGAGATGGCGGAAAAATATCCGTATTATGACTGGGAAAATAATAAAGGGTATCCTACGCAAAAGCATAGGGATGCTATAAAAAAATATGGTATCTCCCCATTTCATCGCAAAACATTTACTCTTCTGCCTATAGAAGAACTGGAATTGAAGTTTAATGAATAATGAATAATTAATAACTATACAATTAGGAAACTAAACAACAAAAATATTATTATGGCAAAAAAAGCATTGTTGATGATCCTCGATGGTTGGGGAATAGGTAAAAAGGGTGCAGGTGATGTGATCTATAACACGCCGACACCATATCTTGATTATTTATATGCTGTCAGTGCTCATTCTCAGTTGATGGCTTGTGGAGAAGATGTCGGTCTGCCTGATGGGCAGATGGGAAACTCGGAAGTGGGACATCTCAACATTGGTGCAGGGAGAATAGTGTATCAGGATCTTGTAAAGATAAACCGTGCTATCAAAGATGGTAGCATAATGGAGAATCCTGAGATAGTACAGGCTTTCTCTTATGCCAAGGATAACGATAAGTCGGTACATTTCATGGGACTCACTTCAGATGGTGGTGTACACTCTTCTTTGGAACATCTGTATAAGTTATGTGAGATAAGCAAGAGCTATGGTTTGCACAAAACTTTTATTCATTGTTTCATGGATGGCCGTGATACGGATCCAAAGAGTGGAAAGGGTTTTATCGAAGACTTGCAGAAGCATGCTAGTGCTAATGATTGCTGTATTGCAAGTATAGTGGGACGTTTCTATGCTATGGATAGAGACAAGAGATGGGAAAGGATAAAAGAGGCTTATGACCTGCTGGTAAATGGTATTGGTAAGCCGGCTACAGATATGGTAAAGGCAGTAGAAGAGAGTTATGCTGATGATGTGACGGATGAATTTATCAAACCTATCAAAAACAGTAGTGTTGATGGTACTATAAAGGAGGGTGACGTGATAATATTCTTCAATTATCGCAATGACCGTGCGAAAGAGTTGACGATAGTGCTGACACAGCAGGATATGTTGGAGCAGGGCATGCACACAATAAAAAATCTTCAGTACTATTGCATGACTCCTTACGATGCTTCCTTTACAGGTGTTCATATACTGTTCCCGAAGAAAGATGTCGAGAATACCCTTGGTGAATATCTTTCAAGACAAGGTAAGACGCAACTGCATACTGCTGAAACGGAAAAATATGCACACGTAACATTCTTCTTCAATGGTGGACGTGAGGAACCATTCAAGGCTGAAGACAGAATCCTTGTCCCTTCTCCGAAAGTTGCCACTTATGACCTCAAACCAGAGATGAGTGCATACGAGGTGAAGGATAAACTCGTTGCCGAGATTAAGAAGGAGAAGTATGATTTCATTGTGGTAAACTTTGCTAATGGTGACATGGTGGGACATACAGGAGTGTATAACGCTATAGCCAAGGCTGTACATGCTGTTGATAATTGTGTTAAGGAAGTCGTTGAAACTGCAAAGTCGGCTGATTATGAGATTATCATCATTGCCGACCATGGCAATGCAGACAATGCGATAAACGCTGATGGAACGCCTAATACGGCTCACTCTCTCAACCCTGTACCATTCATATATGTTACTGATAACAATAGTGCAACAGTAAAAGACGGACGTCTGGCAGATGTCGCTCCGTCCATACTTCATATAATGGGGCTTCCACAGCCAGAGGATATGACTGGAGAGTGTCTGATATGTCAGTAAAGATTGAACAGAGTTGGAAAGAATATTTAGGAGAGGAGTTTGAAAAACCGTATTTCAAACTCTTGACGGATTTTGTTCGTGATGAATACAAACACCATGTGTGTTATCCACCAGCAAAACTCATCTTTAATGCTTTCGACTTATGTCCTTTCAATGAGGTCAAGGTGGTCATCATTGGGCAGGACCCATATCATGAACCGGGGCAGGCACATGGGTTGTGTTTCTCTGTCAACGACGGAGTTGCCTATCCTCCATCGCTCGTGAACATCTTCAAGGAAATAGAAGACGATATGGGGACGCCTCCGCATAAGACGGGTAACCTCATCTGTTGGGTGCAGCAGGGAGTACTGTTGTTAAATGCAACCCTAACGGTAAGGGCACACATGGCTGGCAGTCATCAGAGGAAAGGATGGGAGGAGTTTACTGATGCTGTCATAAAAAAAATCTCCAAGGAACGTGAACATGTTGTCTTTCTTCTTTGGGGTAGTTATGCTCAGAGCAAGTCCGTCTATATAGATACGGAGAAACATCTTGTGTTAAAGTCAGCACACCCATCACCATTGTCGGCTTACAGGGGTTTCTTTGGTAATAAGCATTTTTCCAAGACAAATGATTATCTCCGTCAACACGGACAACAACCGATAGAGTGGTAATATGACATATCCTTCATTTATAGAAGTTGGTGACGTCCTGGTATCTATGGATTGTATCACGGAAGAGTTCTGTTGCGATTTGGATGTCTGCAAGGGGGCTTGTTGCGTCGAAGGCGATGCCGGAGCACCTGTCACCATGGATGAGATAGCAGAGATTGAAGACGCTCTGGATACGACGTGGAATAACCTGTCCGTTCAGGCACAGTCTGTTATTGACAAACAAGGGGTTGCCTATATAGACCAAACGGGCGAACTCGTTACGAGCATCGTAAATGGCAAAAATTGTGTTTTTACATGCCACGATAAAGGGTGTTGTCTTTGCATCTTCGATAGCCTGTATCGTCAAGGTAGGTGTGACTTTCAGAAACCAATCAGTTGTGCCTTGTACCCCATACGGGAAAAGAAACTGCGGAATGGCATCATCGCCTTGAACTACGACCGTTGGGACATCTGCAGATGTGGCAGAGAAAAAGGTAAAGAAATGCATCTACCATTATATCGGTTCCTGAAAGAACCATTGATAAGGAGATTTGGCAGAGACTGGTATGCAGAACTTGAACTAACCATTGAAGAGTTAAAGAAACAAGATATGGTATGAAAGGTTAGAAAGAGCCTCTCCCCAGCCCTCCCCTCAAGGGAGGGGGCAGAAAGTCTCCCCTTGTGGGGGAGATTTAGAGGAGGCCACCCCTTAGACCCTAAAAAACGTAAAATAGTTATGGAAATACTTCTTCAATATGTCTGGAAACACAAGATTCTGCCTTTGCATGAGTTGCGGACGACAGATGGCAGAATTGTAGAGGTCCTTGATCCGGGATTGCAGAATATCAATGCTGGACCGGATTTTATAAATGCTAAGGTGAAAATTGACGGTATCCTCTGGGCGGGAAATATTGAAGTGCATGAGCGTTCTTCGCAATGGTACCAACATGGTCATGACAAGGATCCGAAATATGATAATGTGATTCTTCATGTTGTGGAACGGGCAGATTGTGATGTACTTATACACAACGCTGACACCCTGACTCAATTGGAATTAAAAGTTCCGGAGAAAATAAAAGCTGATTATGACACTCTTCTGTTGACGGATAAGTTTCCTCCATGTTATGAAAAAATACCATCTCTGTCTGACATTATGATGCATAGTTGGCTTGCCGCTTTGCAGACGGAACGATTGGAACAAAAGACATCTCACATTCTTAAAACAGCCGAAAGATGCATCTTCGATTGGGAAAAAACATATTTTGTCACATTAGCACGAAACTTTGGATTTGGCATCAATGGTGATGTCTTTGAGGAGTGGGCATCAAATATCAACCTATCCACACTTGCTCATCAAAAAGACAATCTTATGCAGATAGAGGCAATGTTCTTCGGACAGGCAGGGTTGTTGGAGAAAGGTTCTTGCGGACATGATGAAGGGTATGTGGAGAAATTAAAACAAGAGTATAAATATCTGTCGGAAAAATGGGGACTTTTACAGATAGATGGCAATAAATGGAATTTCATGAGAACGCATCCTCAGAATTTCCCTAATATACGTATCTCACAGTTGGCAAACTTATATTGTGATGATAAGATAAGTATTGTAAGATTAATGGAATGCACTGATGCAAATGATCTAAAAAATCTATTCAATACTCATATCACTGCCCAATGGGGTACTCCATGTTATAATCTTTCTTCATCGTCTATAAATCTTCTTGCTATCAATACTGCTGTGCCAATAATGTTTGCATATGGAAGATATAGAGGCGATGAGTTTTTGTGTGACAAAGCATTAGCTTTACTTGAGACATTGAAATCGGAAGATAATCATATTACAAGGATGTGGAAACTGGCTGGAATAGAATCTAAAACAGCAGGTGATTCACAGGCATTGATACAATTGAAAAAAGAATATTGTGATAAAAAAGATTGTCTCCGTTGTAGAATAGGATATGAATACTTAAAAATATGACGTATGAAAGAAATTATCTGTACCATAGCATTGACAAGATTATACGGAGTTAGTGCTGCCCAAGTCTTGGAACTATATCGCATCGTTGGTAGTGCATGCCCTATCTTTGAACATAAAGACGATCTTCGCTCTCTTGTTCCTGAAGTGTCTGAACGTATGGCAATGGCAGTGAAGATGAGCAATGAGGCTTTGAAACGTGCGGAAGTGGAATATGAGTTTGCAACAAGACACGGCATACAGTGCCTGACATATAACGACACATCTTATCCTTCACGTCTCAGGGAGTGTGCTGATGCCCCGTTGGTTTTATACTACAAGGGAACGGCGGAACTCAATCAGTTGAAGGTTGTCAGCATTGTCGGCACTCGTCAGAACACGCAATACGGAAAGGATATCTGTTCCAAATTCATAAGTACCTTCAAAGATTATCTCTCGAATGTTCTCATCATCAGCGGACTGGCATACGGCACAGATATATGTGCTCACCGTAATGCCATGCGGAATGGCTATGATACAGTCGGAGTACTTGCACACGGATTAGATACATTGTATCCTGCTACTCACAGAAAGGAGGCGGATGAAATGTTGCTACATGGCGGATTGATAACGGAATATATGTCTGGAATACATGCGGAAAAACCGAACTTCATCGCCAGAAACAGGATCATCGCTGGTATGAGCGATGCAACGGTCGTTATTGAGAGTGCAGCTTTTGGCGGTAGTCTCGTCACCGCAAGTCTTGCTCAAGGATATAATCGTGATGTATTTGCTTTTCCGGGGGCTGTAGATGCACAGTATTCACAAGGGTGCAACAATCTTATACGTGATAATGGTGCAATGCTGATAACAAATGCGGAGGACTTTATTCATGCGATGAAATGGGATGATATTAAGGTACTTGAAAAGAAAAAAACATTAGGAATAGAACGTTCCTTCTTTCAAGAATTTACACCAGAAGAACAAAGCATTGTTGACATCCTTTCCAAAGAAAATGATATGCAGATCAATGTTCTCTCTGTAACCAGTACAATGCCAATCGGAAAGTTGACAGCTGTGCTCTTTGAATTAGAGATGAAGGGTGTCATAAAACAGTTGCCTGGAGGCGTTTGTCATCTGCTGTCGTAATGAATATGCTTGAAATATGGGGACGTATTAAAGACATACTGGCACCTCGCCTGTGTGTTGTCTGTGGCAATCGTCTCGATTTTGTGGAGCATAGTGTGTGTAGTCATTGTTTACACGAACTTCCATACACCTATTATCATCAAAATCCTTATGAGAATCCTCTTGCAAAGCTGTTTTGGAAGAGGATAGATATTGAAAAAGCTACATCTTTGTTTTTCTATTATCCCAAAGCGGAGTATGCACAAATCATCTATGATCTCAAATACCATTTCCAACCAGACATAGGTTATGATATGGGACGTTTTGCAGCAGAATGGATAGGACGTCATCATTTCTTTGATGATATAGATGCAATCATTCCAGTCCCACTGACAAAAGAGCGAATCCGCAAACGTGGGTATAATCAAAGTGAATTTATTGCAGAAGGAATATCTTCCGTTTGTGCCATACCCGTATGGACTGATTGTGTGGAGAGAATAACATTTAACGAAAGCCAAACACGCTTACATCGGGAAAAACGATTTGATAATGTGGAACATGCATTTCGTATTAAAGAAAATTTTCGTGAAACTCATTGTAATTATTTTTTAGAAGATGGTTCTCGTAAGATTCATGTTCTTCTTGTAGATGATGTTATTACCACTGGTGCTACAATAATCTCTCTTGCATCGGCTATTTCTCATGTTGGTAATTGTAAGTTTTCGGTCTTTTCTCTTGGTTATACACGGGAATAATACTAACTTCGCACAGTTTTTAATTTTTAATTAAAAAATATATCATGAAAATAAAAGATTTAGAGCAGGTGGTGGTACGGTTTTCTGGAGATTCCGGTGATGGTATGCAATTGGCGGGTAATATCTTCTCTACTGTATCTGCTACTGTGGGAAATGGTATCTCGACCTTTCCTGACTATCCTGCAGATATCCGTGCTCCGCAAGGGTCTCTGACAGGTGTCAGTGGTTTCCAGGTACATATCGGTGAGAGTAGTGTCTATACTCCGGGTGACGAATGTGACGTGTTGGTGGCTATGAATGCTGCTGCATTGAAAACTCAGTATCGCTATGCGAAACGTGGTGCGTGCATAATCATCGATACCGATTGCTTCGGTCCTAAGGACTTGGAAAAGGCTGAGTTCAAGACTGACGACTATCTGGGTGAGATGGGTATTGATGCAGACCGTGTTATCGCTGCTCCTATCACACAGATGGTTAAGGATTGTCTGGCAGATAGTGGTATGGACAACAAGGCAGTGCTGAAATGCCGCAATATGTTCGCTCTGGGACTGGTGTGCTGGCTCTTCAATCGCGACCTCAGCATAGCGGAGAACTTTCTAAGGGATAAGTTTGCGAAGAAACCGGAGGTGGCTGAAAACAACATAAAGGTTATCCATGCTGGATATGATTATGGACATAATACCCACAGCAGTGTTGCCAACACTTATCGTATTGAATCGAAGAACAAGGTTAAAGGTCGTTATATGGACATCACTGGTAACAAGGCTACTGCATACGGACTTATGGCTGCTGCAGAAAAGGCTGGTCTGAAACTATATCTCGGTTCTTATCCAATCACTCCAGCTACGGATATATTACATGAGTTGTCGAAACACAAGAGTCTGGGCGTTACCACTGTCCAGTGTGAGGATGAGATTGCCGGCTGTTCGTCTGCTGTGGGCGCTTCTTTCGCCGGTGCTCTGGCTGTAACATCGACATCTGGCCCGGGCATATGCCTGAAGAGTGAAGCTATGAACCTTGCTGTCATCATGGAACTTCCTCTTGTGGTCATCGACGTGCAACGCGGTGGTCCTGCTACGGGATTGCCGACGAAATCAGAACAGACGGATTTGCTACAGGTGCTCTTCGGGCGTAATGGTGAAAGTCCTATGCCAGTGATTGCGGCTACCAGTCCTGTGGATTGTTTCGATGCAGCATACGATGCTTGTAAGATGGCTCTTGAACACATGACTCCAGTGGTGCTGTTGACAGATGGGTATGTAGCTAACGGAAGTGGTGCGTTCAGATTGCCAGACTTGTCAGAATATCCAACGATAACTCCTCCATACGTACCAGAAGAACTCAAGGGACAATGGACTCCGTATATGCGTAATGCCGATGGCTCACGCTATTGGGCTGTACCGGGACGTGATGGTTTTGAACATATCCTCGGTGGATTGGAGAAAGATGATAAGACTGGTGCTATATCTACAGACCCAGACAATCATGATTTGATGACTCGCAAGCGTCAGCAAAAGATTGAAAACATCAGTGTGCCAGATGTGGAGGTACTCGGCGACAAGGATGATGCTGATCTGCTCATCGTTGGTTTCGGTGGTACATACGGACATCTGCATGCAGCGATGGACGAATTGTTAGCACAAGGCAAGAAGGTTGCTCTGGCCCATTTCAAATATATCAATCCTCTGCCAAAGAATACAGCGGAGGTGCTGAATAGATACAAGAAGGTGGTTGTGGCAGAGCAGAATATGGGACAGTTTGCTGCCTACCTGCGTATGAAGGTGGATGGTTTTGTTCCTTATCAATTCAATCAGGTAAAAGGACAGCCGTTTGTAGTTGCTGAACTTGTTGACAATTTTAAAAAATTAATAGAAAAGTAAGTTATTATGGAATATATAGCTAAAGATTATTCTAAAGGAAAACCTCGTTGGTGTCCGGGATGCGGTGACCATTTCTTTCTTGCCAGTCTGCACAAGGCTATGGCGGAAATAGGTGTTGCCCCACATGATGTGGCTGTTATCAGTGGTATTGGATGCTCTTCCCGTCTTCCTCATTACATGGCTACGTATGGTATGAACACTATTCACGGTCGTGCCGCAGCAATAGCAACAGGTGTGAAGGTTGCAAATCCAACTCTTGCCGTATGGCAGATAAGTGGTGACGGCGATGGACTGGCTATCGGAGGAAACCACTTCATACATGCCAACAGACGTAACATAGATATAAACATGATACTGCTCAACAACCGCATATATGGTCTTACCAAAGGACAGTATTCGCCTACTTCTCCGCGAGGATTCGTGAGCAAGTCTTCTCCGTATGGAACCGTTGAAGATCCTTTCCGCCCGGCAGAACTGTGTTTCGGTGCACGTGGACATTTCTTTGCCCGTGCCGTGGCTACGGATGCTCCTGCCACCATTGAGGTGTTGAAGGCGGCATATGGCCATAAGGGTGCGTCCGTGTGTGAGATACTGCAGAACTGTGTCATCTTCAACAATGGAACGCATGACTCAGTATATACCAAGGAGGGAAGGGCAAAGAATGCTATATACCTGGAACATGGGAAGAAGATGGTTTTTGGTGAAAATGGGCAGTTCGGTATTGCACAGGAAGGTTTCGGACTGAAGATAGTGAGTGCTGATGACCCTTCAGTGCTTGTCCATGATGCACATTGTCAGGACAATACGTTGCAGTTGAAACTGGCACTTATGGGAAATGATGATGGTTTTCCTGTCGCACTCGGTGTGATAAGAGACGTTGATGTCCCTACATATAACGATGCTGTAGAAGCGCAGATAGAGGAAGTGAAACAAAAGAAACACTATCATAACTTTGCTGAACTGCTTGAAACGAATGATATCTGGGAAGTAAAATAAGACATGGACTGGATTCAAAATATAGACAACGAACTCATCCTTGCCTTTAATTCCAACGGAAATCCGGTATGGGACGTCTTCTGGTGGATATATACAAGTGCCTATGCGTGGATACCGTTGGCATTCGTTCTGCTGTTTTACATTTGCTACTTTCAGATACGTAACAGCGTCAAGTCTAACCAGAAAGAGGCATGGAAGCAGGTTGCCTTTGCAACACTTGCCTTCGCCTTCATGTTTTTGCTGTGTGACCAGATACCGGCATCCGTGATAAAACCATTGGTGGCACGTCTGCGTCCGTCACATAATCCTGACCTTATGGGTAGGCTGACACTCATAAATGGATACACAGGTGGCTTGTTCGGCTTTCCTTCAAATCATGCCTGCAATGACTTCGGCTGTGCCATGCTGTTGACACTCTTTTTCAGAAGATGGAAGACATCTTGTGTGACATTCCTATGGGCAGTGGGCTCTTGCTATTCAAGGATGTATCTTGGTGTACATTATCCTACAGATATATTAGTAGGAGCATTGTTGGGCGTTTTGCTTGCATTCATAGTATATCGTCTGTATCGCAAGATGGGCGGTAATCCTACTGAATACAGACACGATGAGCCTTGGTGGATAACTATAGTATTTTTACTGACGATTATAACTATTTTAATAATATCGATATTTTATGAAAATTTTATCTAAACTTCTTGCAGTGGTGACAGTAATGTCGCTTGTTGCATGTGTTGATGTTCCTAAAGCAGAGGAAACATCGTATGAGACAATGATGGTCAAAAGGGTAAATGAGAAAATTGAATATGTCTATCCTGCCAAATTGAAGGGAAAGCAAGACGTAAGCATTCTTCCTCAAGTAACGGGAACTATTACCAGCATTGTTACCGTAGAAGGTAGGATGGTACGTAAAGGTGATCTGCTGTTTGTCATCGATCAGGAACCATTCCGATTGGAAGTACAGACAGCTGCTGCAAATACGGCTGCCGCAAAAGCAACGATGGAGTCGGCAAAATTGAATTACGAAAGTAGTTTGCAACTCTATGAAAAAGGAATTGTCAGTGCTTATGTCATGGAAACTGCAAGAAATGAGTACAAGACGGCTCAGGCAGCAGTGGCTCAAGCTCAGGCTCAGGAGTCACAGGCAAGAGTAGATCTCAACCGTTGTTCTGTAAAGAGTCCTGTAGATGGCATTGTCGGTACTATAAACTATCGTATCGGTGATTTGGTTTCTTCTATGATGGTTGAACCTCTCACGATCATCAGTGACAACAGTGTGATAGAAGCTTATTTCTCGCTTACGGAAGCGGATTTTACCGCTTTGACTCGCGGATATGAAGATAAGATAACAAACGATATAATAGAACAGTATTTATCAGAGTTGACACCAATAAAACTGAGACTTAAAGATGGCTCTATGTATGAGTATGAGGGTAAAATGAAGAGTGTTGCTGGTCTTGTTGACATAGGTACGGGCTCTGTACCATGTAAGGTGGATTTCCCAAATCCAAAGGCTTCGTTACGCTCTGGCATATCTGGTTCTGTGATATTTCAAGAGATGCTTCCTGATATCATGACTGTTCCTCAGACAGCCATCAATCGTCTGCAAGACAAATCTCTCGTATATGTTGTGCAGAAAGACTCAACGGTCAAAGCGACAATAGTTGAGATAGAAGAAATAAACAATGGCAAGATATATGCCGTGACATCAGGATTGAAACCCGGTGACGAAATTGTGACGGTAGGTGCAAACAACCTTGTTGACGGTCAGAAGATAAAAATTGGTAAATGATGAAAAACAAAGGATATTTCTTTACAAAAAAGCAGGTGATGGCAGGGTCGATAGCCATTGTCACTCTGCTCGCAGGATATCTGTCGCTGACATCATTGCCAGTGGAACAATATCCTGACATTGCTCCTCCTACGGTAATTGTGGAGACGTCATATACAGGTGCTGATGCAGGTTCTGTAATGAATTCTGTCATCATACCTCTCGAAGAATCAATAAATGGTGTCGAGAATATGATGTATATGACATCATCGGCTTCTTCTACTGGTGATGTGGCAATAAATATATATTTCAAGCAGGGTACAAACCCTGACATGGCTACTGTCAACGTTCAAAACCGCGTGTCCAAAGCTCTTGGAATGTTGCCAGCTGAGGTGACACGTGTTGGCGTGCAGGTTTACAAAAGTCAGAATAGTATCCTTCAGGTAACAGGACTTGTCAGTGAAGATGATAAATTTGACATCAACTTCATTGCGAACTATCTTGATATAAACGTGCTTCCTCGTATTCAGCGTGTCAGCGGTGTCGGAAAGGTGCAAAGTTTCGGTAACAAATATGCGCTGCGTATCTGGATGAAACCAGACATGATGGCACAATATAATTTAGTGCCGAATGATGTCTTTGCCGCCATCGGTTCACAAAACTTGGTCGCACCTGCTGGTTCTTTTGGAGAGAGTTCCGGTAATACGTATCAATATACGATGGAATATCGTGGACGACTGAAAAAAGAACAGGAGTTTAGGGACATCGTTATAAAAGCAAACACTGACGGAAGCATATTGCGTCTGTCTGATGTTGCCGAGGTAGAACTTGGAGCAGTGAACTATACATTCATGTCTGATATCAATCGCCACCCTGGTGTACCGTTTATGATAAATCAAACATCAGGAGCAAATGCAACGAAAGTCAATGCGGAGATAAAAGATTTGTACAGCAAGTTGGAAAGCGAGATGCCACCGGGATTGAAATTCCATATCATCATGTGCTCTGACGACTTTTTGGATGCCGCAATGCATAATGTGATAGAAACACTGATTATCGCCATCATCCTTGTTGTGTTGGTTGTATATATCTTCCTGCAGAGTTTTAAGGCAACGGTGATTCCGACTATTTCTATTATCGTATCTTTGATAGGTACATTTGCCATTGTCAAGTTGGCAGGGTTCTCATTGAACATATTGACGCTCTTTGCTCTGGTGCTTGCTATCGGTACTGTGGTGGATGATGCCATCGTCGTCGTCGAGGCTGTGATGGCAAAGTTTGAAGGTGGAGAAAAAGACCCTGTAAAAGCAACAGACAGTGCTATGCATGATGTGTTCTCTGCAGTATTGTCTTGTACATTCGTTTTCATGGCTGTGTTCATCCCTGTGACGTTCATGCCAGGAACATCAGGTACATTCTTTACACAATTCGGTGTTACGCTTGCAGCAGCAGTAGGTTTGTCAGGGCTGAATGCTACTACACTATGTCCTGCACTTTGTGCCATGATGTTGAAACCAACAAATGAAGATGGCACAAAGAAAAACATCAACTACTATACGAAAAAAGCCTTTGATGCTGCTTACGGAAGTCTGCTCGGGAAATATAAAAAGAGTGTGCAGCGTTTCATGAAGAAACCTAAGTGGACATGGATGTTACTTGTCATTGCTGCAGTATTGATGGTATTCACCATGCGCAGTATCCCTACAGACCTTGTACCACAGGAAGACCAGGGGGTTGTATTCATCAATGTTTCAACATCTCCAGGATATACTCTGAAACAAACTGGTGAGATTCTTGACAAGGTAGTGGCAAAGATTGAAAAATATGATGAGGTGGAACATGTTGCTCGTATTACAGGCTATGGTATGCTTTCAGGTACAGATGCCAGTGCCGGTACGATATTTGCCCGTCTTAAGAACTGGGAAGAGAGAAAGGGTATCGAGCATTCCATTGATATGGTGATGTATAAGATCTATACAGACTGTCAGTCCATAAAAGAGGCGACGGTTGTTCCTTTCCAAATGCCTCAGATTCCTGGTTATGGTACTGGTAACTCCATAGAATTGCAAATCCAGGATAGGGAAGGTGGCAATATGGAAAAGTTTGCAGATCATGTAAAGGCTTTCAGGGCAGAACTTCTGCAACGCCCTGAGATTGGTTCTGTATTCAATTCTTACAATAATACTTATCCTAAATATAAGGTCGACATAGATGCTGCCATCTGTGAACAGTCTGGTGTATCTACAAAAGATGTACTCGATGTATTGGGAGCTTATTGTGGTGGTGTATATATTTCTAACTATAATAACTTCAATAAGGTTTACTATGTCATGGCAGAGGCTCAGCCTGAATACAGGCTTAACCCTCAGTCATTAAGCAATATCTTTGTTCGTACAAGTACAGGAAAGATGAGCCCTATTTCGCAGTTCATTTCATTGAAATCTACCGTAGGCTCCTCTGTAGAGAAACGTTTTAACCTTTATCCATCTATCACGCTGAATGTAGATGCCGCTTCAGGATATTCTTCTGGTCAGGCAATGGCTGCTATCAGTGAGGTATTTAAGAAGACAATGCCTACTACCTGTGGTTATGAGTACGGCGGTCTGTCACGTGAAGCAGAGAAAACAGCAAATAGCAATGATACGATATTCATTTATATAATCTGTATCCTTTGCATTTATCTCATCATGGCATGTTTGTACGACTCTTGGTTTGTGCCATTTGCAGTCCTTCTTTCCATACCGTTTGGTTTGTTGGGAGCCTTTGCTGTTACAGCACCATTGTCTTCGTTTGGCTTTACGAACAACATCTACTTGCAGACGGGTGTGATCATGCTTATAGGTTTGTTGGCAAAGACAGCAATCCTCATCACAGAGTTTGCATCTGAAAAACGCCGTCAGGGAATGGGTATCTACGATGCGGCCTTCAATGCTTGTAAGGAACGTCTGCGTCCTATTCTCATGACAGTTGCATGTATGGTGATAGGTATGATACCACTTGTTGTCAGTGGTGGTGCAGGTGCAGTCGGTAACCGTTCCTTGGCATTGGGTGTCATCGGTGGTATGACAGTAGGTACAATAGCACTGATATTTGTCGTTCCGGTATTCTTCATATTCTTCCAAAAGATACAGGAAAAGGTTGTCGGTGTGAGAATAAATGAACAAAAGACCGTTGAAAATCAATAGAAAATGAAAAAGTTATATAATTTGGTATTTGTTGTCATGGTGTCAGCGGTATTGCTGACATCGTGTTCGGCAATGAAAGAGGTAGAGAGAGATTATCAGAATGCACGGAATCCTCAACTTCCATCCGATATTATTGGTGCTGAAAAACTTCTGACGGGTGTAAATACGTCCTCCAACCTTGGTGACGTTTCGTGGCGTGTACTTTTCAATGACCCTTGTTTCCATGCAATCGTTGACAGTGCATTGGCAAATAACCTGGATATGGAAATTTGCCGTAAACGTATTCAGGAAGTAGAACTGAGCCTCAGTGTGGCAAGGAAGGCATTATTCCCTACCGTTACCATATCTCCTAATGGTTCTGTCTCAAATTTTAATAGTAGAACAACGAAACTGTACGATATGCCTTTGACGGTACAATGGCAAGCAGACATCTTCGGTAGTTTGAAAAATGCGAAGAAATCGCAGAAAGTACTTCTTGAGAAATCTCAAGATGTTATCCAAACCGTACAGTGTCAGCTTATTTCAAATCTTGCTTCTCTCTATTATCAGTTGCTGATGCTTGACAAGCAGGACGCAATTATGGTACAGACGGAGATTTTATGGGCAAAGAGTGTTGAAACTCAAAAGGCTCTCATGCAGGCTGGTGTTACAAATCGTGCTGCTGTTGACCGTATGTCTGCATCATATTATAGCATCAAAGCGCAGATTATCGATACGAAGAAAGAAATCGTTGTCTTGGAAAATGCTATATGCAAACTTCTTGGTGAGGCTCCTCATCATATCACACGTGGTTCATTTGATGATTTCACCATGCCGTCGCAGATTGGTGTTGGAATCCCAATGCAAGCATTACAGAACAGACCTGATGTTCGTGCAGCTCAGAAGACGATAGAATCTGCTTTTTATAATACTAAAATGGCATTTGCAGATATGTTCCCTAAACTCACTCTCGGTGGCTCAATAGGATGGAGCAATGGTTCTGATGGTTCGGTCAATCCGGGACTTTTACTTTCCAACGCATTGGCTTCTCTTACAGCACCTTTGTTCGCACAGGGAAAACTAAGTGCAAACTTCAAACTGTCAAAGATAGAGATGGATATTGCTCATAAAGAACTGGTGCAGACAATCATCAATGCTGGTAATGATGTCAATAATGCACTTATCGAGTGTGAAGCTTCTAAGGAGAAAGGCGTCTTCCTTAAGAAAGAATCGGAATCCCTCAAAGCTGCATACGATGCAACGGAAGAACTTATGAACAGAGGTAAGGCAACGTATCTCGAAGTGCTTACTGCTCAAGAGTCATTACTTTCTGCACAACTGACAGAGGTGACGAATGACTATGCTAAGATAAATGCTCTTATAAACCTCTACATTGCACTTGGAGGCGGTAGATAACGTATGGGGAAATCAAAACAGGCTGCAAATAGTCAGTCTCGAAAAAAGGCTGGCAAAAGATTGACGCGAAAAGAGTTAATAAGGTTACTACAGGATTTCTTTTGCCAGCATCCCCATAATAGCTATTCTTATAAGGAAATCTTTAGAATGCTGCGTTTTAATACGCATCCACTAAAGATGCTTGCTATTGATGTCCTTGAAGACCTTGTTTTTGACGATTTCATCCGTAGAGAAGGAAATAAGGTGAAATTGTCTGATACGTACGTGTGGTCACAAGAATCGCAGAATTATGTCCGCAGGATGCATTTTAGAGTTGTTGGCAGAAAGAAAGATGATGATACTGTCATGCATGAAATTCTTGAGGAGTTCGACCTTCCGTATGAATATCCGAAAGAGGCGGAAGAAGCGGCAAAACATATTGATGCAACGATTACAGAACAGGATTTACGGGAAAGGGAGGACTTCCGTGACGTACTGACTTTTACCATAGACCCTGCTGATGCCAAAGACTTTGATGATGCCTTGTCGTTTCGCCGAAAAGGCACAATGTATGAAGTTGGTGTGCACATCGCGGATGTGTCTCATTATGTGCTCCCTGATTCTGTCATAGACAGGGAGGCTCGTAAGCGTGCAACGAGTGTATATCTCGTTGATAGGACAATACCGATGTTGCCAGAACGTCTATGCAACTTCATTTGTTCTCTGCGTCCTGATGAGGAAAAACTATGCTACAGTGTTATCTTTGATATCGATGATGATGCTGTTGTTCACGCGTGGCGACTTGTTCATACAGTCATCAAGAGTAACCGTCGTTACGCTTATGAGGAGGTGCAAGAGATAATAGATGACATTCCATCTTCCCCAACATCACAAGAAAATACATGTGAGGAGGCTATAACCATACTTAATAGTTTGGCACAAAAGTTACGTGAACAGCGTTTTGCTGGTGGCTCTGTAAATCTTGAAACGGAGGAAATGAAATTCCGTCTTGACGACAAAGGGCGTCCTGTGTCGGTCTATTATAAACAGTCAACAGAAGCAACACAGCTCATAGAGGAGTTCATGCTGTTGGCGAATCGTACAGTTGCTGAAAGTATCGGAAACCCAAAGAAACGTACCGATGGGAAACGTTCTTCCTCAAGGGTGTTACCATATCGTATCCATGAAAAACCAAACGAAGAAAAGATGGATAATTTAAACAATTTCATCGAGAAATTTGGTTATAAAATCAAAACATCTGGAACACAGTTGCAGACTTCGCGTAGCCTCAATAAACTTATGAATAGCATACATGGCAAGCGGGAGCAGAAACTCATTCAAATGCTCACTCTCCGTTCCATGATGAAAGCGAAATATTCTACCGATAACATCGGACATTTCGGACTTGCGTACAAGTATTACACACACTTCACATCTCCTATCCGCCGTTATCCGGATACTATGGTACATCGTCTGCTCACACTCTATCAACAAGGTGGCAAGTGTGGCGACAAAGACTATTATGAGGCATTGTGTGAACATTGCAGCGATATGGAGGTGTTGGCAACGAATGCGGAACGTGCATCTATCAAATATAAGGAGGTGGAATTTCTTTCTGGCAAGATAGGACAGGAGTTTGATGCTCACATAAGTGGCGTTACGGATTTTGGCTTCTATTGTGAAATAGATGAAAATCATTGCGAAGGACTTGTCTCAAGACGTGAGTTGCGTGACGATTATTATGAATTTGATGAGAAAAATCTTTGCTTGCGTGGAAAGAAATATAATAACGTCTATTCACTTGGAGATCCTGTCCGTATTGTTGTTGCCAAGACCAACTTCAACAGACGCCTCATTGACTTTACTTTAGCATGAAGATTGAAGAATATGAATGATCAAAATTTATAAAAAATACACAAGTGAGATTATGTTTTTTTTAAAATGTTTATCTTTGCAGTTGTAACCTAAACAAAACATACTATGAACAAAAAATTTACACTTTTGACACTGATGGCAATCTTTGTTGCCTCAGCACAGGTATTACATGCACAAGGACCAGTAGGATTTTGCAACTACTATGATGGAATCAATGGTATCACTGGTGGTATGAATGGTCCTACCGTCCATGTAACTACAATCGAAGATCTTCAGACTTATCTAAAGTCGAACGATCCTTATACTGTTATCCTTGATGCCGACCTTACTGGTAGAGGACTCACACGAGGAAGAGAACTCGTTTCAGTAGGAAGTAACAAAACTCTCATTGGTGGTGGTTCGGGAGCCGCACTTCACGGCATTGGTCTTGACATCAATAACCAGCAGAACATCATTATCCGAAACCTCACAATTCATCATGCAAACCCTGATGCAATAGCCGGACGTAATACTCATCATGTGTGGGTTGACCACTGCGATATATACAGTACCGACGAGCCTGATAAGGAGGATTGGGACGGACTTATCGACATGACTGTTGGTTCGTCATATATAACTGTATCCTATTGCTACATTCATGACCATCATAAATGTTGTCTGTTGAGTTCTGGTACACAGCATTTTGAGGACTACGGCAAGAACCGTACTACTTATCATCATAATGCGTTCCGTCTCACCGACCAACGTAACCCTCGTATCGGATATGGTTTGGGACATGTCTTTAACAACTTCTATGAGAATATTGGTAGTTATTGCATTGGTGGCTTCACACAGGCACGTATCGTGGCTGAAAGCAATTATTTTAGTGAAACGGCTAACAGCCCATTGAGCCAAATGTATGCAACGGAAGGTCCTGATGACTATAGCTTTGCCTTCTTTGAGAATCGCAAAAACTATAGTGTTGTACCTATCAAAGAGATTACCTACGATAAACTTGATTTCGAACCATCTGACTGGTATGATTATTCCTTCATTCTTGATGAAGCTTCTACTGTGAATAGCATTTATCCTTCAAAAGTGGGACCTCAGCCAAATATTGACAAAGAGGTCATCCTGTGGCCGGGTAATGGTGCTAAGGATCAGCCAATACTAATCTCATTGCTGTGGAGCAAGTTGGAGAATGAAACAGAGAGTTGGTTCATCATAGGTACTTCGGAGGATAATATGGAAAGGCGTACTATTGACGAGAACAACCTTCTCACTCCTGCTACTACATATCTATGGCGCGTTTGTACCAAGATAGGAGATGATGTTATCAATTCACCTATTTATCGTTTTACTACCGCTGATGTAAAACCTGCAACACCTTATCCTGCTGATGGCGACACAAATGCTAAACTAAGAGAGGCGAAAAAGCAGACTGCAATGGCAGACCCAATGACTCTAAGATGGCAACCAGCATGCGACGTTGATCATTACGAGGTAACAGTATGGGATGAGACGGGCAATGCGATAGTTGACCATGTTATTACTAATACCAATTCTTATAATCCTGGTACACTTAACTATGGCGAACGTTATACATGGCAAGTAAATACTGTTCGTGCTCTGACGAAAGAGACAGCAGAAGGCGACATCTGGAGCTTCTCTAGTCCAAGAGTTGATATAAAAGAGGGACGTACTGAATTCGAACATCTTAGCCGTAGTGGAATATCATACATACAACCTATGAATGAGAGCATTTGGTTTGCTGCTTCTAACGACTCTATTTCTCTCGGTGACCGTGGACCAGGCTCTCTCTCTGGTGTGTTCAATGGTACGCCAGGTGTATACTCTATCGCTGTGACTTACCTCGAAGGTTCTAGAGGCTCAGATAGATATAGGGTTTCTGTCAACGATGTGACAGTTGAAGAATGGAAGAGCAACTCATCAACAACGGCACTCGCAACTCGAAAACTCGCTAAAACTGTTGATTTAATTGAGGGAGCCCAGATACGTATAGACTTCTACACTACCAGTGGACAGCGAGCACGCATGGACTGTATGGATTTAACTTATGAAGCACCTTCTGGAATCAGACAGGTTTCTGTTGAGTCTTCTGCTGAAACGCTCTACGATCTTCTCGGTCGCAAGATTACTGCTCCAAAGGCAGGTCAGATATACATCATCAAGGGCAAGAAGTTCATGTGCAGATAATCAAGGTGTGAGTTCAAAACGAACTAACCATTCTACACACAAAGAAGCCACCAAATTCGGTGGCTTCTTTATTATATATGATAAAGGGGGGAGACTTAATGTCTTATATACTTGCGACCATTCTTAATAGTAATGCCACGATAGTTTTTATCGATAACCTGACCATTGAGATTGTAAAGGTTGCGATCAATAAAGTTTGATTTTTCTTCTTTAATTACCTGAAGGCCAGATGCTGTGTTTGTCCAGCAGCGAAGACCGAGACAGATAACATTATTGCCACTTATAACAAAAGAAAACTCCTTCTCATAAGGATGGCTACTGAAGTCAAGAGAAGCAAATGTGTAACCTGCTTCATGACAAGCTAATGTCTGAGCTTCACAACCAGCTTCGTTGCAACCACATGGGTCAACAGGATAAACTGCGTTCTCCTTGATGTATGGATTTGTTGTAAAAGGCTCTGGGTCATCATCATGGTTTCTTATACCAGGACCAATTGGGTCAGCCCACTCTGGATCACCCCATTCATCTTCTCCGTAAGAATAAAGATAATCCCACTTACTACCATTTACGAAACCAAACATTTCAATCTTAGTAAGAAAAAGTCCTTCAGGAATAGACAAACGTACCTTATCATTCTTTGATACCTTCCATCCGTCAAGCCATACCACGTTGTTATACCAAGAGACACGATTTGAGCCATCAACAATTTGGTCGCCACTACCCGTCTCAAGCTTTAACCCAGTATTGGTAAATGTGAGCCAGTAATCACCCCCATCTTGCTTGAGTTCTTTGTAGTTTTTGCGAGTAAGCTCAACACCGTTATCAGGAGTTTGAGCGTATGCACATGTAAGTGTGGCAGAAATGAATAAAAGAGTAAAAAGTTTTTTCATAATTTATGTGTTATAATAGTTAATAAGAATTATAAGTTGATAAAAAAGGAAGGTTCAGAAAACCTTCCTTTTTATGTTAGGTCAAGGATTAATATCCTGGATTCTGGTATCCTGAACCATTCTCAAGAGATTCGATCTCTGAAGAGTTGATAGGTCTCAGATAATACTCATCCTTGAATGTTGTAATCTGTGGATTGAATTTAGCAATACGCTCAGCTAATGCGCGGAAACGTTTCAACGTCGTCCAACGGTTCCACTCTCCACACATCTCAAGAGCATATTCGTCAAGAAGCACGTCTGCGTCAATAGCAGTCAGATCCATGCTGTGATTGTGCCCGATACAAGCGCGGTTACGAATAGCATTGAGCATCTTCAACGCATCTCCAGTCTGATTAAGACGCCATGCTGCTTCGGCTGCCAACAGGTAAGTCTCTCCTAAACGATAGATGATACAATCTGCATACGAATAAGGCTTTGATGCGTTAGAACCAGCATAGTATTTAGGAGTGTTCATCTTCTTGAGAGAAGGGAAGAAACGCAGAGGCTGAGTCTTATCTGCATAATTGTCGTCAATATTATATGTAGCATAACGACGAGAATTTCTATCAGCTTCTGTCAACTTCTTCTTTGAGATATATACACAAGTGTCGTTCAATGGAATATAGAACTGGTCGTTGTCAACGCGAGTAAGGTCAAGGCCATAACGATTTGCATCGGCTGGCGTCCACACATAAACCTGCTGACCAGCATAAGGACCTGTTGTTGCCTTCTTCTTTCTGCGGTTTGCATAATAAGTGTCGCGGAAGAATGCTTTGTAACGCCCATCGTTATCTTTGAACAAATCAAGGAAATCCTTCGAAGGACACAGACGGCAACTACCATTAGCAATAGGAGTGATAGGATAACCATTCAAAGATGTGCTATAGTCAGGTGTCAAGCACTCCATATATATACCTTCAGAATTGTTGTTGTAAGCCTCAAACTGCTTCCATACTCGATTGAAGTAAGCCTGACGAGGGTTGTACTCCATAATAGAGGAGTGGGTAACAACAAATAAAGCCTCTGCATTAGCCTTGTTGTTGTTTTCGTCAAACACATTTTCAATCTCAGGATATAATTTTACGTTGAAGCTGCTTGCATTATTTATCAAATAGTTGGCTGCATTAAAAGCTTCTTTGTAGAGCTCTTTTGCCTCTTCCTGAGTAAGTGGAGTTGCACCACATTTGCCATCTGTATATGAAGCATAAGTCAAACAAGCCTTTGCATACAGGTGATAAGCTGCAGCTTTAATGATGTGACCTGTTACATTTTGCTTTACAGGAAGGTCTTCCATAGCAATTGCAAGGTCGGAAAGAATAACATCATAGAACTCGTTGATGCTGCTGCAAGGAAGAGTTGTCAAAGCTTCTTCTGTAGGAGCAGTTGGGAGATATTTCCCTCCGTAATACTCTACAATGTTAAACAAGCTGTGTGCACGAAGGAAACGAGCTTCAGCAGTCAATTCTGCAATCCTCTCTTTGCTCAAGCCTTGAACTTTCTCAGCATAAGCAATAACGGCATTACAGCTGTTCAAGGTTGCATAGAATCCTTGATATGCTTCATAGAACATATACACTTCAGGACCCATATCTTGGTAACGAATACACTTACTGAAGTTTCCATTTGAGCCACCCTTTACAGGGTCTTGCCAAATGTCTGTACCTGATTCCGATCCAAAAATATATGTATCTTCACCCTGTCCATAAACAAGACGAACTAGTGGGACATAGCAAGAATTTACCAGCTTTTCAAATCCTTCTGCTGTTGTCCATTCTTTATCTGTAGATATTGCAGAAAGATTCTCTTCATCGAGTGAACAACTACCAAACATTATGATAGTGCAAAGGATGCATATTATACCATTAATTTTGTTCATAACATTATATTTTTTCATGTTAATTGCCTCCCTATATTAGAATGTTAAGTTAACACCGAATACAAACTGCTTTGACAATGGTGCATCATCGTCATTGCCACCCTTTTCAGGGTCATAATTTTTAACATATTCGTTCTTAGTCCAAATGAAAGGATTAGAAGTTGTAAAATAGACACGAGCCTTTTCGATGTTAAGCGAACGCAAAACATTCTTTGGCAAAGTGTAACCAAAAGTCAAATTCTTCAATTTAATGTAAGAACCATCAAAGTAATTTATAGAACTGCTACCCTGATATGTATCTTGTGAAGATCCAGAATCTGGACGTGGATAGCGAGCATCTTGATTCTCTGGTGTGTAGTAGTCACAAACAGCTGGAGTTGGGTTGATACCATCGTTTCTATACCAACCTGTTATACCATATTGTAAAGTATAATCCCAACGAGCAATGAGTTGGAAACTCAAATCAAACCATTTATATGTGAAGAAGTTTGACAATGAACCTATCCACTTTGGTGAACCATTACCAATAATCTGATAGTCATCGGCATTATAAACACCATCGTCGTTAGCATCAAGAATATGAATTGTACCTGGCTTCTGGTTGTATCTTGCAGCTGCTTCTGCCTGATCTTCCTTCCAAATACCTTCGTATTTATACATATAGTATGTATGTACAGGCTGACCCTCAATCAGATAATAGTCGTTGAACTGCAATGGGTTTGCAGATGTTGTTTCAATAACCTCTTCCTTATTGGTTGAGAAAGACAAAGACGTTGACCATGTGAAATTCTTTGTAAGAATGTTACGACTGTTGATAGCCAACTCAAGACCGGTGTTGCGTGTCTTACCGATATTCTGCCAAATAGAGAATGTGGTGAAATCAACTCCGTTCATAGTACCACCTGTTGCTGCAGGCAATGCTCTCTGATAAAGCAAATCTTTTGTATCTGTACGGTACCAGTCAATAGCAAAGTCAATGCGGTTGTTGAGAACAGCAGCATCAAGACCGATATCCCAAGAATAAGATTTTTCCCATCCAAGACCAAGGTTTGCAATACTTGTTGAATATGTACTATATGGCTGACCTATCTCTTGGAAACCAAGCATACCTGCTTGAGAATATGCCAATGTACCGTATGCACCAAGACCATCATTACCTGTTACACCATAACTTACACGGAGTTTCAAGTTGTCGAGCCAATTTCTTGTTGATGCCATAAATGGTTCATCAGAAATACGCCAGCCTACTGCAACAGCAGGGAAGCTATCCCACTTGTGTCCATCTGAAAGTTTAGAACTTCCATCCCAACGATTTGAGAGAGTCAACAGATAACGGCTCTTGTAACTATACATAGCACGAATGATGTATGACATCATTTGTGTTTGAGTATATGAAGATGCTACAGAAGGAGTTCCTGTACCAGCACCAAGATTATGATATGCGTAGTCGTCAGTGTCAAATCCATGACCAATTGCATTTGAGCCTTCAGTACGTCCCTTAGACCATTCTGTTACACCAGTAAACGTAAGATGATGGTCGTTCTTTATATCCAGATTATATGTCAAAATATTCTGCCACTTGTAGTTATAAGTGAAGGTATTTGGAGTCTCTGCCGTAGATTGTCCGTCTTGCAAACCAGTCCATGAGTGAATGCCCTGATAAATACCTTGTTTCATATTGCGGAAATAACCACCAAGAACTGTCTTGTAAGAGAATCCTTTGAATGGATTTAATTCCAGATATCCTTGAGGAGCAATACTGAGTGTCTTAATGTTGTTGACATACTGACCCTGTCCCATATCAGTAAGAGGGGTAGGGATAGTGCCGTCACCTTCAATTGGATAATAGTTGATGCTTCCATCCTCATTGTATGGTATTCCTACAGGAGGTGTACACATCATACGATTCCATATACGTGAGTTGCGTTTGTCATTATCTCCATACATTGCATAGAGGTTGAACCCGTATTTTACAATCTTATTAGGGGTGAAATCTAAACGTGTACGTAAAGAATAGCGTTTCAGTTCGTCGCCTTTCAATGTTCCCTGAGTGTCAGTATAGTTCAATGAAGCAAAGGCATTAACCTTGTCGTTTGCGTAAGATGTAGAAAGATCGTATTCTTGCATAACGCCTGTTCTTGAACCTTCCTCAAACCAATTTACCCAATTACCATTATCTATGAGTGTCTGATAATGAGCTGGGAAAAGAGTTGCATCATCTTCAGGACTTTTCCAGTTGCCTGATGTTCTCATGGCTTCTCTGCGGAAGTTGATATAGTCTTCTCCTGTGCGAACTTCTGGGAAAGATGTCTCCTTGTTGAAACCTACATATGCATTGAGATTTATTTCAAACTTGTCTTTCTTTGCATTTTTTGTAGTGACGAGGATGACACCATTTGCACCAGCAGCACCATAGATAGCAGTAGAAGAAGCATCCTTCAAAACTTCGATGCTCTCGATATCATTAGGGTTGAGTTCATCGTATGAACCTTCCATGCCATCGATGATGAACAAAGGAGCATTGTTACCATAAATAGAACGGTTACCACGCAATACAAGGTTCATCTTAGCACCAACCTCACCATTAGAACGGGTGATGTCAAAACCTGCTACCTGACCTTGAATGGCTTCCATAATGTTTGTTGTAGGAGTGCGGACAATGTCTTCTGCCTTAACAGAAGAAACGGCACCAGTAAGGTCACGCTTCTTTATTGAACCATAACCGATTACCACAACATCGTCAAGATCATAACCCTGATTCTTCAAAACAATGTTCAAATTGTTTTTACCAATTGGATTAACTTCTTGACTTTCCATTCCAACATAAGAAACAACAATGTTCTTCTTGTTGGAAATTTTTAGTGTAAAATTACCGTCAAAGTCTGTAACTGTACCATTAGAAGTGCCTTTTTCCAAAATAGAAGCACCAATAATTGGCTCACCATTACTATCCTTAACAGTACCACTAATAGACTGCGCTGAAATGCCATTTGCAACAAAGACAAATGCTACTATCAGCAAGATTCGAACTGTTTTTAGCATAATTTTTTAGTGTTTGTAGATTAAAAATATTTATTTGGTTAAAATGTATTTTTTATTATTTTTCACAACGATTCCTTTAAAACCATTAGGGATTGAGTTATTTGTGTTTAATCTTTGTCCGTTAAGATTATAAAAAGAATCATTATTGTTGCTAATATGGGATGACGTATGAATATCTTCAATGCTGGATGTTAACATTAATGATTGCAAAGGCACTCGTGTGAACATTACATCTTCTTTGTTTTGTGAGTATCCTACATAAAGCCAATCTCCATCTATCATTGCTTTCGGATATGCATATCCAACACCTTTACAATCTGTATATTTCTTTGTTGGTAGTTCATTCGTTGAGCGCAACATGAATGCTTTTGTAAAAGTTGTACCATCTTTGCTTAAAGAAATAGCAAGAGGAAAGCGATTACTACTATTGACAGGATTGTTTACGATGAAGCATGTTCCATCTGGCAGATTTCCGGCACATTGTTTGGATTTTGAGTCTGGCATATTACTAAGATAGGCTTTTGTCCAATTCTCACCATTATCGGTACTGGATGCTCCCATTTTATAATATGTGCCTTTTTGGTCACGGAATATCATTACTAATGTACCATCGTTTTTTACATATACACTAGGTTCTAATTCTCGTGATTGTCCACCATTAGTCGTTGGAATAAAGTTGCCTCTTTTCCACCCTCTTACTCCAGATGGGTCATCTGTATAAATGGGCTGAATATAAATGCCTTTTTGTCCTGTTACTGGGCCATAATGAAAATGTGCTGCTCCTATAATTCTTCCATCTGCCAATTTGTGCGGGTCTTGTTCAAATATACCTTCAAGTCTATTGCCATCAGCCATCATAACATCTTGGGGCTCTGTCCAATGTTCACCATCTGTGCTTTCGACATAACGAGTATATCCCCATTTTGATTCGTTTTTAGGAGTTGGCCATGTGTTGATATAGCCTACAAGTTTATCTTGTGTGACTAGCCATCCTCCAGAACTGCAATAGCCATCGTCAATAGTAGGACATAGCACTTTCGGCTTTGACCATGTTATTCCATCGTCTTCACTTACAGCATATGCCACCCAAGTGTCAGGTGTGTCTTCTGTTATTGCTGAACTTTGCCAAGTGCAATATAGTTTGCCTTTGAATGAAGCCATTACAACTCCATTGACAAAGTGGTCGGTCGTGTCGCTAGGTGAAAAAACATAGATGTTTTCTAAACCTGGCGCATATTCCAAACCGAGCATGTTTTTGTCATTTTGGTTAAAAAGCCCGTCAATAATCTTAAAAGGTGCAGATTGTGAATAAACAAGAGTATTGCTAGCACAAAATAGTGCAAGCAATACTCTGGATATTCTTTTTGTATTCATACTTCGAATATATTGTACTCAAAATATGATTCTCTAATTTACTTTACAATGTATTTTCTATTACCCTTCAGTACTACTCCCTTATAGTTGCTCTTAACAACTTGTCCAGCAACGTTGTAGCATTCAGAATTATTTGCATTTACGTCTGCTTTAGTCTCATTAATTCCAGAAGGCTCTTGTAGCCAACAGCGAAGTTTGAATGCACAAGTGTTATTACCACTTATGACAAATGTAAACTTGCCTTCATAAGGAGTGCCAAAAGTCTTAGTAAAGAAAGTATAACCAGCGTTTTCTTTTGTCCATTCTGTCTTTGCACCATCAGTAACGTATCCACAAGGATCTACTGGAAATACTGCATTTTGGATTGTAGCATTATCTTTTACTTCGCCACCGATTGGATCTACCCACTCTGGATCTCCCCACTCATCTTCACCGTAACTCAATACGTAATCCCAATTGTCTCCATTTGAAAAACCAAATGCTTCAATTCTGTAAAGCTTTGCTCCATCAGGCAAATAAATGTTGATCTTGTCATTCTTTGAAACCTTGTAGCCAAGGAAGGTTACATCATTATTCCAATGACGTGCAGTTACATCCGTACTTCCTGCTGTTTGGTCACCACTACCAGTGTCAAGAGTCAAATCACAGTTTGTGAAAGAAAGAAGACCATCTGGTGTAACTTCTTTTTGTGTTTCTGGAGCTAAAAGAACGAACTCATCTTGAGCATACATACCACCACAGAATGCAATGGCAAACAAAAAAGTAAAAATTTTTTTCATAACGTTAAGTTTTATAGGGTTAACAAAATTTTTCAATAATATAAGTATGGGTGCAAATTTAGTATAAAAATAAAAAAAAACAAAAAAACACAATATTTTTTAGAGTATTTGAAACATTTAACCACATTGATATCTGCGATATCTGCGAGAAGTTTAAACAAAATGACAATGTTACACCTTATTGTTATATTCAGTGGCAAAATTTTTACAGCAAAATATTTCCCAATCTTTCGGCAATTTATACCTTATAATACAACCCCCACCTTCGTGTCGTGCAAAACACAAGACCGCACCATGCGACCCACCTGACGTGGGGATGCGTGCAACCTGACGTGGAGATGCGTGCAACCTGATGTGGCGATGTGTGCAACCTGATGTGGCGATGTATGCAACCTGATGTGGGGATGTATGACACCTGACGTGGGGTTAAGACCTATCTGACCTATCGTTAAGACCTATCTGACTTGTCGCGTAGAATCACCATTGTTGTCGGGCAGACCTACCATCTGGGCAAGTTAGAATCAAACTCTGTGAGCCGTAGATGTGACTTGCCTTTATGTCGGATGTACACATCGCATAGTTTGGTTGTACTCGTCAAAGAGATTGTTTGTGCGCGTCAAAAAGAAGTGACAAACTCTTCATAAAGAAATGGTCAACTCTTCATAAAGAAATGCCCAACACTTCATAAAGAAATGCCCAACACTTCATAAAGAATTACCCACATCTTCATAAAGAATTTCATAACGCGTCATTTCAACAACATCTTCACGTGGTTTTGACAAAAACTATATGAAGTATTGAAATCGAAATCTGCTCG
>JAGHTI010000022.1 GCA_018065415.1 Candidatus Equicola stercoris
TATGAAGTTCCACCCAATTCTTTATGAAGTTTCAGCAATTTCTTTATGAAGTTTCAGGCATTTCTTTATGACGCGTAGAGCCATTGTTTATGACGCGTAGAACGTTTCTTTATAACGCATAGAATCATTCTTTGTGACACGTAGATCTACTGCACACAAACAAACGATCTACGCGACATTTATATCGATTCTGCCCGACTCAATGTTAGGCTCTACGCCTTCGATAACTAAGGTCGAAGCCTTGCAAATATCGCATCGACACATTGCAAATAATTGCCCAATTCATCGCAAATAATAAGTTGTTGCGATGTAAATAAATGCCCATTTCATCGTAAGTGATTTTTTGTATCATTAGGGCATACTCTGTGTTTTCTAAAAATTAAAATCTAAAATAATTATATTCTTGCGCTCCGTTGGATGCTCAGGCGAAAATAAATTTTCGGAGTTTTTTTTGTTTCTGTGTTCGGTTTGTTGTAATTTTGACCTTTGGTCGAAATCAGGCTACATCAAGACAATGCCTACAAAACAAAGTTTTTATTCAATTTGAAATAATGAATAATCGAAGTAAACTCCATTTTTCATCCTTTCAAATTGGAAATAAATAGAATTTATTTTGGCATTGTCCTTGATTTGCACTAATTTTGCAGTCCCTTATAATAGGAGCATTTTATTTAACATAAAATATTAAACATAATTATGTCACAAAAGAAAGAAAAACTGTTTTCTGATTTTACGGCACCTTCAAAGCAAGAATGGCTTGATAAGATCGAGGTCGATTTGAAGGGTGCTGATTTCCAGAAACGACTCGTTTGGAGAACAAACGAAGGTTTTAATGTGCAACCTTTCTACATGAAGGAAGACCTTGAAGGATGTCCTTCTGTAAATGCGTTGCCTGGTGAGTTCCCATTTGTACGTGGAAACAAGAAAGACAATAACATCTGGTATGTTCGCCAGAATATTGCCGTTGAAGATTTGAAGTCTGCCAATGCAAAGGCTCTGGACATTCTCAACAAGGGTGTGGATTCTCTGTGTTTCCAATTGAAACCAGAGATGGTAACGAAGGAAAACATCGCAACTTTGATGAATGGTATCAAGGCTGAATGTATCGAGGTAAACTTCTGCACTTGTCCTAAGAAATGTGTTGAGTTGGCACAGATTCTCGTTGCTTATTACAAGGAACAGGGTTATGACATGACAAAGTGTGTGGGTTCAATCAATTTCGACCCAATACATGCTATCATGACAAGAGGTGCTGATAAGTCTGACCTCATCAAGATGGGTGCAGAACTCATCGCAACATTGAAAGAATTACCTAAATATCGTTGTATTTCAGTGAACAGTGTTGCTCTCGTTGATGCTGGATGTTATATCTATCAGGAACTCGGCTATGCACTTGCTTGGGGTAATGAATATCTGCAGCAGATGGTAGATGCTGGTGTGGAACCTACTGAGGCAGCATGCCGTATCAAGTTCAACATGGGTGTCAGCGTAAACTATTTCATGGAGATAGCAAAGTTCCGTGCTGCACGTATGCTCTGGGCACAGATAGTAAAACAGTATGAACCTAAATGCGATTGTGCATGCAAGATGAATGTATGTGCAAATACAACATCTTTCAACCAGACAGTATTTGACAGTTATGTAAATCTTCTCCGTAGCCAGACAGAATCAATGTCTGCTGCTTTGGCAAATGTTGATTCAATAGTTGTAACTCCGTTCGACAAGCCATACGAAGTTCCAACTGAGTTTGCTGAGCGTATTGCACGCAATCAGCAGTTACTGCTCAAGGAAGAGGCTCATTTTGACAAGATTGTGGATGTTGCCGGTGGTTCTTACTATGTTGAGAATCTTACGAAGTCTATCGCAGAGCAGGCTTGGAAACTGTTCCTCGAAACAGAGGCAACAGGCGGTTTCCTGAAGGCAACTCTTGACAGCAAGGTACAGGAAGACATCTGTGAGACAAATGCTGCACGTCATGCTGCGGCTGCAAAACGTAAGGAGTTTATGCTGGGTACAAACCAGTTCCCTAACTTCACAGAAGTCAGCGAAGGCAAGAAGCCGATAACATGTAAATGCTGCTGTCATACTGATGGCGAGAAGTGTGAAACAGGAATAAAGGTTCTTGACTTCTCACGTATGGCATCAGATTTCGAAGCTCTGCGTCTGAAAACAGAAAGTGCAGCAAAGCAGCCTGTAGCATTCATGCTTACTATTGGTAATCTGGCAATGCGTCAGGCACGTGCACAGTTCTCTTGCAACTTCCTTGCAGCAGCAGGGTACAAGGTTGTAGATAATCTTGGATTCAAGACTATAGAAGAAGGTGTTGAAGCAGCAATGAAAGCAAATGCAGACATTGTTGTTCTCTGTTCAAGCGATGATGAATATGCAGAATATGCAGTTCCAGCATTCAAGGCTCTTGACAATCGTGCTATCTTTATAGTTGCTGGTGCGCCGGCTTGTATGGAAGACCTTCAGAAGGAAGGCATCGAAAACTTCATCCATGTCCGCAGCAACCAACTTGATACTCTTAAATCACTTAATGAAAAAATGGGAATCTGATTATGGCACGTAAAGAATTTAAAAATATAGACATTTTCTCTGGAATAAAGGCAGAGAATGGCCAGCAATGGCAAAAGGAAAATGGTATCACTGCCAACTGGCGTACACCAGAACAGATTGATATCCGTCCAGTATATACGAAGGAAGATTTGGAGGGTATGGAGCATCTCGGTTTTGCAGCAGGTCTTCCTCCTTTCCTTCGCGGTCCTTATTCAATGATGTATCCGTTCCGTCCGTGGACAATTCGCCAGTATGCAGGTTTCTCTACTGCAGAGGAGTCAAATGCATTCTATCGCCGCAATCTGGCATCAGGACAGAAAGGACTTTCCGTTGCATTCGACCTTCCAACACATCGTGGCTATGACCCAGATAATGAACGTGTTGTCGGTGATGTTGGTAAGGCTGGCGTAAGCATCTGTTCTCTTCCGAACATGCAGCGTCTTTTTGAGGGTATTCCTCTTGCAAAGATGTCTGTGTCAATGACGATGAACGGTGCCGTACTTCCTATCTTGGCATTCTATATCAATGCAGGTTTGGAACAGGGCGCAAAACTTGAAGAGATGGCAGGTACCATCCAGAATGATATTCTCAAGGGGTTCATGGTGCGTAATACATATATCTACCCACCTTCATTCTCAATGAAGATTATTGCAGATATATTTGAATATACCTCACAGAACATGCCGAAGTTCAACTCAATATCAATCTCTGGTTATCACATGCAGGAGGCTGGCGCTACTGCCGACATTGAGTTGGCTTATACACTTGCTGACGGTATGGACTATCTGCGTGCTGGTATCAATGCAGGTATTGATATTGATGCTTTTGCTCCGCGTTTGTCATTCTTCTGGGCAATAGGTATGAACCACTTCATGGAGATTGCAAAGATGCGTGCCGGTCGTCTGTTGTGGGCAAAGATTGTAAAATCATTCGGTGCAAAAGACCCTAAGTCAATGGCTCTGCGTACTCACTCACAGACATCAGGATGGTCACTTACGGAACAGGATCCATTCAACAACGTAGGTCGTACTTGTATTGAGGCAATGGCAGCAGTTCTCGGACATACTCAGTCTCTGCATACCAATGCTCTTGATGAGGCTATCGCACTGCCTACTGACTTCTCTGCACGTATCGCACGTAACACGCAGATATATATCCAGAATGAGACACTTGTATGTAAGCAGATAGACCCATGGGCAGGTTCTTATTATGTTGAGACCCTGACGCAGGAACTTGTTGACAAGGCTTGGGCACACATTCAGGAGATAGAAAAACTGGGCGGTATGGCAAAGGCTATAGAGACAGGACTTCCTAAGATGCGTATCGAAGAGGCTGCAGCACGTGCTCAGGCTCGTATAGACTCTGGCAATCAGACTATCATCGGTACAAATAAATATCGTCTTGACCACGAAGACCCTATCGACATCCTTGAGGTGGACAATACTGCAGTACGTGTACAGCAGGAAGAAGGTTTGAAGAAACTGAAGGCAGAACGTGATGAGGAAGCTTGCAAGAAGGCTCTCGCTGCAATCACTGCATGTGTTCAGGAATTCAAGGACGGTAAGAAGAGCGAACAGAATCTTCTCGACCTCGCTGTCAAGGCTGCAGGTCTGCGTTGTACCCTCGGTGAGATATCCGATGCGTGCGAGGCAGTTGTAGGACGTTACAAAGCAATAATAAAAACTATATCAGGCGTGTATTCAGCAGAAAGTAAGGGTGACACAATCTTCAAGGAAGCTTGTAACCTCACAGATGAATTTGCACAGAAGGAAGGTCGTCGTCCACGTATCTTTATTGCAAAGATGGGACAGGATGGTCATGACCGTGGTGCAAAAGTTGTAGCAACAGGTTATGCCGACTGTGGTTTCGACGTTGATATGGGACCGTTGTTCCAGACTCCGGCAGAAGCTGCACGCGAGGCTGTGGAAAATGATGTCCATGTTGTCGGAGTAAGTTCTCTGGCTGCTGGTCACAAGACTCTCGTTCCTCAACTCATTGATGAATTGAAGAAGTTAGGTCGTGAAGATATCATGGTCATCGCAGGTGGTGTCATCCCTGCACAGGACTATGACTTCCTCTATAAGGCTGGTGTTGCTGCTATCTTCGGTCCTGGTACCAATGTGGCACAGGCTGCCGTTGAGATATTGAAGATATTACTTGATAAATGATTGACATTATGAAAAAGTTGTTTTTGATTGCTGTTGTAGCAATGATGATGTCAGCCGTACAGGCACAGAACTCTACTGCAGATAATTTGTATAATGCTGGTCTTCTGCATTATGAGAAGGCAAACTATGCAAAAGCTGTAGAGAATTTTAACGAGGCTGCAATTCAAGGTAATTTGAAAGCAATGAGAAATCTTGCTATCTGCTACGAGAATGGACAGGGGGTTGAGAAAAATCTGCCTGTTGCTCTCGTGTGGTACGAGAAAGCTGCTAAGGGTGGTGATGAGGTCTCCTTACGCTGTGTTGGAAATATTTATACATATTTTCCGAAAGCATACGGTGTGAAGAAAGACTATGCAAAAGCATTCGACTACTATTCACAGGCAGCAGACCTGGGAGATGCAGAAGCCATTTATCAGATTGGTCGCTGTTATGAAAAGAAACGTGGCGTAAAAAAGGATAAAGATAAGGCTGCTTATTTTTATCGCCTTGCTAAGGCACTCGGCTTTTCAAATCAGTACATGGAAGATTTCATGAAGAAATACGAAAAGAAATAATTAAAAATGAAGGCTCACATTTACGTGAGCCTTTGTTTTTTTTGTGAAAATCTTATTTATATACTACATATTGTAGTCAATTAAATCTCCGTTGATGTATTGTTCGTATGCTGTGGCATCCATCAGTCCGTGTCCTGTCAAGCAGAAGAGCAATACTTTTTTCTTTCCTTCTTCCTTGCATCGTTTTGCTTCGCGTATCGTTGCTGCAATGGCATGGCAACTCTCTGGTGCAGGTATTATGCCCTCGCTGCTTGCAAATAGCATTCCTGCACTGAAACTCTCCGTTTGAGGTATGTCCACGCCAGACAGTAACCCTTCTTTTGCCAATTCTGATACTATTGCTCCAGCACCATGATACCGTAATCCTCCTGCATGGATATTTGCTGGTTTGAATTCGTGACCGAGTGTAAACATTGGTATGAGCGGTGTCATCTCTGCTTCATCGCCGAAGTCGTAACGGAACTCTCCTTTAGTAATCTTCGGACAAGATGCGGGCTCTGCTGCTATGAATGCTGTGTTCTTGCCTTCGAGGATGTTGTGCCGCATGAAAGGAAATGCTATGCCACCGAAGTTGCTACCTCCTCCGAAACATGCTATTACCATATCGGGATATTCTTCTGCCATTTCCATCTGTTTCTCTGTCTCAAGACCAATTATTGTCTGGTGAAGGCTTACATGGTTCATGACAGAACCGAGAGTGTATTTGCATCTTTCTGGTGTGGATGATGCCAGTTCAATGGCCTCTGATATTGCAGTGCCGAGTGAACCATTGTGATTCGGGTCACGCGTTAGGATATTTTTGCCAGCACGTGTTGACATAGAAGGAGATGCTATCACCTGTGCTCCGAAAGTCTGCATCAGTATGCGGCGGTATGGCTTTTGGTTATAACTTATCTTAACTTGATATACAGCCGCTTCCAATCCGAATGATTTTGCTGCGTATGCCAGTGCCATTCCCCATTGACCAGCCCCCGTTTCTGTAGTGACATTTGTTACTCCTTCTTTCTTGCAGTAATAGCATTGTGCAAGTGCGGAGTTTATCTTGTGCGACCCTAATGGGTTCACACTCTCGTTCTTGAAATATATGTGTGCTGGAGTATCAAGTGCTTTCTCAAGACCGTATGCACGTATCAGTGGGGTAGAGCGGTATGTGCTATACATATCCAATACCTCTTCAGGTATGTCTATCCACGCATTTTGCGTGTCCAGTTCCTGTCTGCTACATTCGGTTGCGAATATCTTGCTCAGGTCATCGATGGTGACGGGTTTCTTTGTTTGTGGGTTGAGCATCTGCTGTGGCTTTGTTTTCATGTCAGCCACGATGTTGTACCACTGTGTTATCCGTTCATCTTCGTTGAGAAAGAACCTTTTTCGTTTCATTATTTCTTCAGTTTTGCCAGAGATTCTTTTATTGCGACAATCTTGGTTTCGGAGTCTGCCTTCTTTTTGCGCTCCAGTTCCACTACAGCCTGAGGGGCATTTGCCACAAACTTTTCGTTTGACAGTTTCTTTTCGATGCCAATGAGGAATCCTTCAAGATGCTGCAACTGTGCTTCCAACTTTTCTATTTCAGCATCGGTATCCATGAACTGTCCTATAGGTACGGCAAATTCTGTCGTGCCCACCATGAACGTAGAAGCCGACTCGTCTTTCTGTTCTACAACCTTAATCTCTGACACATTCGCCATTTTGCTGATGAGGTCTGCGAGTTGCACTTCTCCTGCCGTCTGCAATGTCAGTGGCTCTTTCGGAGGTATGTTCTTTGAGTTGCGTATGGCTCTAACTCCAGCTACAATCTGCTTCATTATCTCTACATCTTTCAGTAGGGCAACCTCATCTGTTGTTGGCTTTCCGAGTTGCAATGTTGCCGTCATGATGCTGCCACATTTGTTCAGCGTAAGTTGTTGATACAACTCTTCCGTTATGAACGGCATGAAAGGATGAAGAATTTTCATCAGTATCTCAAAGAATCTAAATGTAGCATCGTATGTGTCCTTGTCAATAGGTTTTTGATACTGAGGTTTTATCATCTCCAGATACCATCCTGAAAATTCATCCGTGAACAGTTTGAATGCTGCCATCAATGCTTCGCTCAGGCGGTATTTGCTGTATAAGTCTTCAATCTCAGCAACCTGTTCTTTCAGTTTTGCATCAAACCATTTGATGGAAACCTTGTTGCTGTCTGGTTGCTGTATGTCGTTGCTCACTTCCCATCCTTGTATCAGTCGGAATGCGTTCCATATTTTGTTGCAGAATGCAGAGCCCTGCTGACACAGTGCCTCATCGAACAAGATGTCATTGCCAGCAGGAGCAGACAGCAACATTCCCATACGTACACCATCAGCACCAAACTTCTCTATCAGTTCGAGAGGGTCAGGGGAGTTACCCAATGACTTGCTCATCTTCCTACCCAGTTTGTCGCGTACAATACCTGTGAAATATACGTTCTTGAATGGGAATGTTCCCATGTACTCATATCCTGCCATAATCATTCTGGCAACCCAAAAGAAGATGATGTCTGGACCTGTAACAAGACATGATGTAGGGTAGTAATATTTTATTTCGTCATTGCCAGGATTGTTTATTCCGTTGAACAGGCTAATAGGCCACAACCATGATGAGAACCATGTGTCGAGAGCATCTTCATCCTGTTTCAATTCGTCAACAGAAGTTACCTTGCTACCTTTTTTCTGTGCGAGTTTCAAAGCCTCCTCTGCAGTCTCTGCTACTACGAATCCACCTTCTGGTAGATAGTAGGCAGGTATTCTGTGTCCCCACCACAACTGGCGTGATATACACCAGTCCTTTATGTTTTCAAGCCAGTTTTTGTAAGTTACCTTATATTTTGCAGGATGGAAACATATCTCATCATTCATCACAGGAGGTAATGCCATGTCTGCAAAATGTTTCATTGACAAGAACCATTGCATAGATAGTTTAGGTTCTATTGCCACGCCAGTGCGTTCCGAACAGCCAACCTTGTTTACATAGTCTTTCGTTTTCTCGAGCAATCCTGCTGCGTCAAGGTCTTCTGTTATCTTCTTGCGGACATCGAAACGGTCCATGCCTACGTACATCCCTGCTGCTTCAGCAATGGTACCGTTGTCATTGAAAATGTCTATCGTCTCAAGATTGTGCTTGTCACCAAGCATATAGTCATTAACATCATGGGCAGGTGTCACCTTTAGACAACCTGTACCAAATTCAATATCAACATATTCGTCTTCGATGACAGGGATGACACGGTTTACGAGAGGAACTATCACCTTCTTGCCTTTCAGCCATGTATTCTTCGGGTCATTTGGATTTATGCACATCGCTGTATCGCCCATTATCGTCTCTGGACGTGTTGTTGCAACGATAGCATATTTATCTTCACCTTCCACATAGTAACGCAGATAATAGAGTTTACTATGTTCTTCCTTATATATTACCTCCTCATCAGAGAGGGCAGTAAGTGCTTTTGGGTCCCAGTTTACCATGCGGACACCACGATAGATAAGACCTTTGTTGTAAAGGTCAACGAAAACCTTTATGACACTCTTTGAACGTTCTTCGTCCATTGTAAAGGCAGTACGGTCCCAGTCGCAACTGGCACCGAGTTTACGCAACTGTTTCAGTATTATGCCTCCATGCTTGTCCGTCCATGCCCATGCGTGTTTCATAAACTCGTCACGTGTCAGGTCGGTTTTCTTTATGCCTTCTTCAGCCAGTTTGTTTACTACCTTTGCCTCAGTCGCAATGCTTGCGTGGTCTGTACCCGGTACCCAACAAGCATTCTTTCCGTCCATGCGTGCTTTGCGTACGAGGATGTCTTGAATGGTATTGTTCAGCATGTGTCCCATGTGCAGAACGCCCGTCACGTTTGGTGGTGGAATTACTATAGTATAAGGTTCTCTTCCATCAGGTTTTGATGAAAAGAGTTTGTTATCCAACCAATACTGATACCATTTGTTTTCTACGTCTTTCGGATTATAATTTTTTGATAGTTCCATATCTGTCTGTTTTTGCAATGCAAAATTAGTGTAATTCAAGGACAAAGCCAAAAGATTCCGATTTTTTCTCACCAATGCACCTGCTGCATTATATATATGAATGATACAGCCATATTTGTGATTGATATGATGTGGTACTATAATAAAATTTGTTGCTGTCTTGTATAGTTTTGTGTGTCTTTGTTGTCTTTTTTTTATGTTTTTTTTGATTTTTTTTGTCAAAAAGTTGTAGAAGAATAAAAAAATACTTAATTTTGCAAACTCATAGCACTATTATATTAGATTGTTATTGGGATAAAATCAAGTCATTAATAAGAAGAAAACGAATTTTATTTATAAACTTTGATTTTAATTCAGTAATTATGAAGAAAAGATTAACAATGATGTGTGCGCTGCTTTTCCTTTGTGTAGGAATAGGCTATGCACAGATTCAGGTTACTGGTACTGTTGTAAGTAAAGAGGACGGTGAGGCAGTCATAGGTGCTACTGTAACCGTTGTCGGAACAAAGACAGCTACAGTTACTGACCTGAACGGTAACTTCAAGATTACCGTACCAAATGGCTCTACGAAACTTCAGATTTCGTATGTAGGTTATGAGAATGCTATTGTAACTGCAAAGCCGAAGATGAACATTGCGTTGACAACTTCAGCACAGGCTCTGGATGCACTTGTAGTTACGGGTTATGGTTCTGCAAAGAAACTTGGAACAATTGCAGGTTCTGTTGAAACTGTGACTTCCGACAAGTTTGAAAATCGTCCTGTTGCAAACATCGGTGATGCTCTTCAGGGTGAGGTTGCAGGTTTGCAGGTATTTACCTCTTCTGGTGAACCATCTGCAAGCGTAAGCATGCGTATCCGTGGTGTTACCTCTATCAATGCTTCTACAAGTCCTTTATATATCCTTGATGGTAGCGAAATCACTTCAGATGCTTTCAATGCATTGAACCCTAACGATATTGCTTCAATGACAGTATTGAAAGATGCGTCTGCTACAGCAATTTATGGTTCTCGTGCTGCAAATGGTGTGTTGATTCTTACATCAAAGAGAGGTAAGGCAGGACAGGCTCCTACCATCACCATTGGTGCTCAGTACGGTGTTTCCAAGATGACAGGTGACAAGGTGACGATGATGAATGCTAGTCAGTGGCTCGACTTCCAAGAGTTGGCAGACCCTGGTAAGAAGAATGATGCTGATTTCCAGGCAATGAAAGCATATTATAATAAATATGGTATTTCAACAGACTGGGCAGATGTGTTCTTCGGTGGTTCTGCACCTACATCACAGGTTGATGCCAGCATAGTTGGCGGTAGTGATATGGTCACATACCTGCTTTCATACGGACACTATACAATGGACGGTATCATGGATGACTCAAATATGCGCCGTGAGACCCTGCGTGCAAACATAGAGGCAAATGTCAACTCTTGGCTGAAGGTAGGTACGAATACAGGTCTGTCTTATAAGAAGTATGGTACATCTGCATTCGGTTCAACTTCAAACTCTGTATATAATAAGGTATATGCTTCACGTACATATATTCCTATTCAGACTTACAATGAGATTCTCGGTCTGAAATACAGAGAAGATGGTTCTATCGACTATGCAAATAGTACATTTGAAGGTTTTGGTGCTCGCAATGATTACTTCACAATGATGGATTATTA
>JAGHTI010000030.1 GCA_018065415.1 Candidatus Equicola stercoris
CACAAGAAGTAAAGACGGCTCCTGCTAAGAAAGCCGCTCCTGCTAAGAAGAAGCAAGGATTTCAGGGAATTGAATCAGCAATTTGGATCATCATCGCATGTATCGTCATTGCAGCATTGGTTTATCACTTCATCTATGGTAACCCAGACCATTTCGTAGGTGGCAATCCTGATGGAGAAGTTCTCGATGGTAACCTCCTCGGTACAGTTTACAAAGGTGGTGTTATCGTGCCACTTATCCAGGGTCTGTTCCTTACAGTACTGGCAATCTCTATCGAGCGTTGGTTTGCTCTCCGCACAGCCTTTGGTAAGGGTAACATCCAGAAGTTCGTTGAGAACATCAAGGAAGCGCTGAAGAAAGGCGACCTCGAAACATGTAACAAGCTTTGCGACAAGCAGAGAGGTTCTGTTGCAAATGTTGTTGGTGCAACTTTGAAGAAATACAAAGAATGTGAAGAAGACCACAAGATGAAGAAGGAACAGAAGATCATCTCTATCCGTCAGGAACTCGAAGAGGCTACAGCACTTGAGATGCCTACATTGCAGATGAACCTGCCTATCATCGCTGCTATTTCTTCTCTCGGTACTCTGTTCGGACTTCTCGGAACTGTAACCGGTATGATCAAGTCATTCGCTGCTCTGGCTTCAGGTGGTGGTGCTGACTCAGTAGCATTGTCAACAGGTATTTCTGAGGCACTTGTAAATACTGCTTGCGGTATCGCAACTGGTGCTCTCGCAATTATCACTTATAACTATTTTACAAATAAGATTGACCACCTCACTTTCGCTCTCGACGAAATCGGTTTCTCTATTGTAAATACATACGCAGCAACTCACGTAGAAGAGGCTTAATTGATTTACCTTAATTTTTCTAATCTCAAAAACTGAAAATTATGGGTAAAGTGAAAATCGCAAAGAAAGATACTTTCATCGACATGACTGCCATGTCGGACGTGACTGTGCTCTTGCTTACTTTCTTCATGTTGACATCAACATTCGTAAAGAAAGAACCTGTGCAGGTGGTCACTCCTTCATCAGTTTCCGAAATCAAGGTTCCGGACAAGGAAGTTCTTTCGATACTCGTAGATAAGACAGGAAAAGTCTTTATGGGATTTGATACGCAGGACAATGCATCCGCTGTCTTGAATGACATGCTGACAAAGTTTAATGTGAATATGCCACAGAAACAGCAGACAGCATTCATCAAGTCACAGACATTTGGCTGTAAACTGGAAGAGATAACTGACTTCTACTCTATGGATGAAAAAGCCAGAGACAAGGAACTCGCAAATCTCGGAATTCCTATGGATAGTATCAATGGCGGAAATAGTCAGTTCCAAGAGTGGATAAAATCTACTCACGCTATTAATCCGGACATCAAACTCGCTATCAAGGCTGATGCAACTACTCCGTATTCTATTATTAGTAAGGTGATGACGCAACTTCAGGATATCCGTGAAAACCGTTATTACCTGTTAACATCATTAAAGAAAGTAGAATAACTATGGCAACAAGTACTGGAAAAAGTAAACAAAAGAAAAAGAATGTACGCGTCGACTTTACACCAATGGTCGATATGAACATGTTGCTTATCACTTTCTTCATGCTCTGTACATCTCTCGTAAAGCCTCAGACAATGGAACTTTCAATGCCTTCTAACGATAAGAAAATCCAAGACGAGGATAAGTCTGAAGTTAAGGCATCAAAGGCTATTACGTTGCTCCTCGACAAAGATAATAAACTCTATTACTTCAGTGGAGAAGCCAACACAGAAGACCCTAAGTCTCTCAAGGAGACCGACTATTCTGCAAATGGTCTGAGAGCATATCTGATGGAAAGAAACCTTGACGCTCTTGAAAAGAAAGCTGAACTCGACAAGAAAAAGCTTGATAATAAGATTTCTGATGAGGACTACAAGACCGAACTCAGTGCCATCAAGGGCGATAAGGAGACTCCTACTGTAATTATCAAGGCATTCCCGGGTGCTTCTTACAGAAACCTCGTTGACGCATTGGACGAAATGCAGATATGTGCTATCGGTAAGTATGTCATCGGAAAGGTTGAAGACGTTGACAGAACTCTTATAAAGAACCTTACGGGAAAAGCCCCTGAGGAGAATTAATATCAAGAATAAAAACAGAAAGATTATGGCAAATTCAATGAATTTGAATGACCAGAAATGGTGCGACCTTATCTTCGAAGGAAGAAATAAGGAATATGGTGCGTATGCAATACGTAGAGACAGTGCCAGACGTTATAATATCGCAGCTGTTTGTGTTGTTCTTGGTATTGCAGCAATAGTTGGTATTGCTGGTCTCTATCAGTTAGCAAGCAGTGGACGCGATAATGTGGCTGTTACAGAAGTAACTGAACTCTCACAGCTTCAGAAGAAAAAACCAAAGGTAGAACAGAAAAAGTTCGAGGTGGAACAGAAGAAGCCTGAAGAGCAGAAACTCAAAACTACTGTAAAGTTCACCGAACCAAAGATCATGAAAGATGAGTTGGTAAAGGAAGAATTCAAGTCACAGGACGAACTGATGAACAAGAAGGCTGCTATCTCTATAGCAGACGTTCAGGGAAATGACGAAAACGGTGCCGATATAGCCGACGTTAAAAAGGTTGTCGTAGAACCTGTTGAGGTGAAAGAAGAAGACAATAAGGTCTTTGATGTCGTAGAACAGATGCCTCAGTTCAAGGGTGGTGACGCTGCATTGATGTCTTGGCTCGGCAAGAATATCCGCTACCCGGTTATCGCTGAGGAAAACGGTATTCAAGGACGTGTCATCGTTAGATTTGTCGTAGAACGTAATGGCTCTATCGGCGAAGTACAGGTGGCAAGGTCTGTTGACCCATCTCTCGACAAGGAAGCTGTGCGCGTTGTTAAGTCAATGCCTACATGGATTCCGGGTAAGCAGAACGGTTCAGCAGTACGCGTTTGGTTCACATTACCTGTAGTATTTAGATTACAGTAATGAAAAGATTCTCATTCTACATAATTGTAGGATTATTGATAGTGTCTATGGGTTTTATCACCGCCTCGTGCGGTGATAAAACACCTAAAGACCCTAAGTGGCCCGACACTTATTCTTCGGGAGATATAAAGATTGCAGTCGATGCCAGTTTCAGTCCTATCATAGATGAAGAACTGGCTGTTTTCCATTATCAATATCGTAAGGCAAACATAACACCTCTCTATACAGATGAGGTGGAAGGTATCAACCTTCTCATGAAAGATAGTGTAAGACTTTGCATCACTGCACGAAAGTTGAAAGAAGGAGAAATGGAATTCTTTAGACAGAAGCAATTCCGACCAAAAGAAATACTGTTGGCAAAAGATGCTCTCGCACTCATCGTCAATAAGTCACAACGTGACACGCTCATCTCCACAAACCAGTTGAGAAACATCCTCACAGGAAAAGCACGTCGCTGGAACGACGTCTATCCTGATGCACCATCAGCAGACATTGAAGTGGTCTTCGATATGAACAACTCCAGCACCATACAATTCGTCATGGACTCTGTGTGCTACGGAAAACCGCTCTATGACAAGCATCTCTTCGTCGCTGGTAGCGCAAAGGAAGTAGTGGACTATGTGTCAAAGACACCTAACACGATCGGAGTGGTGGGGGCAAACTGGGTGACAGACGACAGGGATACCACACACCTCACATTTATGAGCAATGTACGTATCATGTCCGTGTCAAGTCAACCTACAGCACGCCCTGCAGACAGCTTCAAACCATATCAGTATTATCTTTATACAAACGAATATCCATTGGCACGACCAATATATATGATTCTCTCCGACCCGAAACGTGGTTTGTCATGGGGATTCTGCCAATTCCTACAGACATACAAAGCGCAGAAGGTCATCCTGAAATCTGGATTGCTACCAGCAATCATACAACAAGGACAGGAAGTAGTGATAAAACAATGATTAAATAAAATTTTACAAATATGAAAAAGATTCTATTATTGTTGTCCGTACTCTTCATAGGACAGACAGCATTCGCACAGTTGGCAACACCTGAGGAGATAGGTGAGATGCTTGGTAAGGGACAGAATGTAGAAGCAGTAAAGGCTGCTACCGCATTGTATAAGAAAAACAAGAAAAATCCAGATCTTATCTGTGCCATCGCAAGACAGTTCTTGGCAAACGAAGACTTTGACGGAGCTACAGACTTTGCACTCAAAGCACAGGAGGCATCAAAAAATAAGTCTGCAGCAGCACACCTCGTGCTCGGTGACATCTGGTATGCAAAAGACGATGCAGGAAATGCAACACAGGAATATCTGCAAGCCATAGAACTCGATCCTAATGACCCTACGCCATATATTAAATATGCAAACGTATATAAGGACAAGTTCCCTAATGAGGCTGTAGCAAAACTTGAAGCTCTTGCTGCAGTACGCCCTGACATCGATGTAAACCTGCTCATCGGTCGCTGTATGTCAAAAGGAAACCACATGAAACGCGCCGTCCTCGCTTTTGACAAATGCAACAAAAATGCAATGGACATAGACGACATCTCTGACTATGCTTTTGCAGCATTCATGAGTGGAGATTCAAAGAAGGCACTCAGCTTGGCAGACTTCGGAGCAACAAAGAACGATACAGCATCTGTATTCCCACGTCTCCGTCTCTATGCATTGACAACACTCGGCGAAAACGAAAAGGCAATAGAGGCATCAAAGACATTGTTTGCAACGATAGGAAGCAACAAACCAAACTTCCTCGACTACCAGTTCCTCGGTAGTGCTCTCAATGGTCTGGGCAAGAACGCAGAGGCCATCGACGCATTCAATCAGGCATACAGTGTAGCACCAGAAAGACATGAGATTCTCACCAAGATAGCTGCATCATACAGCCTTATGAAAGACTTCGATTCAGCAGTATCAACCATGGACAAATTCTTCTCGATCGTAGGTGCAGAAGCAGAGACGTTTGACAACTATAGCACCGTCGGTGACATCTATATGGCAAAGGCAAGAGCAATAGGAGAGGCAGACACACTCGGCTTGCAGGCAGATTCCATCGCTATGCAGAAAGCAATAGAATCAGCCTTTGAAGCTTATGACAAGGCAATAGCAAAGAAACCAAATAGCTTCCTTGGCTATTATAACAAAGGTGTAGCACAGTATGCCTTCCATAATCCAGAAGGAGCACTTGTATCATTCGGTAAGGCAGCAGAAATCATAGAAGCAAGCGGTGTAAACAAGCCATATCTCAAGGCAGCATATTCATATATGGGCAACTGCCATAAGAAGCTCGGAGATGTGGAGACCGGCAAAGAATATCAGGCGAAAGCCGATGCAATACAGTAAACAAAAAGAACGGCAACATTTCGTTGCCGTTCTTTTCTTTTATTAAGAAGTTAAAGATTAGAATCTGTAACCGAGCTTAATTTCAAATTCAGAGAAGTAAGACTTTTGTTTTTCCTCAAAACTTCCTAATGAGATAGTGTTGTCCTGGAACTTTGTGAAGTCACTCTGGTAAGCAACGCCAAGAACAAAGTTCTTATAGTCAGCGTCAATACCTATGTGACCACCAACCTGTACGCGAGATGCTTTTGCAAGTTCTCCACACTCATCTTCATCAAAGAAACTTTTGCTTTCCCCATTCATCTTTGCTTTTGCAAGAAGAAAAACAGAGCAGTCAATACCAGCGTAAGGCATGATACCAACTTGACCTGCCTGGAAACGATAACCAACGCTTACAGGAACAGCAATCTTCATGAAACTATAATCAACATCATCCTTGCTCTTCCAGGCATAGTTGAACTTACCTCCAGCAATGAGTTTGAGGTTGTCCTCGCAACCAATACCGAACAGTCTGTTGTAACCAGCTGCAAGACCGAATGGTGAAAGGTTATCACCACCATCATTGTGCACTGTACTTGGGTTAATCTGAATGTAAACTTCATTGTTCTGAGCATTAACAGTCATAACAGACAGCATCAATGCTACAATAGCGAAAATTTTTTTCATTTTAAATTTAATTTTTTTTGTTAAACATTTGTTTTATCTAAAAACGGTGCAAAGGTAAGGCTTTTTCTTAATAAAGCAAAAAAAAACGGAAATTTTTGTTGCTGTTCTTTTGTTAGGCAAATACACACTGCTTTTTTTGCTCTGGGGGAGCCCATAGGGTGCAAATTTTTGTAATACCATTCAAAATGAAAGAAAATAACAGAAAAATATAATGTATTGAAAAATCCCCTCTGTAGTATGCTGTATTGCCTCTATGGCTATCTGTGGGCAATAAAAAAAGAGCACTCAAAAAATGCTCTTTAGTAGTGGATAGGGGAATCGAACCCCTATGCCAAGATTGAGAATCTTGTATCCTAACCGTTAGATGAATCCACCGAATCAATAAACTTCAGGCCTTATGACTCTGCGGAAGCTGGGGGATTCGAACCCCCGGTACGGTTACCCGCACGGCAGTTTAGCAAACTGCTGGTTTCAGCCACTCACCCAAACTTCCGTTACATAGCTGAATTTTGCGACTGCAAAGTTACAACAAACCGAAAACAAAAACAAAAAAATAATAGATTATTTTAGATTTTATTTTTTTAGAAAGCATAGAGTTTACTCTGATGATTTCAAAAAAGGAAAATCGTTAAAACGCAGTTTTTGTTTTTGTTGAGGTGCAGTGTAAGTTCGACCAAAGGTCAAAGTTACAAAAAGTCACGGAATCTATTTCAGTGAATTATTGTGGCAATAAAAGTAAAAACGTAGTTTTTTAGGTAGTACTGAGGTGCCGTATAACTTAAGAATTTCATTCTTTTCTTCCTCCTCAATTCGGCAAAATATAAACGAGTTTATCTCTGCTCTCATTTCGCCGTCAGTTCAACAAAGTTAAAGTTATAACAAACCACATAATGTGATTATTCTAGATTTTTTATTTTTTTGAGAGTATCCTATCTCGTATGTGAAATATCCCATAGAGATTTGCTGTCGTAATAGATTTTATTTGTATCTTTGTTGTGTCAATTAGGTTTTCACTTGATTTTCATTCGTAGCTCTACGTTAGGTGGAATTTCTGACAGGGTAAAATCCTGAGCACATATCTGTTGCTCATGACATTGAAAAGGTAACATAATATAAATAAAGGATATAGAGATTTATGAAAAAGATTAAAAAGATTTTTATGCTTGGCTTATTCTGTATGGTAAGCATCGGAGCGAGTGCGTATGATTTTGAGGTTGATGGAATTTTTTATAACATTACCTCCACAACAGAATTAACATGTGCGGTAACGTGTAAATCAGTATCAACTAGTAATCCTTATACGGGCGCAGTAAACATTCCAAGTAGTGTAACGTATGATGAAAAAACTTATTCCGTGACAGGTGTTGATAAATTTGCATTCGTAAATTGTTTTAACTTGACATCGGTGACTATACCAAATACCGTGACAAGTATTGGCAATTTTGCATTCATGTGGTGTGTGAAATTGACATCGGTGACGATACCAAATTCCGTGACATTTATTGGTGATGGTATATTCCAAAACTGTGAAGGTTTGTCATCGGTGACCATATCAGATAACGTGACAAGCATTGGAATGGCTGCATTCGATGGTTGTAAGAACTTGATATCAGTGGCAATTCCAGAATCAGTGACAAGTATTGGAAAAGGAGCATTCGAACGCTGTAGTGGCTTGACATCAGTAACAATTCCAAAATCCGTGAAAAGTATTGGAGAAAGAGTCTTCTATGGTTGTAGTGGCTTGACATCAATGATTGTTGATGCAGAAAACAAGGTATATGACAGCCGAGATAATAGCAACGCAATAATAGAAACAGCAACAAACACCCTTATTACGGGATGTCAGAATACCATTATCCCAACTTCC
>JAGHTI010000072.1 GCA_018065415.1 Candidatus Equicola stercoris
TTGGCAAACGATTTTGGTGGAAATGCCGATGGATTCGCAGATAAACAATATACAGGGGGGACAAATACATATATAAATTGTAGAGCATGGAATAATTCTGATGATGGTTGGGATTTATATGAAAGAGTCTCTAGGGAGGGTACAGAAATTATTTTAAAGAATTGTATCTGCTATCATAATGGCCCGAAGGAATATGACATGCGCAACCATCCGCGCTATGGCACTGACAAGGGTTGGTTTGACCAGTTTGCAGGTGAGGGCAAAGATGTGACATTCCGCAATGGCAGAACGATAAGGGTGACATTGGAACACTATTATAATAATGGTAATGCTAATGGCTTCAAAATGGGAGGAAACAAGACGGTGTGTAATGTGAGAACTCTGCAATGTTTAGCCGTGGCAAATAATGGAAAAGGTTTTGATCAAAATAGTAATTATGGTGTGATGTATATATATAATGGTTCGGCCTATGCTAACAATCAGGATTATGGCTATTATAATAATGGTGGGGGAAAAGTCATCGTACGCAATTCCGTGACGCTTAACAGTAAGAATAAAAACTCTTTCAACTGCAAGGAGAATGATGTGGAGAATAACTCGTGGGATATAAAAGGAATTACCTGTGACGAAACAGACTTTCTGTCGCATGACACGACATTAATATGTACTCCGCGTAAGGATGACGGTAGTCTGCCTACGGTGTCTTTTATGCGATTGGTGGAAGGGTCTGATCTTATAGAGCGAGGTGTAGATGTGGGGTTGCCATTCAAAGGCAAGGCTCCAGATCTTGGATGTTATGAGTATGAAGATGTTTCTGCTGTGAAACACGTGGAGGCTAAGCCGAGGGTGGTTGATGACAGGGTGTATAACATAATGGGGATAGCGTTGCCCTCAATGCCTTCGTCGCATGGAATCTTCATCTGCGGTGGCAAAAAAGTGATGCGATGAAAGATAATTTTTGACCTTTTGTAAATTATAACGCGACAAAATATTTTTTTGCAAATTTTATGAAGTTTAGAATAAATCATTATATTTGCAATGTTGTTTAGTATTTTGATGACTGACATTTGTTAAAATCTTTTTTTAAATAATTGTATTATGGATATTAAGAAACTAATGGCTGACCTTGAGGTCAAGCACCCTGGAGAAAAAGAGTTCCTTCAGGCAGTGAAAGAGGTGTTGATTTCTATCGAAGACGTGTATAACCAGCATCCTGAGTTTGAGAAAGCGAAGATTATCGAAAGGCTCGTTGAGCCAGAACGTATCATTACCTTCCGTGTGCCATGGGTGGATGACAATGGCGAGGTACAAGTAAACATCGGTTACCGCGTGCAGTTCAACTCTGCCATAGGCCCTTATAAGGGTGGTATCCGTTTCCATTCAAGTGTCAACCTAAGTATTCTTAAGTTCCTTGGCTTCGAGCAGACATTCAAGAACTCTCTTACAACACTGCCTATGGGTGGCGGTAAGGGTGGTTCTGACTTCTCTCCAAAGGGAAAGAGTGATGCAGAGGTGATGCGTTTCTGTCAGGCATTTATGAACGAATTGTATCGTTACATAGGACCGGAAGTTGACGTTCCTGCCGGTGATATCGGTGTCGGCGCACGCGAGATAGGTTATCTGTTTGGTCAGTATAAAAAGTTGACGCGTGACTGGAGTGGTGTGCTGACAGGTAAAGGATTGGAATTTGGTGGTTCTTTGGTACGCCCTGAGGCAACAGGTTTCGGTGGCTTGTATTTCGTTAATCACATGCTAGATACTAAGGGTATAGACATAAAGGGCAAGACTGTTGCTATATCTGGTTTCGGTAACGTGGCATGGGGTGCTGCAACGAAGGCAACACAGTTAGGTGCAAAGGTCATCACTATCTCTGGTCCTGATGGATATATCCTCGATGAGGCCGGACTTAATGAAGAGAAGATAGCGTATATGCTCGAACTCCGTTCTAGCGGTAACGACATTTGTGCACCGTATGCAGAGAAGTTCCCTGGAAGCAAGTTCTTTGCAGGCAAGAAGCCTTGGGAAGTGAAGTGTGACATTGCTTTACCATGTGCTACTCAGAATGAGCTCAATGGTGATGATGCAAAGAAGCTCATCGCAAATGGTGTAACCTGTGTGGGTGAGATTTCTAATATGGGCTGTACCCCAGAGGCTATAGATGCATTCCTCGATGCAAAACTTCTGTTTGCACCAGGTAAGGCAGTAAATGCTGGTGGTGTTGCAACATCAGGACTTGAGATGAGTCAGAATGCTGGTCATATATCTTGGACGGCAGAAGAGGTAGATAGTCGTTTGCATGGTATTATGGAAGGCATACACAATGCTTGTGTGAAGTACGGTACGCAGTCAGACGGTTATGTAAATTATGTAAAGGGTGCAAACGTTGCAGGGTTCATGAAGGTGGCAAATGCTATGTTGGCACAAGGTATTGTATAGGATTAGTTTAGAGTGAAAGGAAGACTGATTATATAATATTATATTTTGTTTATTAGGTCTTTTTTGACATCTCTTATCAAATGGTGCCAGTGCTGTAGATAGCACTGACACCATTAAGACTAAATAAGATATAAAGAATTCCCAGCATAACGAGAAATGAGATTACTACAACCTTGAATGTGGTTTCTTTCTTGATAAATATAATGTTTAACTAAAATATCTATTATGAAAAAAACGATTTTATTAATATTGGCACTTGTTGTCACAATCAGTTCGTTTGCAGGTATATGGGATACCGAGTATCAAAAGGTGGAGAAGATGATTCGTGTACCTCAGTTTAGCGATAAAACCGTGAGTATTGTGACTTACGGAGCAAAGACTACCAATACCGCAGACAAAAATCAAAAGGCGATAAACAAGGCTATCGCAACATTGTCAAAACAAGGTGGTGGTAAGGTCATTATTCCTGCTGGTGAGTGGAAAACAGGGGCTATACGCATGAAAAGCCATGTAAACCTCGTGGCAGAGAAGGGAGCAACGATAAAGTTCTCATCAAATCCTGATTTGTATCCGCTTATGGAGACTTCATGGGAAGGTCTGGATTTGATAAACTATTCTCCTTTTATATATGCTTACAAAGAGACGGATGTTGCCGTTACTGGTGAGGGTGTCTTTGATGGATGTTCATCTAATACGGCATGGTGGCCGATGAACGGAAATCCGAGATTTGGATTCGTGAAAGGTGTCACTACAGAAGACCAGCGAAGCGGTAGCAGACAGCGTCTGTTGAAGATGAGTGATGATGGTGTGCCTCTCGCACAACGTATCTTCGGCAAAGGCAATGGACTACGTCCGCAGTTTGTGTGTTTCAACGAATGTGACGGCGTGCTGATACAGGGTCCTACATTCCTCAACTCTCCATTCTGGGTGTTACATCCATTGAAGAGCAAGAGTGTCACAGTGAAAAATGTGCGTGTGGAGAATGACGGACCTAACGGCGATGGTTGTGACCCAGAGAGTTGTGACGGTGTGCTGATAGAAGATTGCTATTTTAATACGGGCGATGACTGTATAGCAATAAAGAGTGGACGCAACCGTGACGGACGTACACGTAACATGGCTTCACAGAATATCATCGTGCGTGGCTGTAAGATGGCAAATGGTCATGGTGGTGTGGTGATAGGTAGCGAGATATCTGGTGGTGTGAAAAATGTGTTCGTAGAAAACTGCGATATGGACTCTCCATTGTTGGAGCGTGTCATCCGTTTGAAGACGAACACCTGCCGTGGCGGTGTGACAGATGGTATTTACGTGCGTAATATTCGTGTTGGACAATGCAAGGAAGCCGTACTGAAGATAAACCTGCTTTACGACCTAAATGAAAACTCAGAACGCGGACATATTCCAACAATCAAAAACGTATATCTAGAAAATGTGAACTGTGAGAAGAGTCAATATGGTGCTTTCATAGATGGTCTTGAGGAGAGTTGCAATGTGATGGATGTACATGTAAAGGATTGCCGATGGAATGGTGTGAAAAATAATGGTAATCTCTTCCGTGGCAAGATGGAAAACGTGACGTTTGACAATGTGATGATAAACGGTAGTCTGGTATTGTTGGAAAAGCCATATAAGAATTACAGCGAATGGATGACATACAGCGAGATTAAGCGTAATCCCTTGTCTTGGGGACTGGACTTTTCTCCCAGTAAAGCCCGCTGGAGTTATGTAGTAGGTATCGAACTGGAATCAATGCTTGATACTTACCTTGCTCATGGCGGAGAAGATATATGGAACTATCTGAAGAGTTATCCAGCAAAGATGATAGACAAAGATGGTAATACACTCGGATATAAGTATGAGACATTTAATCTTGATAATATCCGTCCTGCACGTTTTATCTTGAGAATGTATGAAAAAGATCCGCAGAAAGGGGAATTGGCAGCGATAAAAACTTATTTTAAACAACTGGAAAACCAACCTCGTACACAGGCAGGACCATGGCATCATAAGAAGATTTATTCTTATCAAGTATGGCTTGATGGGATATATATGGGGTTACCTTTCTATACGATGGCAGCACCACAGCTAAAAAGTAAAAAAGCAACGCAAAAAGTGTATGACGATGCTGTAAACCAGATTATCGAAACAGGAAAGAGAACTTTTGATGCGAAGACAGGTCTTTGGAAACATGCTTGGGATGAACGCAAGGTTATGTTCTGGGCAAACAAGGAGACAGGGTTATCACAGCATAGTTGGGCACGTGCTATGGGATGGTATGTTATGGCAATGGTGGAAGTTCTGGATGCACTGCCACAGGATTATGCCCGCCGAGGAGAGGTCATAGACCTTTTCCAACAGGCAATGAAAGCAATAGTAAAATATCAGGATAAAAAATCAAAACTATGGTTTGATGTTCTGGATGTGAAAGATTCAAGAAACTATTTGGAGGCAACGGCATCGTCAATGTTTACGTATTGTCTGTTGAAAGGCTCTCGTTTGGGCTATCTGGACAGTACATATCACACGAAAGGCGTAGAGGCTTATAATGCTATCTTGAATACTTTCATTAGAGTAAATCCAGACAAGACAATATCTTTGACAAATTGTTGTGAGGTGTCTGGACTTGGTCCAGAGAACAACCCTCGCCGTGACGGTTCGTTTGAATATTACATCAGTGAACCTATACGCGACAACGACGGAAAGGGAGTCGGTCCATTTATCTGGGCATCCCTCGAAATGGAAAGGAATTGAAGAATTCTTTTTTTAAAAAAAAAGGCTGAAAGTAAAATTTTTAGCCTTTTTTTTGTTTTTTTATTGAAAATTTTATTTACCTTTGACACCCAGAAGGCAATTATTACGTAATAATATCAATTAATAAAATTAACTAACTTATGTCACATTTGAAATTTATTCGAATCGTGTTGACGTGTTTGTTTGCAGCCTTTGCAATGAATATGTCTGCACAGAAGACTGTTAGCGGTATTGTAAAAGACGGTAATGGTGATGAGATCATCGGAGCCAGTGTTTTGGAAAAAGGTACTGCTAACGGAACGACTACCGATTTGAACGGTAAGTTTACTTTGAAGGTTTCCGGTAATAATCCGCTCGTCATCTCATACGTTGGTATGAAGAAGCAGGAGGTAAGTATTGCTGGCAAATCAAGTGTTAATGTCGTGCTAGAAGATGAAGCAACAAATCTTAACGAAGTTGTTGCCATCGGTTATGGTACGATGAAGAAACGTGATGTAACGGGTGCAATCTCTACCGTAAAGAACGATGTGATTACCCTTACTCCGACCAGTAACCCTATGGAGGCACTGCAGGGACGTGTTGCAGGTCTCGACATCACGAAGACATCTTCAAAGGCAGGCGCAGGAGTTTCTATGTTGCTACGTGGTAACCGTTCAATATCAGAAAAAGGTGAACCATTGTTCCTTATTGATGGTCTTCCAGGCGATTACAGCGCACTCAACCCTAACGACATTGAGACTATTGAAGTGTTGAAAGATGCATCAACGACTGCTGTGTATGGTTCTACAGGTTCAAATGGTGTTGTAATCATCACAACAAAGAAAGGTAGTGCAGGTAAGACAAACATTAACTTCAATGCCTATTTAGGTTTCAACGGTTGGTCAACATTGCCGAAGTTTTCACCTGATAACTATGTAAATACAGTTTTTGAAGCAGCAAAGTGGGCGGGAAAAGACCATCCAGATGAATCCGTATGGCCACAGGCTTTCCAAGATGCTTATGCTAATGGCCAGACTATCGACTGGGCAGATGCCTTGTTGAAAACAGGATTCACACAGAACTATTCTCTGTCTCTGTCAAGTGGTACGGAAAAATCTCAGACATACGTTTCATTGAACTATTCTAATGAAAAAGGTCAGTATGAAAATGACAGCTACAGACTACTTTCTTCATCAATCCGTTTGAATTATGATTTGTCAAAATGGTTGTCAGCAGGTGTTCATTCACAGATTGGCTATCATAAGAAGAGTGATCCATACAGCAAACTGGAAAATGCTCTGCGTGCAAATCCTTTCGGGTCTCTCTATAATGAAGATGGAAGTGTAAAACCTTATCCTGTCATCAATGATAATAAGCAGGTTAACTTACTTCTCAACAATGATGAGAGTGTATATAAGAACAAGAGCAATGGTCTGAAACTTTATTTCCAGCCATATATCAAGGTTTCTCCTTTCAAGGGCTTTACTTGGGAATCACGTGCCAGCATATCTCTGAACTATACAAATTCGAACAGATTCGTAGGTTATCATTCTTACCAGTTCTATGATGCAGCAGGTACGGGTGCAGTAGATGAGAAAGATTTGACCAAATTGGCTCAATATACTAATGCGACAATTTCTGACAGCCATTCAGAGGCTTATCAGTGGGAAAATATCCTCACTTATAACTTTGATATCAACAAGGACCACCATTTTACAGTTACAGGTGTAACGACATGGTCTGACAGCAAGAATGAAAGTAATTCAGAATATACAGATGGTATAACTAGCAATGCTTATTATTGGACAAACCTTGGTGCGGCAATCGGTGAAAATAAGAGCTTAAGTTCAGACTATTCAATGGGTAAGAGCATGGGTCTTGTTGGACGTATCAATTACTCTTATGCTGGTAAGTATCTCGCAAGTGTATCTGTACGTCATGATGGTAACTCTAAGTTGGCGAAAGATGTTCGTTGGGATACATTCCCTGCATTCTCTCTCGGTTGGCGAATCTCTGAAGAGAAGTTCATGGAGAAGACACGCGGATGGCTGGATAATTTGAAGATCCGCGGCGGTTGGGGTGTAACAGGTGCGGCTAATATCGCTCCTTATAGTTCTTGGTCTATTCTCCAGCAGGGCAAGATGGCTCTCGGAGGTCAGACAATGACAAGTTATTTCTTCCCTGCAACTATTACTAATGCTGCATTGACATGGGAAAAGTCATATAATACGAACATCGGTATCGATGCTTCTTTCCTGAACGGACGTATTGACTTGAATGCAGATTTTTATGTTACAAAGACAAAAGACGTTATCTGGGATATGACGTTGCCTATCAACAATGGTGGTTCAAGTGCTACTACATATTTCAAGACAACAGGTAATCTGGCAGAAACAAAGAATACAGGTTTCGAGTTGACACTCAACACACGTAATATCGTGAAGAAAGACTTTACTTGGACATCAACTCTGACATTCTCAACAAATAAGGAAAAGGTTGTCTCCTTGGGTGAAGGTGCAGGCAATTATGTGACAAATGGTGACTGGACTCTTCATGTAGGTGATGCAATCAAGTCATATTATGATTATAAGTGTATTGGCGTATGGCAGACTGATGAGGCAGCGAAAGCAGCATGCCTTGGATTGCTTCCTGGTGATTTGAAACTGGAAATTCCTAATTCGGAATACTTGTTGGATGAACAGGGTAATACTATTCTGCGTAAGTATTATGATGAATATGATGAACAGGGACAGCGTAAGTATAATGACTTTAGCGCAGACAATACTTACACTCCTAACGATGCAACTGACAAGCAGATTCTCGGTCATAATACTCCTTCATGGCAGATGGGTTTCCAGAATACTCTTACATACAAGGACTTTGATTTGAGCATTTATCTCTATACTCGTCAGGGGCAGATGATGTATTACGAACCATTGGCATGGTACAATCCAACAGGTGGTAATTTCCCAACTTATTTTGACTATTGGACACCGGAAAATGGTGCAAATGACTTCCCTGCTTTGAATGCAGACCGCACATGGACAGAAAAGGATAAGATTGCACGTTGTTATGTAAGCGGTACATTCTGGAAAATCAAGAATATCACTCTCGGTTATACATTGCCTCATAATCTCTGTGCAAAGGCAGGTATGAGCAAACTGCGTGTATATGCTACGATTTCTAATCCATTCGTATGGGCAACAGACCATCTGGTAAAGGACTATGACCCAGAAATGAATGGCTCTCTTGACTTCCCACTGACACGTCAGTTGGTATTCGGTGTTAATCTTTCATTCTAATCTCTTTAATAATAATGAATATGAAAAAGTATATTAAAATATTTGCAGTTATCTTCTGTACAACTTCGATGCTTGTATCGTGTAGTCTGGATGAAGATAATCCACACGCTGGTGATGCATCGTTGACGCAGTATTCTGCATGGGCAGGTCTGCAGGCTTATTGCTATTCTTGTATCGCAGATCAGTTATATACTGCTTCTGACTGGATGTTTGCATCTGAGGGCGGTACAGATATGTGGGTGGTAAAAGGTAATGGTGATGGTACGAAGGATTTGTTTTATTACGATGGTCTGACAACATCTACCAACTCAACCAACAAGCTGTTTAAGCAGTGTTACTCTATGCTTACTACTTGTAATACTGTCATCAATGAGGCAGATAAGGTTGTTGACAAGGATGGCAGGGAGAGTGAGATGAAAGTATTGGTTGCAGAAACTAAGGCTTTGCGTGCATTCTATTATTATCTGTTGGTAACAAACTTCGGTCCTGTTACTCTTACTCTTGAAAGTAATGCGTCTGTTTCTGGTGTTACAGACCGTTACCCTGTACGTACAAGCGAAACTAAGATATATGAGCAGATTATCAAGGACTTGACAGAGGCTATACCAGAACTTGGTGTTGAGCCATACGCTGACAACAAAGCCCGTCTTACGAAGAAGGCAGCTATGGGTATCCTTGCAAAGGTATATGCACAGCGTGCAGGTCTTGGAGATGCCAAATATTTGAAGTTAGGTGATGGTAAAGAGTATTGGAAGTTGGCAGCACAAACAGCTGAAGAACTTATCAATAATCAGGCTGCATACGGTGCATATCTCTATGATGATATCTATGATATGTGGGCAGATGCCAACAACCGTACCAACAAGGAAGCATTATGGATTGCAGCCGGTGCAAACGGTAATGATGATGCATGGCAGTATATGTCAAAAAGCAATAAACTGTCTGCTTACTCTTCTGCAAATGCAGGTGCTCTGGAAGAATTCTGGAATCCTGACCACAAACCAAGCGACAAGGGATATTTCTATGGTCGTCTGAACTCATCTGTATGGATGCCTACAAAATATGCTTTCTATTGTTTCAATCCTACTTGGGACAGACGTTGGGAAACAACGTTCCAGTACGCATACAATGAGTGGGGTATGGGAAAAGTAGGATGGGTTCCACTTGACAAATCTGTCATTATACTTACAAAAGATATATGTGATAAATATGGCATAGATCCTATAAATGTGGATTCGATAATTTATCCTTATGTCGATTGTGATGTTACGGAATCTACCTATGCTGGAAATCAATTCCCTGCATATATTTGGCCTAAGGGCTATCTTAAGAAGAACTTGATTCGTGAGAAAAAGACAGACCCAAGGACTCATAAGACTACATACACATGGAAATGGAATGGTTCTTACGATGCACTTTTGAAGCCGGAACAAGTCATTACACGCAAAGCATTCGCAATGCCTTATCCTATCGCACCTGATGATGAACGTTATAACATTGTAGCAGTTCATACAGATGCAGAATTGCAGGTTTATAAGGATGCAAAGAGCCGTTTCTTGGCTTATAAGATTTCTGATTTGTATGATAGCAATGACGTTCCTTATGGCTCAACAACAGGAACATTCCCTTCAGAGGCACAATATGCACCAAATATCGGAAATGGTCAGACAAGTGTGCACATGGCTTACCCGCAGTTGCATAAATTTAACTGGTCGTTCGATGGTTGTTTCGTTGCAAATAACTTACAGATAAAGACTGGTGATATGTTCATCATGCGTATGGCAGAAATATATCTTCTGGCAGCAGAAGCAGAGCAGAAACTCGGTAATGGTGGTAAGGCTACGGAATACTTGAATGTCTTGCGTAAGCGTGCTGCACGTCCAAATGTCGGAGATGCGTGGAAGATGAAAACCGATGCTACAGAAGATGATATCTTTGACGAATATGTACGTGAGATGACTGGAGAGTTCAACCGTTGGGCATTGTTGAAACGTCATAACGCATTTGAAACACGTCTTGCTAAATACAACAAGCGTGCTGCTTCGAAATTCAAGACTGCTAATTACAACCGTCCGATATCTAATGACTTCCTCACTACTATTCTGAACTCAGCAGAATATGGTGATAATGGATATGGTGCAACTGCGACATCAGGTCTTAAGGATTTCGGTTACGATTATTAATCTTATAATGATGAAGGGGTAATGCTCTTTACCCCTTCTTTTTCAAATATTGAAACAACAAATCAACTATATCATTAACAATCAAATTTAACTATTATGAAAAAATTATTTACTCTTGTAACAGTTGTAATGTTTTCGGCAAGTGTTTTTGCACAAGCTCCGAAATTGACTAAGAATCGTATCATTTATATGACAAATGATACAGTATCTCAAATCTTTGATGGTGACCTTTTTAAGTATCCTTGGAGTACAGAGGAACTGGGAAAGAAATTGGAAGCGATACATCCGATTAATGATGTAGAGCCAACAGATTTTAATTATAAATTTGCTTTCACGAAGGATTACACGGATGCAGAAACTGGATTTACATTGAAGAAAGGCTTCTATCGTGGCGTATTTGTTATCAATAAAACACTGGCTTTGTATAATCCAAATACGGAAATAAACAAGTTTGGCTACACCAACTTGAAGAAAGTTGTGATGTATTTTGTTGGCCTTCCGCAGACTTGGATTTCGGACCCTATTAGATTAAGTTTCTCTGATTGTCCTGCTGGTCGTGTACAGGCTCGATATGCAAACGCAGCAGATGGTACAGCATTGTCTAATCAGGCTTATCGCGAATGTCATGTTTCAAGTAATAAGAAAAGTGTTGCAGATGGTGGTACAGCATTTGTGCACCCAACTTCAGGAGAATTTGTATATGATATTCCAGATTTCTTGAACTATAAGATTCACGCAAGTGCTGATGGAACAAAAATAGATCCACGTCTCGTCACATTCGACCAGCCGTATAAGATGGTTGTGGATTTGTCTAATTCTAAGGAAGGCAAAGATTATGAGTCTCTCTTTGCAAGTGAGGAAAAAAAGAGTGAGTTCGCAAATTATATGTGCGACGGGCAGACAGAAGGCGAAATGTCATATTTCTTTGCAAAGACAGGAACATGTCCTTATGCTGTAGATAATCCGTCTTCAGGTGATGCTGCTACTGGCTATAACTGTTATGAAAACAAATGGGGTGAAAAGTTAGATTGGAGTGCAGATTATGCAATGCAAGTTGGTATCAAAAAACGTATGGTTTTGGTTGGTGTCGCTTTCATCTGTGGCACAGATAATGCTGAAACGGAATTTATAAACCCTGCTGACTATAATCAAGAGACGGTAACTATCCAAGAAGGTGCAGGTGAAGCATTTGGTAATAATGAGACTTTTGACAAGGAGGCATTTGCAATGAATGTAAACGATCCTTGGTATGGTGCTCCATATTTCCGTGAGGATTTCACAGGTCCAACTGGTATCAAGGACGTAGTTGCTGGCAAGAATGTTAATGACACTCGCATGTACAATGCTCAGGGAATAGAAGTTAACGACAACTATCGCGGATTGGTAATCTGCAAGGGTAAGGCATTTGTTAAATAAGTCTTTACCTCATATATATAAGAGGAGTGTCTTGTGGCATTCCTCTTTATTTTTAATTCTAATAAAAAATTTATTATGACAACGAAAAGGATTACATTGTTTTTTCTGTCGTGTATGTTGACAGTTGTATATGCAACTGCTGCATACATCACACCAATAACCAGTGGTATCCCTGCTTTCCCAGGAGCTGAAGGGTATGGAAAATATACTACTGGTGGACGTGGGGGAACTGTGTTTTATGTTACCCGTAATGACGACTGTTCCGACTCCAAACTTGTACCGGGAACACTTCGCTGGGCACTTTATTCGGACAATGGAGGTAAGCCACGTACAATACTTTTCAATACGTGTGGCACAATCTATCTCACATCAAAGTTGAGGACGAACAAAGACAATGTCACTATTGAAGGTCAAACGGCCCCTGGTGGCGGTATCTGTCTGGCAGGTTACAACTTGTATATAAACAGCAATAATGTCATTGTACGACATATTCGTTTCCGTGCAGGCGATATACCTTCGAAAAGTATGTGTGGAGTTGATATGGAGAATGGAGCAAATGTCATTCTTGACCATTGTTCTATAACTTGGAGTATGGAAGAATGTCTTACTGCTTATGATACAAAATATACTACTGTGCAGCATTGTATCATCGGTGAGTCTTTGTATAATTCCAAAAATTCAAAAGGTGCACGTGCCTATGCCACACAATGGGGTGGCGAACATTCTACCATGCATCATTGTCTGATAACGAACAGTAATAGCCGTAGCCCTCGTTTCAATGGAGCTCGTGGCACTAACGACCGTTATGTGGATAGTGAGTTTGCCAATAATGTTGTTTTCAACTGGGGTAATTCTGGTGCACAGTACGGAGGAGAAAATGATAAGTCAAAAACACAGGTGAACGATAGTTATGATAGAGTATATCTTATCAATAATTTTTATCGTCCAGGACCTGCTACAAAAAGTGCCACTTCTGGCTCACGTTATTTCTGTTCTCCGAGTTCACCGTATGGAGAGTGGTATATGACGGGCAATAAATTTGAAGTTGACGGAGCATATTCTTCAAAGAGTGGTGTTTGGAGCAAGGACAATCTTGATGCCGTCAATGCAGATAATTACTATGGTGCACAAAGTGGTAATTCTGCAAGGGCAATAAAATTGACGGGAAATGATTTCTTAACGTATGTACTGCAGAGCATTCCTTACGACCTTAGTGGTATGACATACGAAACTGCTGATGAGGCATATCAGAAAGTTGTTCGCGATGCAGGTGCAACCCTTCCTCGTCTTGATGAGGTGGACGCTCGTCTTCTGGCACAGGCAGCAGGAACTGCCGATGACTTTGCTTCTGGTGACCGTGGTTCAAAACTGGGAATCATAGATTCTCCAGACAATATAACTCTTAAGGAACACGATACATATTATGCTGTTACTGATAGCAAGGTTGGTAGTGTGTATTACAACTATCCTTTCCTCGGTATGCGTGAGGGCGATAAGTTTGCCAAAGATACTGACGGTGATGGTTTGCCAGATAGTTATGAGACAAAGGTAGGCTTGAACCCTGAAGATGCTTCTGATGGTGCGGAAATTACAGAAAGTGGATATAGTAACCTTGAAGTATATCTCAATGGCGTTGCTGACGGTATCATCAATAAGACTGAATTTGAAACGGAAACATATTCAGTAGTAATCGCTCCTAATATGTCGCAGTATAAAGAGGGTTATACCATGGCGGCATGGCTTAATTCTGCTGATGGTAAGGTTTATGTACCAGGACTCACTTATAATACACCTTCACAGATTGTATATGACACTCCTGTCTTCAATGCCAATACTAAAAAGATTACAGACCGCAATGAAAATATTGTGGTGAAATGGGATTTTTCACAAGAAGGTGCTCCTTCTGTAACTGGTGAGGGTATCTTTGTTACTCAAGCCGATGTGGAGGGCGAAAAGCAGGATGTAAAACTTGATTTCAATAATTCTGTTATCACAATTTCTTGGTATGATAAGGCAAGACTAAAGGTAAATGGCGTTGCTGTCTCTCCTGCAATAGAAGGGGATAAGGCATCCTTCTCTGTGGATGCTTCTTCACTTAATTCAATAGTGTTAAACATCCCAAAGGTTGTCCCTTTATATACTGAAAAGGCAATCATCAATACTGCTTTCCATGATTGGAGATATGTTGGCTCCAATGATACCATTCATATAAACACCGATTTCTCTGATGAAACGATAATCTTTTCAACTTATAACACAACGGTAGATTCTGCAGCAACAAATCCGGGTAAGTTCGACCCAGCAACTAATCCTGATTATAAGGGGTATGTTCTTGCTGCAAAGTCGGCTTCTACTTTTACAACGTCCAAGTTTAAGAATATTACAAAGGTACGTTTCTTCCAAGGTGTTACAGGTAATGACAGAGGCTTCGGATTGCGTAAGAAGGGTGCAAAAGATGGCGATTGGGTAACATTGTACAATACACGAGTCAGTGGCACTCCTCAATGGATAGAGGTGAATGTGAATGATGAGGATGTGGAGTTGCAATGGTGGAATCTCAATGAGGAACAGAATGCTTATATGTTCCATCTGGAGGTTTATGCCATGGTCGAGAATACATCCACGCAGGTAACGTTGACAACTGGTGTTAATCCAGCTGATGCTGGTACCATCGTCCGTGAGCCTAATTCTGAAACTTACGATATCAATTCTGAGGTCACCGTTACTGCCAAGGCTGCAAATGGTTTTCTCTTCAAGAGTTGGACAGATGATATGGGCAATATCTTGTCAACAGAACATTCCTATAAGGTCACAATGTCTGATGACTTGACGCTTATTGCCAATTTTAGTGATGGTAGCGAGATATTTACTGATGGACCATATAAAGCAATAGTACACAATGGTGATGAATTGCTGTTTGCTCTCAAGGCTGCAACAAGTGCTTCTGATGAACGTTTCCGCATCTTCCTTCATAATGGAAAGTATGATTTGGAAACAGCTGCGAAAACGCGTGTTGCAAAGAATGTTTCTCTAATAGGCGAGAGCAAGGATGGTGTCCTTATCGTCAACTATGCTCCTTCGGATGGTAATGCAGACAAGACACCAACACTCTTTATTGACCAAACAGATACGGATGTCTATATGCAGGACTTGACAATTCGTCAGGGCTATGATTTTGAGAAAAAGACAATAACGAAACAGGCTATTGCCTTGCGTGCTCGTGGCGATCGTCATATACTGAAAAATGTTGCATTACAAGGTTGTCAGGATACATACTATCTCAATAAGAGTGACCGCAGAGGTTATTTTGAGGATTGCGATATTTATGGTGATGTTGATTTTATTTATGGCGATGGAACTGCATATTTTAACAAATGCACTTTGCATTACAATAATTTCAAGGGAGGTGGCTATCTGACCGCACCTAATACTGCAACTGCAAACAAGTGGGGCATGGTATTCAATGACTGTGTGGTCACAGCATCTGAGGATGCAGCAAAGAAATATAATCTTGGACGTCCTTGGGGCGACTCGCCAGCAGCAACCTTTATAAATACCACATTTGAGGTTTTGCCGACGGATGCTGGATGGGCAGCAATGACTGGTGGCCTTGTCTGCCGATTCCACGAATATGGTTCTAAGGATAAGGATGGTAAGACTCTGGATCTCTCCTTACGTTCTATTCAGGCTTGTAACCCTGCACAAGGCAGTGACCCATGTGTTATTGATGCTCAGACCGCTGCAACATATACTATAGGTAATGTTCTTGCTGGTAATGATTCTTGGAATCCATGTGATGTTACAGTTCAGATGTCTGCACCGACAAATGTTGTTCTTACTGGCAATACCATCAGTTGGGACGCTGTCAGCAATGCTCTGTGCTATGCTATCGTAAAAGATAATAGCGTGGTGGCATTCACTACAGAGTTGTCATACGAACTGAATGAACCTGGTACTTATGCTGTCCGTGTAGCAAATCAGATGGGTGGTCTCGGTGCATCAAGTTCTGTAGTATCTGATATTGAGAATGTTCTTGCTCCAACAATGGTGAATGGATGCTCCAATGCTGTCTATAACCTGCAGGGACAAAAGGTAAATATGAACAATGGCTTCAAAGGAATTGTCATCATGAATGGTAAAAAGTTCCTTATGAAATAGAAAGACTTAATCTAGACAAATTAGGGCTTTTATAAGGCTGAGAAATTTATTTTTCTCAGCTTTTTTGTTTTTTAACAAAGAATAATGTATATTTGCAAAATATTACATTACGAAATTGCTTTTTTTATATACTTTTTTAACATTTTATTAACTATTCATTAAAACAATTATCTATGTCAAATTTGAAATTTTTTCGAATGGCGCTGACACTGGTATTGGCATTTGTTGCCATCTGTGTACAGGCGCAGACAGTTAATGGTACTGTTAAGGATGAAAACGGTGATGAAGTCATTGGTGCCAGTGTTGTAGAACAAGGTACTAAGAATGGTGTCACTACCGATTTGTACGGACACTTTACCATTAAAGCTTCTGCTAACAGCACACTTGTCATTTCATACGTTGGTATGGAAACGCAGACAGTGAAGGTTGGTGGAAAGTCAACTGTTAATGTCGTTCTGAAGGATGCTGGTCATTCTCTTAACGATTTGGTTGTTATCGGTTATGGAGCAGTAAAGAAGAAAGACCTTACTGGTGCCGTTGCCACAGTTAAAAGTGATGTCTTGGAGGCAGTTCCTGTTGCAAATGCTACTGAAGCCCTTACTGGTAAGTTGGCTGGTGTGCAGGTGACGACAACAGAAGGTTCTCCAGATGCAGATGTAAAGATTCGTGTTCGTGGTGGTGGTTCTATCACTCAAAGCAATGACCCTCTGTTCATTGTTGATGGATTCCCTGTTGACGGTATCAACGACATCCCTGCTTCTGAAATAGAAGACATTACTGTTTTGAAGGATGCTTCTTCAACTGCTATCTACGGTTCTCGTGGTGCTAACGGTGTTATCCTCGTCACTACAAAGAGCGGTAAGAGCGGTAAGGTAAACGTAAGTTACAATGCTTACTATAGCTGGAAGAAGATTGCAAAGACTATGGATGTTCTTCCTGCATCTGATTATGCTAAATGGCAGTATGAACTTGCTCTCTTGAAGAATCCTAACGACATCTCTTCTTATACAGATTATTTCGGTAATTATACTGATATCGATATGTATGACAACTGCGCTCAGAACGACTGGCAGGATCTTACATACGGACGTACTGGTCACACTTTCAATCATAACCTGAGTGTTAATGGTGGTAGCGACAATATCAAGTATGCGTTCACATACACACACATGAATGATAAGGCTATCATGGAAGGTTCAGAATATAAGCGTGACAACTTCTCTTTGAAACTGAACACAAAACCTTCAAAGAGGACAACTCTCGACTTCCAGGCACGTTATGCTATGACTCACATTGAAGGTGCTGGTGCTAACGAGGCTGCCGGTGTTTATGACACTGACCGCCGTCTAAAGTATTCTGTTATCTATACTCCGATACCTTTGAAGAATCTTGACCCTTCTGCTGGTTCAAGTGATGATGATTTGGGTAACCTTTACAATCCTCTCCAGTCTATCTGGGATAATGACCGTGTTAAGGATCGTAAGAATCTCAACCTCAATGGTGCTTTCGGATGGGAAGTAATCAAGAACCTCAAGCTGAAGACAGAATTCGGTTATGATAATTACAATCAGTACGACAAGCGTTTCTGGGGAATAACAACTTACTATGTGAAGAATGTCCCTGCTGGCGAAAACCAGAATAAACCTGCTATCCGTCTTGTTGATACAAACCGTCATCGTTTCCGCAATACGAATACAGTATCTTTCGATTTCAAGGATATTATCAAGAGTAAGAAACATAGCCTTAACCTCATGGCTGGTCATGAATATATCATTACGAAGAAAAGAGCGAATACTAATGAAGCACACGGATTCCCTGTTGACTTCGATTCAGATACTGCATGGAAACTTACAAACCAGGGTGTTCCTTATTCAATAGATGATTTCTACAGCCCTGATGACAAACTCTTGTCATACTTCGGTCGTGTAAATTATAACTTCTTAGATAAATACTTGCTCACTGCAACAATGCGTGCCGATGCTTCTTCAAAGTTTGCTGACGGTAATCGCTGGGGGTACTTCCCATCAGTTGCTGCTGCATGGCGTATATCTTCTGAAAAGTTCATGCAGGGCGCAAGCAGTTGGCTCGACGACTTGAAACTGCGCTTGAGTTATGGTACTGCAGGTAACAACAATATCCCTGTAGGACAGCTCGCACAGGAATATTCAGCTAAATCTACTACATGGATCAATGGTGTTTCTACTTACTGGGCTCCATCAAAGGTTATGGCAAACCCTGACTTGAAGTGGGAGACAACAATCACTCGTAACGTAGGTCTCGACTTCACTATGTTCGGTAGCAAGTTGACAGGTACCATTGACGCATATTGGAATACAACGAAAGACCTTCTCATAGAATTCCCTGTTTCTGGTACTGGTTATGATACTCAGTATCGCAACATGGGTGAGACTTCAAACAAGGGTGTTGAATTGTCACTCACTTGGAATGCTATCGACAAGAAAAACTTCGGTTTGTCACTGTCAGGCAATATCGGCTTCAACAAGACTAAGATTGAAGACCTTGGTATCATGAACGACTTTGGTATGAACTCAAGATGGGCTTCTACAGAAATCGGTCAGGACTACTGGATTGCTGTTGGCGGTGCTGTAGGTCAGATTCGCGGATATGTAAACGATGGACGTTATGAGGTTTCTGACTTCACAGGCTATGATGCTGCTACTGACACTTGGATGCTCAAGGAAGGTGTTGCTGATGGTACTGCTATCCTCGGCAAGATTCGCCCAGGTACTATGAAACTGAAGAAGATTGCTGACGATGGGACTAATATTATTGGTGAAGAAGACCAGAGAATAATCGGTGATGTAAATCCTGATTGTACCGGTGGTTTCGCACTTAATGCACGTCTTTATGGCTTCGATCTCAGTGCAAACTTCAACTTCAGCATTGGTAACGATGTTTACAATGCTAACAAGATTGAATATACTTCAACAAGTAAGTATCAATATCGTAACATGATTGATGTTATGGCAGATGGCAAGCGTTGGACAAACCTCAATCCTGATGGAACTCTCTGTAACGACCCTGTTGCATTGGAAGCACTCAATGCTAACACTACAATGTGGTCTCCTTACATGAAGAGCATGGTTCTCACGGATTGGGCTATCGAAAAGGCTTCTTTCCTCCGTCTTAACACATTGACTCTCGGTTACACGTTGCCAAAGGAACTGGTAAAGAAGGCTTATATAAACAGCCTGCGTCTCTATGCTTCTGTTTACAACGTATTCTGCATTACTAACTATAGCGGTTACGACCCTGAATCAGACTGTATCCGTACCACGAACCTAACTCCTGGTGTCGATTACTCTGGTTATCCAAGAAGCCGTCAGTTTGTAATTGGTCTTAACTTGAACTTCTAATAGGAGGAAATACATTATGAAAAAATATATTAAATTCACAGTTTTGTCACTTTCTGTAGTGTTCGGTTTCGCATCTTGTGAACTCGATGCTCCGACACAGTCCTCTTTGGACGCTTCATCAGTGTTCTCTACTTATTCACTGGCAGAGGCAGAAGTGATGTCCATACATCAGTCATTCGGTGAGACAAACTCCTATCGTGGACGTTTCCTCCCTTACTATGGCGTAAACTCTGACGTTGAGTGGATTAACTATCCTGATGCTACACAAGCAACTACTGATAAGCAGAGTCTGGGTAATTACAACACTCTTCCGAACAACGGACAGATGAATACCGACAACAATGCTTATGCAAAGTTCTATGAAGGTATCGAGCGTGCTAACCTTGCCATCGAAGGTATAAGGAAATATGGCGACCTCACAAACCCTGACCTTGCACAGTTGCTCGGTGAGGCTCTCACATTGCGTGCTGTCATATATAACGACCTTATCAAGGCTTGGGGTGATGTTCCTGCACGTTTCGTTCCTAACAATGCAGACAACATCTATCTGCCACGTACTAACCGTGACGTCATCTACAAGCAACTCCTCGCTGACTTGGAAGAAGCAGAGAATTATTGCTATTGGCCTAACGAAAATGCTATCACTACCACTACTGAACGTGTCAGCAAGGCTTTCGTAAAAGCTCTTCGCGCACGTATCGCTCTTGCAGCAGGTGGTTATGGACAGCGTGGCGATGGCTACCGTCTTAGCAAGGACCAAGATTTGGCACCGGAGAAGATGTATGCAATAGCAAAACAAGAATGTCTTGATATCATCAACCAGAAGTGCAACACTCTCGGCTCTTTCAAAGACAACTTCCTTAAACTTTGTCAGGACAATATCACTGCCGGAGGCGAATCTCTCTGGGAGATACCTTTCTCTGAAGGTCGTGGCCGTGTACTCTATACTTGGGGTGTAAAACACAATGCAAAAGATCAATACACACAGCAGGCTCAGGGTGGTGTGAACGGTCCTGTTGCTACACTCTTCTACGATTATGATGTTGACGACATCCGCCGCGATATCACTTGCGTTCCTTACGATTGGAGTTCTGAACTCAAGGACGGAAAGGCTTCACAGCAGTTGCGTGGTGTGTATAAGATGTGTTTCGGCAAACTGCGTTATGAATGGATGACTCGTATCGTCACTTCAACGAATGATGATGGTGTGAACTTCCAGTATATGCGTCTTGCTGACGTTTATCTCATGGCTGCTGAGGCTATCAACGAACTTGACGGTCCTGCTGCTGCCGCACCTTATCTGCGTCCTATCCTTGACCGCGTTCTGCCGAAAGCAAAGGTAGATGCTCTCATGGCTAAATATACTGCAAACAAGGATGCTTTCTTTGAAGGTATCGTTGACCAGCGTGCTTTTGAGTTTGCTGGCGAACAGTTGCGTAAGGCTGACCTCATCCGTTGGGGAATCATTGATGCAAAGATGGCTGAATGTAAGGCAAAGCTGCAGGCTTTGGCAAACCGTACTGGTGCCTATGCTGACCTTCCTGAAAAATTGTATTACAAACTTGTCAAGAACACCGATGAACTTTCAAAGGATGGCGATACTCCTACAATGCTGTCCATATACGGATTGAATCATGGTGATACTGACGATCATGGTAAGGAGCTCATGGATACACAAGACTATTCTTCTAAGGGATGGCTTGTAAGTGATGGCGTTAGCACTATCACTGACAATATCATCAATGGTCTTTATACTGTTACTCCAAGTGAACATTGCGTATGGCCTATCTGGAAGATATTTATTGACAACAGTAATGGCTATCTTACTAATGAATTATTGTCTGACTAATTAAAAGGAGAACAAACAAATGAAAAAGATATTATTTTATACCATTGCTTTGGCTGTTTGCTTTGGCTTCGGTGCATGTTCTGATCCAGGCGATGAAATCACGGAAGGCAACTATCCTCGCGTCTTCTCGCCACTGAATTTCGAGGCAGGCTCCATTAAGGAAACAAGTGCTGTCCTCAAATGGAAAAATGCTACTGGTGCAAGTTATTACTGTATCGAGGTGTATGCTGACGATAGCCTTGAATTCAATGAGAACCACCATATTCCTGATAAAGATGACGAAGTTGCAGACATCACTTATACTCTTTCCGATCTTACATACGACACAAGGTATTCTGTACGTCTGACGGCTATCTCTGGCGACCCTACGAAGAAAGATTCTCACTACTCTGAATGTACATTCCGTACATCTGCAAATCAGATTCTTTCCAATCCTAAGGAGGCTGACATCCTCGACAGGAGCGTCACCTTATCATGGAATGTGGGCGAAACGAATGTGACGAAGATTGTAATCAACCCGGGAAATATCGTTCACGAGATTACTCCTGATGAGATTGCTGCATCAAAGGCTGTCGTTGAAGGACTTAATCCTGAAACTGAGTACGATGCTTACCTCTATTTCACACAGAATGGGGTTGATAAGCAGCGTGGACATCGCACGTTCACTACTATCGCCGACCTCGCTGGTGCAACCATCGTTGATCCTGATGTTGATAATCTTCAACAACTTCTTACTGATGCAGAAGAAGGACAGGTATTTGCTCTGAAACCAGGCGAATTCTTCGTCGGAGTGAATGAAGAGGGCAAGACTGGTGCCGTAACTGTTACAAAGAGTGTGACAAT
>JAGHTI010000083.1 GCA_018065415.1 Candidatus Equicola stercoris
ATTATTCTGCAAAGATAGCAATAAAGTTTATTTTCGTTATGCTTTTAACAAAATTTAAGACTTTTTATTTTCATCATCCAATATTTCGTTAATTCTTGCCACCACTTCTTGATTAACGTGTCTTATTTGTCGGATATTGCGCAAGAGTATCAGACGGAAACGCCAGATGCGGAAATAAAGGAATATACCCATTGGAAAAATGACGCCTGCCATGACGTTCAGACGATGGCTTTTGAATGGTGCCGTATGTGCATCTGTCAAGATAACAGGATAATGGTTTATTGCAGACAGGACGTATTTGTCACGAGTATTTTCCAAGTCGCTTATTATCGTTTCCTGACGTTCATTGATAGACTCGATGACTGTATCAGGGTGAGAACGGAAGAAAATCTTTACAACACTTGGTGCTGTAAACAATTTGTGAGCCCTTGCATATTCTGCCAAATCTTCATTGATTTGCATGAGTTGCTCTGCATCCGCAGCATAATCGGGTGCATGAAGGATGACTTCCTTGCTCGCAATATAACGTTTAGGAACGATTCCGAAGATCCTGCGGAACAAACTCGTATAGAAATCAGCATTCAATATTGCAGAATCCTTGTTTGCCTTTATGGTGAAGAACACGGACAATGGTGCCAGCACTGCTGTTGAAAGGAAGGCACCAAACCATATAGGCCATGCACCTTCACGCACCATCCTTGTTCCCATATTCTCTAATATAAAATAAACAATGAATACCAGCACACTGACAATGAGTGGCATGCCAAGTCCACCTTTTCTAATAATAGCCCCAAGTGGTGCACCTATGAAGAAGAAAATGATACAGGAGAAGGCTAAGGTGAATTTAGCTATGGCTTCCAATTTATGCTTACGCAGATAATACTCATTATCATTTGTGACGTAAGTTTTGAACTCCATATTCGTATTTGCCATATTCACTTTGTCCAATGCCGCTGATACGACCTCGCGTTTCTTCTCCTCCGACAATTTTGAGAATGCGCTGTCAATATCAATCTCCGTAACAGCTATCGTATTTTTCGCCACACCAACGTTTTGAGTTGTTGATGCAGGTATATATAGAAGTCCTGCACGTTCCTGAGAATAATAGGTCATGCCGAGCGTATCGTAGGAACTGTTCATGGAGTCTATATCGACAAGAATCTTTTTAAGACTTTTTGTTCGTGGGTCGTGAGAAAAGACATCTTCATCAGCAAGGTTGAACCCCGCATCGAAGTCGATGACAATATCCTTTTGAGCAAAGGTCTCCCTTCGGTAAGGTACGTTTGATGCACCTGCAACAACATCCGACGAGCGCATATTCTCGAACCATTCACCGCTATAAAGATGAAGGACAAGATGTTTCTTTTCCTCAGTCATCGCAAGGCTTCCTGAGTCTGCAAGGATGATGGCTGCATCCTCAAACGAAGACGTCAACCGATAAATCATCACGCCATAAAGCATACGACGGTCCATATCTTTCTTCTGGACATACACGTTACAATTTGGTATGCCTCCGTAGAAAACGCCTTCTGGTATTTCCAACTCCGGACTGGTCTGTTTCATAGATATGAGAAGACGTCCAAAAGCCCTGTTGGCATTAGGGGTGATGACATTTTGGAAATAGAAAGACATCAGTGCGATGCTCACAACAAAGATTATCATGCCGCGGAAGACCTGTAACAAGGACACACCCGATGCCTTGATAGCAGTAAGTTCCGAACTTTCACCAAGATTACCAAACGTTATGAGTGACGATAGCAGGATGGCCAGTGGGAATGCCTGTGGAGTAAGCATAAGCCCCATATACCAAAAAAACTGACCAAGTATGTCAATGGTCAACCCCTTCCCTATCATCTCGTCTATAGACCTCCACACGAACTGCATCATGAGGACGAACAGACAAATGAAAAACGTTCCTACAAACAGAAGCAGGAACTGTTTCATCACGAAGATATCCAGTTTTTTAGGCTTAATGACCATCAAAAAAACTTCTTTTAAGCGTACAAAATTACAAAAACTTTTATACTTTTGCATCATTAAACTATTTTTTTATGAAAAAGCTGATTTTATTGTTCATAGCCGTATTCGCGCTATCAGTTTCAAGTGATGCACAAAAAATTTCCGAAAACAGAACCATTGGGAAAAAGATTACAAATGTGAAATTGCCTAACATGAAGAAAAAAATGTGCAATCTGACAGACTTTGTTGGCAAAGGAAAGAAGAAGATTGTGCTCATTGATTTCTGGGCAACATGGTGCGGTCCTTGCATGAGAGAGATGCCTAATGTCAAGGCTGCTTATGACAAATACCACAAGAAAGGATTCAATGTTGTCGGAATTTCTTTTGATGAAGACGCAGACAGATGGAAGAGTACTATCAAGAAAAACAAATGGAACTGGGTTCATCTGTCAGACCTCAAAGGATGGAAAAGTGCCGCAGGGAAGGTGTATGAGATAATGGCAATACCATCATCAATTCTCGTTGATGGAAATGGGACAATCATTGCCAACGACCTTCGCGGAGAAGAACTGAGCAACACGTTGAAGAAAATATACGGTTTTTAGATGTCCATTATCATAAGCATCTTAGGTATCATCATTGGCGGGGCATTCGTAATTTACGGAGCCGACCGTCTGACTGAAGGAAGCGTGGCACTTGCCAGACGTCTCAAGATGAGCGAAATGGTGATAGGACTTACCATCGTTGCCTTCGGTACGTCTATGCCGGAATTTGTTATCAGTCTTGTATCAGGGATCAAAGGTAGTGCAGACCTCGCTGTCGGAAACATCGTGGGAAGCAACATCTTCAACACCCTAATGATTGTTGGAATGTCAGCACTTGTTTGTCCGATAACGATAGCCCGTGCCACAATAAAAAAAGATATACCGTTTACTGTCATAGCCTCGATAGTTATGATTATCCTATGCTACAGAAACGGATGGTCTGACACCACAGGGAGTCAACTTACTGTCATTGATGGTTGCATATTATTATTCATGTTTGTGGCATTTATGTTTATCACACTCAAGAGCAATCACAACACCCCACAAAACACCGATGAAATCAAGAAAACCATAACATTAACCAATACGGTAATATACATAATTGAAGGATTGATATTACTCATTGGTGGTAGTGAGCTTTTTGTCAACAGTGCAAAAGAGATAGCATTGTCACTCAAGGTCAGCGAGAGCGTTATCGGTCTTACCATCGTCGCATGCGGGACATCACTTCCAGAATTGGCAACAAGTGTTGTCGCAGCAAAAAAAGGTCGTTCAGAACTCGCCATCGGCAACGTGATAGGAAGCAATGTGTTCAACATACTATGGATTCTTGGTTTTACTTCTTTAATATGTCCTTTGAACATACAAGGCATAAATATCACAGACTTTATCGTCATGCTTGGCAGCATACTGTTGGTATGGTTGTTCGCCTTCACTTCATACAAGATTAAAAGATGGGAAGGAGCCGTATTGGTTACAATCTTCCTTGTATATTTGATACACCTTATTATAAAAGCATAAATAGCACACTAAGTATGAGCCACAAAAACAACATATTATTGTTTTGCGGTATTATGGTTGCATTCTCCTTGCCTGCGAAAGGAGATAACATATTTAAAAAAGCATCACATTTCATCAAGAAGTTCAATGCTGTCGATTCCAATTATATTGAACCCAAGAAATACGATTTCAAGGTAGGAGTAACTTACGTTTTCGGACAAGAAAACTATAATATCTACACGGAAAATGGTGTAGAATTAAACTTTCGTTCACATACATCCCAAAAGATAGGTCCATCTATCGGGTATAAGATGTTCTCTGGCACGTTGGGATTAAGTCTCAATGCGCAGGATGTACAAAACAAGGACAAGATAGAACTTGAAGCTAGCATATTCACCTTGCGTTTTAATCTTGACCTGTTTTACCGTAAGACCGGTGGAGACTTCATCTTGAGAGACTGGGAAGCACCATTCGCAAGCAGTTACACACCAGAAGACTGTCCGAGAAGCTTTGAGATGGGTGGATTTGTCACTTCAAAGATGGTTGGAGCCAATTTTTACTATGTCTTCAACCACAAGAAGTTTTCCTATCCATCAGCTGTCAGGAGTGTAGGAGTACAATTACGTTCTGCAGGTAGCGTCTTGGCAGGAATTGGTTATACACATCGATTTATGACAAACCAACTGTCTAACTTCTGTAACATGATGGAATGGTATTACAGAGGTTTGCCATCTGAGTATAACGACTTTTCAAGCACCAACAACGACCTCTGCAGCAAGATGAAATACGATGAGTTCATCCTGTGGGGAGGGTACGCATACAACTGGGTTCCTGCAAGAAATATACTTATCTCTGCGGCAGGCATATTAGGTCCTGCAATAAAGACTGAGAAGGGAGATAACAAGGAGTCATGGAACAGAAGTATTGTTCAGATTGACGTCTCTGACACTATGGTTGACTTCAATTACACAGGACGCCTCTCTGCACAATACAACAATGGAAAATGGTTTGCCGGTGCACTTGCAAACATAAACCATTATCGTTACCGTAATGGTAACATTTCATTCCACACAGACAATACGTTTTGGAATGTACGTCTATTCACAGGACTGCGTTTTTGATTTTATCATCCACCGAAGCGACCGCGCATGCCGCCACTCATCGGTCTCCTACCTCCATCCGGAGGAGGGATAACACCATCGACACCACCCGGCACAACACTCCGAATAATCTCATTAGTCTTCTTGCTTCCGAATGCTGTAAATCTGAATGATGCACGCAGCATAACGTAACTATTTACACCATTCGATTCCGTATCACTACGCATCAAAGCATTGATAGTGCGTGAGATGTTGCTCTGTTGACGAAGCAAATCATAGAACTGCAGACGTACAGTCAAAGGTTTTCCTTTGAGGAAACTATGAGATATCTGGGCATTCCAAAGCAACTCATTTGTGTTCATCGCCGCATCGTTGTAACCACGGCGTGAGTTTTGGTTGAGCGATGTTGAGATGGCAGTACCCCAAGGAGCTGTTGCCTGTATGCTTCCACCATAAGAGAACTGCCACGTATCCATGTTATTATTCTCCTGAAGCATATTTTGAGAGTGGCTATAGTTAAGAGTTCCGTTTAACTCCACTTCCAACCATGTGTTACGATAACTACCAGCAAGACGTTCTCCGATGTTAGTAGAACGAGTGGTATTCTTCTGTGGATTGGAATTCATGTCTTTCGTAAAATAACTCACGTAATTATTATAGCCAACATTTGTGAATGTGTTGACATTCCATGTGCCGACAGAATCTATTGACGCATTATACATGAAACCACCATTAGCACTCCAGTTGCCATTGATATTCATCGGCATACTCGTCCTACCACCAGTCTTAGGGTCATAAGTAACCATATTTGACACACTATTCTGCGTGGTATTGAAATTGATATTAGCCATTATCGCCTGATTATGGAAGGTGATATAATCATTGAAAAACAGTCGGACATAATGAGAGAACGAAGGTTTCAAGCCAGGGTTACCCTTTGTTATGTTCAATGGGTTACTATCATCCGTGATTGGAATCATGTCTGTCATAGAAGGTTCTGACGAAGCACCATTATACTGAATACGCATCTGGCTAACCCTTGAGAATTTATAACGGAAGTTTATCTGAGGAGACCAATTGAACACCTTACGATTTATTACGGTATCTACATTTTGATAGCGGTATGTAAAATCTGTATTCTGAGGAGTAAAGACCACACCCGCATTCAAATTAAATTTCTCACGCACCATGCGGAACATTAGGCGGATATTATGGGTATAATCATTATATTGTGTAAACTTTGACAGATTTGCACTCAACAGGCTCTCCAGAGGTGCCACCGTCTGTATTCTGTCAATATAATCTGCCCAGTTACGATACTGAAGAGGAATATCCATAAGTCCAAGATAGCGGAAGCGTTCATCAGAGAAGTCGTAAGTGCTTCTGTCGTTCTGTTTGAAAGAATGTTTAAAAGTATAACTGAGCTGCAGATATGTCTTTTTGAATATCGGTTCGCTATATGTTGCCTGTATGCTGTAATCCCAGTTTTTGGCTGGAGTCAGGTTATAACGATTGTTTGAATACAGAGAATCCACATATTGACCACTGGCATCCTTCTTCGTATGATACAAACCAACGTTCGACAATGACAAAGACTTGTTGTCACCACTCCCCGTAGAACCTGTCAGACGCAGAGTTATGTTTCTACCTTCCGTATTCAACTTTCTATTCAACTGCAGAGTACCTCTCAAAGATTTGCTATCAGAATATGAAAGAGATTTATTCATCTTATCATTCACGAGATATCCCAAATCTTTTAGATGTGCCTTGTATTGTTCTTCCAAAGGATTGTCTCCACCACCCTCTGGAGCATACTCGTAAGGATCATGGTCGAATGTTGCACTCATATCCTCAGTTGTTCCGTCACTTGAAGAATACGAGAACGACGGACGGAAAAGGATATTAGTCATCGTATCTGGAGTCCATTCTATTCGTGCCTGTCCATTCCAACTATTACTGCGAGAGAAGCGTTGGTTGATACTGTTGGAATAGGACATATTGTCACCTACGAAGTTTTGTGTAGAGTTTTTACTCCACATATCTCCGTCAGAATGATTCCACATCACAGAGCCATCCACCTTTATAACGTCTTTCTTCTCATAGTTCATATTGACAGCAGCCATCTTAGAATAATGGTCTCCGCTATTACCACCAAAATCGCCACCACGGGAACTGAAGCCCCTGTCATTGACATTATTCAGGCTTCCCATACCCATAATACGAAGTTCAGACTGAAACCATCCTCCCATGGCACGTCCTGCATAACGGTCCTCAGTACCGACACCGAAATCAACATTTCCCATATACCCTTTGCTGACATCGGCACCTTTTCTCAGTCCTATATCCAACACAGTCTGTTCCTCCCCATCATCAATGCCGGTAACCCTTGTCAAATCACTCTTTTCATCATACGACTTTATCTTCTCTATCACCGATGTAGGAATGTTTTTCATTGCAGTCTTTGTATCGCCTGTCATGAACTCCTTACCATCAACAAGAATCTTTTTGACATCCTTACCATTGACCTTCACTGTACCGTCAGAAGACACTTCTGCTCCCGGAATCTTTTTCACCAATTCTTCCAGCACAGACCCTTCCGGCACACGATAGGCGTCAGCATTATATATGAATGTATCCTCTTTCAGCACCACCTTCTTTGCGACACCTGTAATCTCTGCCGCTTTCAACATCACGCTGTTGGTTGCGAGTGATATTGTTCCAACGTTCATATTACCCGAAATACTCAATGGTTTATAGTAGCTTTTGTACCCCACATACGAAACACGAAGGATATAAGAACCCTTTTTTGCCTTCAGTGAGAAAGCACCATTAAAATCAGTTGTCGTACCAGAGACAAGCGTACTGTCCATTTTAAGCAGAGATACCGTTGCTGAAATAACACTTTCGTTTGAAGTCTTATCAAACACCTTACCAGTAATCACCTGAGCCATGCTCAATTGTGCAATAGCAACCGCAACAATAAAAAGAGAGAATCGTTTCATCTAATTTATCATTCAATTTATTCAACTCTTCGAGAAGCGAAAAGTTGTCAACATAATACTATCTGTTAATACCTTCAAGTAACCTATTATTTTATATAATTGTTTCTTTGACGAAAAATATTTCTTTTCGTTTAATTAGATCATATATTTTTTTTAATTTTGTCATCCATGAAACTAATAAATACCATAAACCTACAAAAAACTATTGCTGAAATAATCAGCAAAAAGTCGTATGATCGTATCTTTACGTTATCAGACACCACCACATCAAAACTATGTCTGCCATTGCTCAAACTTGACTATACGGAAGACATTGTCATTAACGAGGGAGACGACAACAAAACCTTTGATGCGCTGCAACACATCTGGCAGACACTGACAGACAGAGGAGCCACACGACACTCTCTTATCATCAATGTGGGCGGTGGCATGGTGTCCGACATTGGTGGGTTTGCAGCCGCAACATTCAAACGTGGAATAGATTATATCAACATCCCCACTACCCTATTGGCGATGGTAGATGCCTCCATTGGCGGAAAGACAGGTATAAACTTCAACGGACTTAAAAACGAGATTGGTGTATTCCGTATGCCAGAATACATCGTCATCCACACACCGTTCCTTTCGACACTCGCCACAGAAGCAATCTTATCAGGAATGGCAGAGATGCTGAAACACTCGTTGTTGAGCAATAAAAAAGACTGGGCAACAATAATCAATTCGGAAATAACGAAAGAAACCATACAAACGCTACCTATTTTTGAAAACATACAAATAAAAAACGATTTCATCGAGAAAGACCCTTTTGAAAATGACATACGCAAAGTCCTGAACCTTGGACATACATTCGGGCATGCCATTGAAAGTTGGAGTTTCGGAGAAGGACGCAAGTCCATTCCTCACGGATATGCCGTGGCATACGGACTTATCTGCTCACTCTACATAAGCACTCTGCGGAAAGGATTTCCACAAGACACATTACGACAGACGGTGCGTTTCATCAACGAAAACTACGGTAAAACATCTATCGGCTGTAATGATTATGATGAAATCATCCGTCTCATGCACCATGACAAAAAGAACAATGGAAGCATCATCAACATGATAATGTTATCCGATTTCGGCAAATATCATCTTGACCAGCCTATTACTGACGACGAAATAAAAGAAACGCTCGATTTCTTAAGAGAAGGATAGGAGGTTATTGGAAAACCCGTCTTTGCAAAATATCTCTGTCCGAAAATTATTTTTTCTCCCAAAAAGACAACTATTTATCCGGGAAAGAAGATACGCAGTGCATTGTTTGTGGTATGGGTACAGATGGTTTCTTCTGACACCCCATAAGCTTCTGCAAGGCGTGTAATGATGTAAGGAACGAAAGAACTCTCGTTGCGCTCGCCACGTCTTGGTACTGGCGCCATGTAAGGTGCATCCGTCTCAAGGACAAGACGCTCTAGAGGTACCACATTTGGCAACACTTCAGGAAGATGACTTTTCTTAAACGTACTTACTCCACCTATGCCAAGTGAAAAACGAGGGAATGACAACAGTTCACGTGCTTCCTGCTCGTTTCCGGTAAAACAATGGAACACTCCCCCAACAATATCACTCTCATACTTTCGTAGTATCTTCACCATCTCCGCCTGTCCTTTGCGACAATGTATCATCAACGGAAGACACATCTCTATAGCCCACTTTACCTGTTCTTCAAAACACAGCAACTGTTCATCGTAATAATCTCTTGACCAATAGAAATCCAATCCCACCTCACCAATGGCTATAGGAGAAGGAGTTAGTGTGAGGAGGGGTTTTATTTGTTGCAACTGTTCTGCCCAGTCTTCTTTCACCTCTTCCGGATGAAGTCCATACATGGGGAATGCAAAACCTTCATTGTCACGACAGATCTGCTGTATTCGTGGAATGCCTACAACGTCAATACCCGGAATGAACACCTTTGAGCAACCGGCTGCCTTTGCTCTTTCGATGACTTGTTGCAGGTCGTCTGCAAACTCCTCGCCATCCAGATGTATGTGTGTATCTATGAAGGAATTGATCATTGAGAGTTCTGAGGGTTAAAAAGGTTCTGAGTGTTATGAGAGTTAATATTCTCTGTTGGTGAGATTTGCGATATAGGACCGCAAAATATGCTTTCGGTTTTCATCAACGTTTACGGCATCCAGATATTTCTGAGCAGCATTAAAGCACTCTGTAACCTTGGCTTCGCTAAGTTGGCGTATTCCTATCTCATCATACAGATGAGTGACAGCAGCAATCTTTTCGTTACGGTCGAAATCTTGTTTCATGCACCAATTCTGCAATTCTGCACGCTGACGGTCGTCAGCAAGATTGAAAGCATTGATGAGCATATATGTCTTCTTATTAGAAACAATGTCTCCTCCGAGTTTTTTCTTGAACACCTTGTCATCGCCATACACATCAAGATAATCATCTTGCAGCTGATATGCTAAGCCCACCATTTCGCCAAACTTATAAAGATTTTCCACATCTTCTTCAGGTGCATTGGCAAGAAGTGCTCCTATCTTCATGGAACAAGCCAAAAGAACACTCGTCTTGAGGCGTATCATCTCAATATATTCTGCCTCCGTCACCGTTTCGCGAGTTTCAAACACCATGTCATATTCCTGTCCTTCGCCTATCTCCAATGCCGTCTGCGTGAAACAGTCCAGAACAGCACTCAGATTATTTGGATTCTGTTGCATCATCTTGAAAGCAAGCACAAGCATTGCATCACCCGAAAGGATTGCCTTGTTAGGATTCCAACGCTTATGAACGGTAGGATAACCGCGACGGACATCACTATCATCCATAAGGTCATCATGAAGAAGAGTATAGTTGTGATAAGTCTCTATGCCTGCAGCAGATGACAATATGTTTTCTACATCTTCCTTATAAAGATTATAACTCATAAGCATCAGCACTGGCCGCACACGTTTTCCGCCGATGGAAAGGACATATTTCACCGGTTCGTAAAGACTTTGCGGTTGTCTGTCGTATGGAAGATTTTTAAGATAAGTATTTATCTTAGAGAGAATTTCAGTTGATGAGAACATAATATGTTATTATTGATGATTGGTAATTACAATTTGAATACTATTGGTATCATTATTTTTGTGCGTACAGGTTCCCCTTTATATTTTCCCGGTTGCCATGCTGGCATGGATTTTATGACACGCAATGCTTCTGCATCACACAACTTACTAACGTGTTTTATTACTTTTATATTTGAAACAGAGCCATCTTTATTGATTATAAACGAAACCTTGCATGTGCCTTGTATGTTCTGACGTTGTGCCGATATTGGATATTTCAGGTTCGCTGTCAGCCATTTCATAAACTCCACCATGCCTCCTGGGTAAGATGGCAGTTCCTCCACAATACGGAACACAGAATCCTTCTGCTGTTCTGTCATCTCCACTTGAGAAATAGGGTCGTTGTGGAGTTTATCTTCTGGCAAGAGTTCTTGAACAGAACTTTGATTGTCAGCAACTTCCGGCGTTTCCATATTCACCGACTCCTGCCTAGTGTTATCAACGATGTTAATATCTTCAATCTTCTTTACTTCCTGTTGTGGTTTTGGGGCGGTGATAATTGGGTCTTCTTTCAGCAACGGAATCATATCCAACTCTTGTGTCATTTCCTGACGTATATTGCGTTGAAGAGCCTCATTTCCAGAGGATGCCCCACCCCATTCCAAAGCTATATATAACACCAATAGTGCAACAACCACACCCACTAAAAAAAATGTGAGTCTATAGTTGTCAAGATTCGCTTTTGGAGTTTTTTTCGTTTCCACGAGTGCAAAAATAATAAAACTTTCGTTTTTACGTTTGATAATTATATATTTTTAATTAAATTTGCAACGTGAGTATAATAGAACGAAAGCAACACATAAATGCAGATGCAAACTGCCACAGACGGTACTTGACAACCATCGTCTGTTTTGTATTTATAATCCTCACTCTTTCTGCTCAAGAAAGTCAGACAGATTATAATTTTTTACGACTGCCAGCCAGCGCACATGTCGGAGGGTTAGGTGGCGACAACATCTCAATAATCAATGATGATGCTTCGCTTATGTTCAGCAACCCTGCACTTGTGAGTTGTGTCAGCGACAAGACAATAAACCTAAACTTCATGACCTATATGCAAGGAAGCGTGACGGGCAGTGCTTCGTTTACCAAAATTATCGGCAAACGTTCCACATTAGGCATCGGTGCACAGTTCATTGACTATGGGAGCATGAAAGAGACGAATGCAGACAATGTCGAACTGGGAAACTTCTCTGCCAGCGACTTTGCATTGTCTGGCGTTTATGCGTACAACCTTACTGACAGAATCGTGGGTGGTGTTACAGCGAAAGCCATATACTCGCATATAGGCAGTTACAATTCTTTTGCCATGGGTGTCGATTTAGGGCTAAACTATTTCAATGAGAACACGGATTTCTCCGCATCCATTGTGGCACGTAATCTCGGTGGTCAACTGAAAGCATACGATGACACTTACGAAGCGATTCCGTTCAACATGTCTGTCGGCATCACGAAACGCCTGAAAGGAGCTCCTTTCCGCCCTTCTGTGACCTTCATTGACATTACCGATTGGACATACAACAAGTTACTTGAGCATCTTATCATCGGCACGGACGTGCTGTTAGGAAATACCATATACCTCTGTGCTGCATATAACTTCAAGCGTGCAGAAGAAATGAAACTCGTTGATGAAAGTACGCATGGTGCGGGATGGTCATTTGGCGGTGGCATTGAACTGCAAAAGTTTAAACTGCAAATGTCATACGCAAAATACCACGTATCATCTTCATCGTTCCTCGTAAATGTCAGTTACTCATTATGAAAAAAATCATCATAGCAATAGACGGTCATTCCTCATGTGGGAAAAGCACAATGGCAAAAGCACTCGCCAAGAAGATTGGTTATGTATATATTGACACCGGAGCCATGTACAGAGCAGTCACTTTGTATGCAATGCGCAACAACATCATTACTAAAAACAATCATATTGACGAAGACCGATTAAAACAGGAACTTAAAAACATCGTCATCAACTTTAAGCTCAATGGCGAAAAGATTCCTGAAACATATCTCAACGGAGAAAACGTAGAAAAGGAAATTCGTGGCATAGAAGTGTCAGGACACGTAAGTCCTATCGCCGCGATAGGTTTTGTACGCGAGTTCCTTGTTGCACAACAGCAACGAATGGGTACGGAAAAAGGAATTGTCATGGACGGCAGAGATATAGGTACGATAGTATTTCCTGATGCAGAACTGAAAATATTTGTAACAGCCTCAGCAGAGATTCGTGCTCAAAGACGTTTTGACGAGATGAAAGCAAAAGGCATGGAGGCTGATTACGAAAAGATACTTGAAAATGTCAAGACCCGTGACCATATAGATTCGCATCGTGCGGTAGGTCCTCTGAAAAAAGCCGATGACGCTTTGTTGTTGGATAACTCTAACATGACATTGGAACAACAGGACGCGTGGTTGATGGAGAGATTTAATGATATAACAAAATAAACAACATAAAGATATGGGATATTTGCGTTTTGAAAAAGCCCTGATGACAAACCTCGAATATTCGCTTAAAAAAGAATATCTGAGAACAAACAGAACAGGTGCTTATGCGAGTAGCACTATCGTTGACTGCAATACGCGGAAATACCATGGATTGCTGGTAACACACGCACCAGATGTAGGACCAGGACGTTTCGTATTGCTGTCCACCTTAGACGTTAGCGTAGAACAACATGGTGCATTGTTTAATTTAGGAATACACAAGTACGGAGGCAATGTATTCAGCCCTACGGGGCATAAGTACATCAGAGAATTTGACGGCGATTGCATACTCACAACGACATATCGCGTTGGTGGAGTCGTCTTGAAAAAGGAACTGATACTGCAAAAGGACGAAGACCGCATATTGCTCCGATATACGTTAACGGAAAGTACGGGAGGTGGAGTAAAACTGCGTTTCCAACCTTATATGGCATTCCGTTCGGTGCGTACCTACACACACGAAAATGGTGCTGCTAGCAGAGAGTATGAAAACATCGACAATGGCATCAGCATGTCAATGTATAACAAATTCCCTACCCTCTTCATGCAGTTATCAAAACAAAACGAATTTGTTTATGCTCCCGACTGGTACAGAGGTGTTGAATACCCAAAAGAACAGGAACGTGGATATGCCACACAGGAAGACCTGTATGTTCCGGGATATTTTGTGGTTCCTATGCGAAAAGGCGAGAGTATAATCTTCGCCGCAGGGACATCAGAATATGCCAGCGACAAACTGAAACGCTTATTTGAGGAAGAGGCTGCAAAACAAGACAAATGGGATAATTATTACCATTGCCTTAAAAGTAGTGCTCATCAATTCCATTTCACAAATAATAACAATAGTTACATATTGTCTGGTTATCCTTGGTTTGACTGTCGTGCTCGTGATGAGTTCATCGCCTTACCTGGACTGACACTTTCTACAGGTGAGACAGAGTATTTTGAAGAATGTATGAAGACTGCCCAGAAAGCAATTAAAGACTTCATCAAAAACACAAAGAAAACAGTAAGCCTACGAGAACTCGATCGTCCTGATGTGTTCCTATGGGTAATATGGGCCATACAGCAATATGCAAAACACGTCGGTACAGATGTCTGCAAGAAGAAATATGGAAAACTGGTAACAGACATCATCGATTTCATAATGAGCAACAAGCATCCAAATCTAGAGTTGCACAAAAACGGACTCGTAAGCACAAATGGTCGTGATATCGCTATGACTTGGATGAACTCCAGCAACGACAACAGACATCCTATACTGCCTCGTTCAGGATATGTAGTAGAGTTTAATGCATTATGGTACAATGCACTCATGTTTGCTAATGACCTACTCTCTTCATCAGGAAAGGAGAAAAGCAAGATATACACCAAGACGGCAGAGAAGTGCAAGTCATCATTCATCCCTACATTCTTAAATGAGCATGGATATCTGTATGACTACGTTGATGGTTTCGCCATCGACTGGAGCGTAAGACCGAACATGATATTTGCTGTAGCCTTCGACTACTCTCCTCTTGATGACAATCAAAAGAAGAATGTCTTGGATATATGCACAAGAGAATTGCTCACACCGAAGGGAATACGTTCCCTATCTCCAAAAAGCGGTGGTTACAATCCACTTTATGTTGGTCCTCAGCATGAAAGAGACTACGCATATCACCAAGGTACAGCATGGCCGTGGCTCGAAGGTTTCTATCTCGAGGCTTGTCTGAAAGTATATAAGCGTTCACGACTGAGTTTCGTACAACGACAGATAATAGGATTTGAAGAAGAGATTGCATATCACGCCATAGGTACGATACCAGAACTCTTCGACGGAAACCCACCGTTCCATGGCAGAGGTGCATACGCCTTTGCTATCAACGTGGCAGAACTTCTCAGAATAAATGAAATCATATCTCAGTTCAACACAATGTCACAAGTCGCCACTACGACCTCTGACCGTAAAATAAACAAGAAACCATGAAAGTATTGATGTTTGGATGGGAGTTTCCTCCTCACATTCTCGGAGGACTGGGAACGGCAAGTTACGGATTGACAAAAGGCTTGGCAGCACAGAACGACATGGACATCACTTTCTGTCTTCCTGCCCCATGGGGTGATGAAGACAAGTCGTTCATGAACATCATACCAATGAACTGCGTACCTATAGTATGGAGAGATGCTGACTATGATTACGTGAATGGGCGAATAGGAAAACTCATTGACCCAAACCTATATTATTCTTTACGCGATCACATCTATGCTGATTTCAGTTACAGATACGTAAACGATTTAGGTTGCATCGAGTTCAGTGGAAGGTATCCAGAAAACTTGCACGAAGAAATTAACAATTACAGTATCGTTGCCGGTGTTGTAGCACGCCAACAGGAGTTTGACATCATACATGCACACGACTGGCTGACATATCCGGCAGGTATCCATGCAAAACAGGTTAGCGGAAAACCACTCGTCATACATGTGCATGCAACAGATTTCGACCGTTCAAGGGGAAATGTAAACCCTACTGTCTATAGCATAGAGAAGAATGGTATGGACCATGCGGACTGCATAATGTGCGTCAGCGAACTGACACGACAGACGGTAATAAATCAGTATCATCAAGATCCTAACAAGTGCTTTGCAATGCACAACGCCGTCTATCCACTTGCACAGGAATATCAAGACATACCACGTCCTGACCACACTGGGAAAGAAAAGGTTGTGACATTCCTCGGACGTCTTACCATGCAGAAGGGACCAGAGTATTTTGTCGAAGCAGCAAGTCTCGTTCTACACCGTACACACAACATTCGTTTCTGTATGGCAGGGAATGGTGATATGATGCAACAGATGATATGGCTGGTGGCAGAGCGTGGCATTGCCGACCGTTTCCATTTCCCGGGCTTCATGCGAGGGAAACAGGTATACGAATGCTTGAAAGACTCTGATGTGTATGTGATGCCATCAGTAAGTGAGCCTTTCGGCATCTCGCCTCTGGAAGCAATGCAATGTGGAACACCAAGTATCATATCCAAACAGAGTGGTTGTGGAGAAATACTCACAAACTGCATAAAGGTAGATTATTGGGATATCCATTCCATGGCTGACGCCATATACTCTATATGTAACAACGAATCTCTCTTCCGCTATCTGCAAGAAGAAGGGAAGAAAGAAGTTGACCAGATTACATGGGAAAAGGTGGGAATACGCATTCGCCATCTGTACGAGAAAACTATTCAAAAGTATTACGGACAATAATAACACAAAGATATGAAGACAGTATGTTTATATTTCGAGATGCACCAGATAATACATCTCAAAAGGTATCGCTTCTTTGACATTGGTACTGACGCATATTATTACGATGACTTTGAAAACGAGCGTAGCATATCGGAGATTGCTGAGAAGTCATACATTCCGACCTTGACATGTCTGTTGAGGATGGTAAAAAACAACAAAAAAGATTTCAAATTTGCTATCTCTCTGTCAGGATGTGGAATAGAACAACTGGAGATGCATGCTCCAAAGGTTTTAGACTTGCTGAAAGAACTTGCAGATACAGGATGTGTAGAATTCCTTGCTGAACCATATTCACACGGACTTTCCTCACTGGCTAATGAAGACTGTTTCCGCATAGAGGTCAAAGAACAGATGCAGAAGATGAAAGAATACTTTGGGCAGACACCAAAGGTATTCAGAAACTCGTCACTCATCTACTCCAACGACATCGGCAGACAAGTTGCTGACATGGGATTCAAAGGTATGCTGACAGAAGGCGCAGAACATGTACTTGGGTGGAAATCACCGCATTATGTCTATTCATGTACTGAAGCACCAAAACTGAAACTATTGTTACGCGATGTCAATCTGTCTGACGACATATCTCTGCGTTTCAGCGACAGAGGTTGGAGTGAATATCCTCTCTTTGCGGATAAATACGTAAAGAAGATTGCAGACCTTCCTAAAGAGGAACAGGTTATAAATATCTTTATGGAATTGTCAGCACTGGGCATGTCACAGCCACTGTCATCCAACATACTGCAGTTCTTGGAAGCACTTCCTGCAGAAATGAAAAAACATGGCATAACCTTCTCTACTCCATCTGAAGTGTTTACAAAATTGAAGGCTGTCGATACTCTTGACGTGCCTGACACCTTGTCATGGGTTGACGAAGAACGAGACGTTAGTTGCTGGCTGGGAAACACTATGCAGAGAGAAGCCTTCAACAAACTCTATTCATTGGCTGACCGTTTGATGGTGACACGCGATGCACACCTGATACAGGAATGGTACTATCTGCAGGCATCAAACAATTTCCGTTTCATGACCACAAAACCAAACTATGTAGGCTTCAATCGCGGTATCTATACTGATGCATTCGACGCATTCACCAACTATATGAACATCTTGAGCGACTTCATCAATCGTGTCAACACCCTCTACCCACCAGAGATAGACAATGAGGAACTGAACAGTTATCTCACTACCATAGAAAACATGGGCAAGGAGTTAGAAAACCGCGACAAGGAGATACTCAGTCTAAGAACAGAATTGGAAAAATATAACCACAAAAACGGTCAACGATAACCGTACAACCGTATAACCGTAAAAGTCAAAGAGTCTGAGGGGTCTAAAAATCGAAAAATCGAAAAATCGAAAAATCTTAGACCCCTCAGACCCGCAAAACCGTATGAAAAAATCACTTTTTACAATCATCCTGTCACTGACATTTGTTGTGTCTGTGTCAGCTGAGAACTATCCCTATCGGAACGATGTTCTGTGGATAACAAAACCTGATCATACAAATTGGCTCTACCAATGCGGAGAACAGGCAAAGATAGCAGTAGAGTTCTTCAAATATGGAGTGCCTGCTGACGGAAAACTCATCTATACCATTGCTACGGATATGCTGGACGCTGACATCAGAGACAGTGTCATGCTCGTTGGTGGTGAAGCCGTCATCAATGCTGGTACTAAACAGACTCCGGGGTTCCGTGACATAAGGTTGACAGCAAAAGTAAATGGGCAATCATATACTCATCATGTAAAGATAGGCTTCGATGCTGACAAGATCACGCCATACACAAAGATGCCTGATGACTTCAAAACATTTTGGAGTAAGCAGATTGACAATATGAGGAAGACACCTATTCAATACACAAAAGAATATCTGCCAAAACACTCATCCGACAAATTTGACTGCTACAGAATAAAACTGAACACTGTCGGCACATCATTTATATATGCAAACCTATTCATACCAAAACATGAAGCAAATTCTGCTGACAAATGTACATATCCGGTTGTACTATGCCCCCCTGGTGCAGGTATCAAGACTATTCGTGAACCTATGCGCCACAAATACTATGCTGAAAACGGCATGATACGTATGGAGATGGAAATACACGGTCTTTTACCAGAAACAGAAGAGTCCGTATTCAAGACAATGGCACATGATTTCGACTACATCACATTCAACATACAGGATAAGGACAAATACTATATGAAGAATGTCTATCTCGCTTGTATCCGAGCTATGGACTTTCTGTGTTCTCTCCCTGAATGGGATGGTAAGAATGCCATAGTACAGGGTGGCAGCCAAGGAGGAGCACTGAGCATCATAACGGGTGCACTGCATGAAAAGGTAACGCAAAGCATTGTCAACTACCCAGCATTAAGTGACATGGCTGCATATCGTGAAGAGGGCAGGACTGGAGGATGGCCACACCTACCAAAAAAGAAACACATCGTCCTTACAGATGAAGTAACAAACACACTGCAGTATTACGATGTTGTAAACTTTGCCCGTATAATCTCTTGCAATGTCTATATGACGTGGGGATATAATGACAATTCATGTCCTCCCACCACATCGTATGCAGTATGGAACAGTATCAATGCTCCGAAAGAATGTCTCTTGACACCTATAAATGAACATTGGGCATCAGATGCAACAGAACACACACACATGCTGTGGATAAAAAAGCACCTGAAATAAATGGCACGGAATTTGTAGTATTAACGATAACGATACGCTGACGCTACGATACGTTTCACTACGATACGCTGACGCTACGATAACGATAAAACGTAAAACCGCAAAACCGTATAACCGCATAACCGTATAACCGTATAACCGCAAAACCGTATAACCGTATAACCGTATAACCGTATAACCGTATAACCGCAATAAAAACTATAAAATTATGAAATTACAACCATTAGCAGACAGAGTTTTGGTAAAGCCAACTCCTGCAGAAGAAAAAGTTGGTGGTATCATCATTCCTGATACTGCCAAAGAAAAACCGCTTCAAGGCGAAATCATTGCTACAGGCAAGGGAACAAAAGACGAACCTATGGAACTCAAAGAGGGAGACGTAATCCTCTACGGAAAGTATTCCGGCAATGAGATAGAGTTTGAAGGAGAGAAATATCTGATGATGCGTCAGAGCGATGTATTAGCAATCGTTTCGTAACGATAACGATACGCTGACGCTACGATACGTTTTCACTACGATAACGATGAACGAGATAAAGAAAAACGATAACGATACGTTTCACTACGATAATTATCGTAACGCAGTGTATCGTAGCAAAAGGCGTATCGTAGAACCCTGTTCGTATCGTAACGTAGTGTATCGTTATTAAGGTTAAACTTCTAAACTTTTAAACTTTTAAACTTTTATATATAATCATGAGTAAAGAAATTAAATTCAACATTGATGCCCGCGATCTGTTGAAGCAGGGCGTTGATCAGTTGGCTGATGCAGTGAAGGTCACTCTCGGCCCTAAAGGAAGAAATGTCATCATCGAAAAGAAGTTCGGTGCACCTCAGATAACAAAAGACGGTGTTACCGTTGCTAAGGAAATAGAACTGGAAGACAAATTCCAGAACACAGGAGCTCAACTCGTGAAGAGTGTTGCAAGCAAGACTGGTGATGATGCTGGTGACGGAACAACAACAGCAACCATCCTTGCACAGAGCATTATCAATGTTGGTCTGAAGAATGTCACAGCCGGTGCTAACCCTATGGATTTGAAACGTGGTATCGACAAGGCTGTCGAAGCTGTCGTTGCCTATATCAAAGACCATGCAGAGCATGTTGAAGACAACTACGACAAGATTGAGCAGGTGGCTACCGTAAGTGCAAACAATGATGCAAACATCGGAAAACTCATCGCTGACGCAATGAGAAAGGTAAGCAAGGACGGTGTCATCACAATAGAAGAAAGCAAGAGCCGCGAAACTCATATCGGTGTAGTAGAAGGTATGCAGTTTGACCGCGGTTATCTCTCTGGTTATTTCGTTACAGACACAGAGAAGATGATGTGCATCATGGACAATCCTTATATCCTCGTTTACGACAAGAAGATCAGCAATCTCAAAGACTTCCTTCCTATCCTCGAGCCAGCAGCACAGAGCGGTCGTCCTTTGCTCGTCATAGCAGAAGACGTAGAGGCAGAAGCATTGACAACACTCGTTGTAAACCGTCTTCGCGGAGGTCTTAAGATTTGTGCAGTGAAGGCTCCTGGCTTTGGCGACAGACGCAAGGCAATGCTTGAAGACATAGCAATCCTCACAAATGCTACACTCATCTCTGAGGAGAAAGGTCTCACACTTGACAAGGCAACTATCGACATGCTCGGTACTTGTGACAAGATTGAGGTCACGAAAGACAATACAACAATCGTCAATGGAGCAGGAAGCAAAGAAGCCATCGCTGACCGTATCAACCAGATAAAGAACGAGATGGCAGCAACAACATCTTCTTATGACAAGGAGAAATTGCAGGAACGTCTTGCAAAACTTGCCGGTGGCGTAGCAGTACTCTATGTAGGAGCCAACAGCGAAGTTGAGATGAAAGAAAAGAAAGACCGTGTTGACGATGCCCTCTGTGCCACACGCGCAGCCATTGAAGAAGGAGTCGTAGCAGGAGGCGGAACCACTTACATCCGTGCACTTGCATCACTCACAAACATAAAGGGCGACAACCAAGACGAACAGGTTGGTATTGACATAGTAAAACGTGCCATCGAAGAACCTCTTCGCCAGATTGCCGGCAATGCAGGTGTCGAAGGTGCTGTAGTAGTACAGAAAGTACTCGAAGGCAAGGGTGACTACGGTTACAATGCCCGTCTTGACAAATATGAAGACCTGCGTGAAGCAGGAGTCATCGACCCTGCAAAGGTAGAGCGCGTAGCACTTGAAAATGCAGCAAGCATAGCAGGAATGTTCCTCACCACAGAATGTGTAGTATGCGACAGACCAGAACCAGAACCTCCAATGCCAGCCGGAGGCGGCATGCCAGGAATGATGTAAAGAGCAATTAACAAAAAAAAGGATATCCGATTGGGTGTCCTTTTTTTTATAGCTGTCCGGTAAACATTTTTTGAGTTTACCGAATAATATTTTTCTCTTCCAAGTTCTAACCGTTATTTCATAAGATACTTTTTGCCACCTCTTATTATTATACCACGATAGTTGGTGTCTGCATCATTCAACCTCTGTCCCTGAAGGTTATAGACAGAATTATCAATTGTCAATTGTCCATTATCAATTACAGGTGTAACCCCTGTCGCTACCTCTATGAGTGTTGGACACAGCACGGGCTCATCATAGTAATAAACGATTCCTTCTACGTTATAGTTTACATTATCAGGGTATGTCTGTCCTCCCATATACTTGAAGAGGTCGTATAATCTGATAGTACTTATGTTTATATCTTCCATCCGTACAAATCTGCACACATCAGTAGAATCGAACTTCTCAACGATTTCTGGTACGACATCGCTTTGTCCTGTTACCTCAAACTGACCGCTCAGGCATACTTCTGGATTTCCATAATAATTCTTTGTGTAACCCGTAACTCCTGTCAGCACATCACCTTTCTTTATTCCCTGTCCATACATATTTCCGGCATCGTACAGAAGTATGGCTCCTGTCTCATCCTTTGCAAAGATGTGCATATCGTATTTCTTCGTCACGGTGACATCATTCAGCCAACACATGGTAAGGTCGTGCATCTTACGTGCATCAGCTATGCTGACAGTCTTATCCACATGCAACAACACCGCTACTGTCATCACCGTCTCGCCACTGCGTAGTATCAGAGAGTCCATATAGTCTCCTGTTGCATCGACTTCATAGGTGATTGTCACATCGTCGCCATCACGGTCCAGCATGGTCTTATCCAGTTTGAACACCGTGCCATCCTTCAAAGAAGCAGTAATATCTTCTTTCAGATTAAGAGCCTGTACGGTGAGTTTCTTACTGTCCTCCATCTTCCCCTCTGTCAGCACCCGAGTACCAAAGTTGACGAAGTTGCATTGTATCAATGGTTTTGTGATATCGACCGAATCCTGACGACGGTATATTGCCACTGGTGTATATTGTGCTTCTGCATAGCACGCAAAGATTGGTTTTGAGTTGGAGGCATTGGGATTAAACTGTATCAGGTTGCTGCGTGATTTTCCGTAACTCTTCACGACAGCCTTACCATCAGCACTTATCTGCACATTCCACAAGCCATAATTACCGTAATTCTCACTACGATATTTATCCCATACCGTCAGATAGTTGTTTGCACCACGGTTAGGATTACCGCCACTTGCTACAAGATACCAGTTGTATATATCCAGAAAGGCTATGCTGTCGCCATGACGCTCCACCATGTAAGAATACTCCTCCCCTGCTGTCACCACCTGACGGTCTTCATCATAGCGTGCCTTTACTGCAGCGATATTGTTTTTTGAGAAACTCTCATCCCATATCCCCATGACATAGTTTACATCTGGTTTTGCCACACCGAAGAACACCTCGTCGCCATCCTTCAACTGAGTAGCATCTGTCACCAGTTTGAACACACGACCCGTCACGGATGGATTGTTAGGGCTTCCATTATCAGCCTTTATCGTTATGGTATTGATATATATTCCGTTTTCCGTACAATCCACGGACATCGTCACTTGCCCGCTCTCTTCACCAAACACCAGTTCTGCATCACGGTTATACACTCCCTCGCCAGACACCTCTGGTTTTGTCACTGTGATGCTTTTTGTGTTGCCTCCAACGCTGATATTTATTGAGCCTTTTCCCTTCGATGCGTTCTGGCAAAAGTTCACAATAACCTTGCGTACCTTGTTGAAAGTGATGACAGACGTACATCCTGCTCCTGTCGTTCCTGTCTTCACCCCCACCCCACGAGAGTACAGAGCCCCCTTCGCATCTGTACGTCCTTCGTTATAGTCAGTAGCCTCCTTGTTACACACCCAGCCATCCGTCTTTGCATCTGTCACCACAGTACCCACCTTCGACTTCCACGTAGCAGAAGTAAACACGTAAGTTGTAGTAGCGGCATCAATCCCTACTGTCACACAGAAAATAAGTAAAATCAATATCAGAAACTTTTTCATATCGCATTAAATTATTTTTTGCAAAATTACAAAAAAAATTTTTGTCAACGGACAACAGTCAACGGCCTTTTGTCTCTCGCAGAGATTTTTTTCCATACGAGCAGAGAATGCAGAGGAGCCCCCTCTAAGCCTAAAGGCACTCCTTTGTTGACTGATGTCAAGTTGTCGCAAGCAGACATATTCAATGTCCGCCCCCACAAGGGGAGACTTTTTGCTCCCTCTCTTGTGGAGAGGGTTGGGGAGAGGCTTCCTTTCTCTGCGTAGCACCTGAAAGGTGCGCCTCTGCTCTCTGCGTAGAAATCTTGAGTCATCACAGATGACATGGATAAAAGTATATGACTGTTGCAAGTTTACTTGCATAAAGACATAGACTTATAGACATAACCTCGTAAGAGGCAAGATTTTCTCTGCGAGAGACAAAAAACCGCATAACCGTATAACCGCAAAACCGTAAAACCGCATAACCGCAAATAAATAATGAAAAAACTTTTTCTCCTTTCCATCGTCATTGCAGCAGCATCATTTGCCACTGCAAAACAGTTCTCCCTCACCTCACCTGACCACAGACTCGTCAGCGAAGTAAAGATAAATGAGAACATCACTTTCAATCTCAAGATTTCTGGTAAAAACATCATCGACGACTCCCCTATCGCCATGCAACTGCAACACAACACATGGGGAAAGAACGAAAGACTCATAAAGTCTAAGAAACAACACATCAACACCAGCATCCCATCACCTCTGTACAAGAAAAGTTCTGTCCTCGACAAATACAACCAACTGCGATTGCTGTTTGCCGAGTTCGAGATAGAATTCCGCATGTATGACGACGGACTCGCATACCGTTTCATCGGCAAACACGATGGCAACATAATCATAAAAGACGAAAAGGCTCAATATAACGTCAGCCACGACTATGAGGCATGGATACCGTATGCACCAAGCAGATTGAAGAAAACTCATAACACAAGAGAGGAACAGTTATGGACCGACCATCAGAGCAGATACCTACACACCAACATCAGCAAAGCCGACAAAGATAAACTCATGATAACTCCTCTCGTCCTCGACTTGGAGAAAGGACAGAAGTTATGCTTTGCCGAAGCCGACATCTGCGACTATCCCGGCATGTATCTCGAACAAACAGGAAAAGACGATGACATCACCCTCAATGCCGTCTTTGCCGCATACCCTACGAAGATAGAAATAGGAGGACATGGAAACATAGAAAAACTCGTCAAAGACAGAGCCGACTATATCGCAGCAACAGAAGGCACACGCACCTTCCCTTGGCGTACCATGATTGTCACCGAAGATGCTGGCGGACTCATCGAAACAGACATGGTGTTCCGTTTAGCAAGAGAATGTCAGATAGAAGACATCTCATGGATAAAATCGGGAAAAACCACATGGGACTGGTGGAACAACTCCGCCCTCTTCAATGTGGATTTCAAGGCAGGCTTCAACACCGACACATATAAGTATTTCATCGACTTTGCCTCACAATATGGTCTTGAATACATCCTCATAGACGAAGGCTGGTTTGACACACAGACCACCGACATCTTCCAACTCTCACCAGAACTGGACCTCAAGGAGATAATACGTTATGCCGACACAAAACACATCGGCGTACTGTTGTGGACAGGCTATCTCTCCTTTGAAAGAGAACTCGAAAAGGCAGTCAGCCACTACGCTGAAATGGGCATAAAAGGATTCAAGATAGACTTCTTCAACCGTGACGACCAACTGATGATTGACGACATGTGGAAGTTTGCCCGTATCTGTGCCGACCATAAACTCGTCGTTGACTTCCACGGATGCTCCAAGCCATGGGGCATACAGCGTACATACCCTAATGTCCTCAACTACGAAGCCGTCTTCGGACTCGAACAGATGAGATGGTCAAAGAAAGATGTTGACATGGTCACACACGACGTCATCCTACCATACACACGCATGGTCGCAGGACCTATGGACTATACACCGGGAGCAATGCGTAACTCGTTGAAAGGCATGTACCACCCCAACAAGAAAAACCCTATGAGTCAAGGCACCCGTGCCCATCAGGTAGCAGAATATGTCATCTTCGATGCACCACTCAACATGCTTGCCGACTCCCCATCAGCATATATCAAAGAAGACGAGACCACGAAGTTCATCTCGCAGATACCTACCACATGGGACAACACCGTATTCCTTGACGGTGAAATCGGCGAATATGTCGTCATCGCCCATCAGAAAGGAACAAGATGGTACATCGGAGCACTCAACAACTGGGAAGAGAGAGACATCGTCCTCGACCTCAGCAAGATAGGCATCACCGACACATACACCATCACCACCTTCTCAGACGGACTCAACGCCGACAAGGTTGCAGAAGATTTTGTTAAGTCTGAAAGTCTAAAAGTCAAAAAGTCTAAGAGTCTAAGAGTCAAAGAGTCTAAGAGTCTAAAAGTCGAAAACTCACAGACCCCTCAGACCTCTCAGACCCCTC
>JAGHTI010000010.1 GCA_018065415.1 Candidatus Equicola stercoris
CTTTATTATATAAACGAGATACGCAATGCCGTTCTCGTCGTTCATGGCGAGAAGGCTCACTCACGCTACTTCGGCGAGAATGCTTACGAGTACATGATGACCGGTAAGGCAGAAGGTTACGATGCTGTTCGCAAACCAAACCCTGTTCCAGAGAACAAGGAGTTGATGATTATTCCTGGTGCCTCACATTGTGACCTTTACGATGGAGGTAAAGATGATGTAATTCCTTGGAAAAAACTGGAGTCTTTCTTTAACGAGAACTTGAAATAATGCAAGAAATACGTTTAGACACAATACAGCAGTTCAACGACTACAACGGGATGGAGACGCTTCATCCCCTTGTAAGTGTTGTGCATGTTGAGAACACGGAGCACATCAAGGAGTGTATGATGCACTATGGCTTCTATGCGCTCTATCTGAAGGAGAACAAAGGATGTAAACTCTCGTATGGTCGCACCGAGTATGACTTCGACGAAATGACCGTAACCAGTTTTGCGCCAGGTCAGGTAGTAACCGTAGAACCTAACCCTGAGGTTCCGTTTGCCAAATACATTGGTCTGGCATTCCATCCCGACCTTCTCAACCGCACCTCACTTGGTAAGCAGATGAGTCGTTATGAGTTCTTCGATTATACCAGCAACGAGGCTCTGCATCTCTCCGCACAGGAGGTGGAAATCTTCAAGGGTGTCCTTGCCATGATAGAACAGGAGCTGCACCATGCCATCGACAAGCACACACGTGAGTTGGTGGTTAGTCACATAGAACTTCTTCTCAACTACTGCCTTCGTTTCTATGACCGTCAGTTCATCACTCGCGAAGAGATAAACCACTCGGTGGTAAAGAAATTCTTGTCCCTTTTGGATGAGTTTATCTCAGAAAAGGCAGAGCGTGAAGGTTTGCCAACAGTTGCATATTTTGCCGACAAGTGCTGTCTCTCCACAGGTTACTTCGGCACGCTCGTAAAGACAGAGACAGGCAGAACCGCCAAAGACCTTATCAACGACAGAATTCTTGCCAAAGCCAAAGAGCTGCTGCAATCGGAGACATTATCAATCAACCAGGTGAGCCAGCGACTTGGCTTTGAATATTCACAACATTTCATCCGCTTCTTCAAAGCTATGACAGGAAAGACACCTACACAATGGAGGGCAGCATAATAAAAATATTAGATATGAAGAATTTTCTTTCACACTTTTCTATTATTATCATGGCGGTCGTCATGATGGCATGCCAGGGGGAAGATGTAAAGGCTGCATCTTCTACTAACAATAACAGTAGCAACAAGACACTGATTGTGTATTACAGCTATACTAACAACACAGAGCAGATTGTTGATGACCTGAAAATGATGATCCATGCGGATGTCATCGAGGTGGAGCCGGTAAATAAGAATCTTGATTATGCGGCCAATGGTTATGCTATCGGTACGGAACAGCTGAACAAGATCAAGAGCAATCCGAATGACGAGAGCAGTTATCCTGCCATAGATCCTGTGACCGTGGATATGAGCAAGTATAATACCGTCATCATTGCTACCCCGCTCTGGTGGAGCCAGATGGCGAGCAACATGCAGACATTCTTGTTCAGATATGGCAAGGAAATGGCTGGCAAGAACGTTGGACTCATCGTGAGCAGCCACAGCAGCGGTATCAGTGGCGTGGAGGCCGATGCCAAGCGTCTTGTGCCTG
>JAGHTI010000089.1 GCA_018065415.1 Candidatus Equicola stercoris
TTACACTGCACCTCAGTACTACCTACAAAACTCCGTTTTTACTTTTACTGATACAATAATTCACAGAAATAAATTTCGTGCCTTTTTGTCTCAATAAAAGAAAATAAATTAATTTATTTTGGTAGTACTTTCGGTTTGTTGTAATTTTGCAATCGTCTTATGTCAGTACAAGAAAATCAAAAAAAGCAATTGGCTTACATCTTAAACCAAACAAATCGTGTAATAGATTACGAATGGGAAATCCGTCATCACAGAGAAATGCACGAAGCCTACGAGAAATCCTTATAGGTTTGAATAGTATTGAACAGCATCGAGTGACGGAACAATGTTTGTCATTGATGCAGAAATAGATAAAGTTCAAAAGATAGAATAAAAAATTAGAAATATGAAAACTGCTATTGTTGGTGCTAGTGGTGCTGTGGGGCAGGAGTTCCTGCGTGTGTTGGCAGAACGTAACTTTCCTGTGGATGACTTGGTGTTGTTCGGGTCTGAACGTAGTGCTGGACGTGAATATTCTTTCAAGGGAAAGACATACAAGGTGAAACTGTTGCAACATAATGACGATTTTAAGGATATAGATGTTGCCTTTGTCTCTGCCAGTGCTGCAGTGTCGAAGGAGTATGCTGAGGATATAACGAAATATGGTTGTCTGATGATTGACAACTCTAAGGCGTTCCGCATGGCGGATGACGTGCCTTTGGTGGTACCGGAGTGTAATGCCAAGGATGCCCTAGACCGTCCGCGCAACATTATTGCTAACCCGAACTGTACGACAATAATGATGGTGGTGGCTCTGCAACCGCTGGAGAACATATCGCACATCAGACGTATCCATGTGGCGAGCTATCAGAGTGCTTCTGGTGCGGGTGCTGCCGCAATGGCTGAGTTGCAACAACAGTATGCGGAGATTATGGAAGGCAAGCCTGTGACGATAAACAAGTTCCAGTATCAGTTGGCTTACAACGTGATTCCGCAGATTGATGTGTTCCAGGAGGATGGCTACACCCTTGAGGAGGCAAAGATGTATAACGAAACTCGTAAGATACTGCATTCTGATGTGTGTTGCTCGGCGATGTGCGTGAGGGTGTCAACACTTCGGTCACATTCGGAGAGTGTGTGGATAGAGACAGAAAAACCTATCTCTGTTGAGGAGGCGAAGGCGGCTATCGCAAAGGCTCCAGGGTGTGTGCTGTATGATGACCCACAAAACAAGGTCTATCCGATGCCTTTGGATACGGCTTGCAAAGACGACATCTTCGTGGGACGCGTGAGAAAGGATGTCGCCAACCCTAACGGACTCACCTTCTGGCTTAGCGGTGACCAGATAAGGAAGGGTGCTGCCCTCAATGCTGTTCAGATTGCGGAATATCTTTATAAAATAGGAAACATAAGATAGGATGACGTTGCCTATTGAGAACCCGACTTGGATTTTCTTCATCGTCTTGATGATAATCCTGTTTGCACCAATGATAATGCGACGGCTGCACATACCTTATATCCTTGGTATGATTCTGTCGGGTATCATCATCGGACCTTATGGGTTCAATGTCCTTGCCAACGACTCGTCGTTTGAGATTTTCGGTCAGGTGGGACTGTTCTATATAATGTTTCTCGCTGCTCTGGAGATGGATACCCGCAGTCTTGTAAGAAACGTACAAAAATATCTTTTCTTCGGATTGACAACATTCATCATCCCATTTCTCATGGCATATATAGCCAGTCAGATATGGTTGAACTATTCGTTTGCACAGGGATTGATGTTTGCTTCGATTCTATCGTCAAATACCCTCATTGCATATCCTATCGTGAGTCGTTACGGACTTGGCAAGGAGAAATGTGTAAACCTCAGTGTGGGGGGTACGATGATAGCCCTGTTGCTGTCGTTGATTATCGTGGCAGGGGTGGCGACGTCGTTTGATAAGGGGGACGGCTTTCTGTCGTGGTGTATATTCACACTGAAGATTCTGCTTTTCGGTGTGGGTGCGATATTGTTTATCCCACGACTGACGAGGGTGTTCTTGCGATATTATTCCGACTCGGTGAGCCAGTTTATCTTTGTGCTCTCAATGATGTTTTTCTCTGCGGCGATGGCGGAGGTGTGTGGCATACAGGGTGTCTTGGGTGCTTTCCTCTCGGGATTGATATTGAATCGTTACATCCCTCACGTGTCACCATTGATGAACAGGATAGAGTTTGTGGGTAACGCGCTGTTCATACCTTATTTCCTTATAGGTGTGGGAATGCTGATAAATGTGCAGTCTCTATTCTCGGGCATGGAAACGATAAAGGTAGTGATAGTGATGGTACTGATAGGTACGATAGGCAAGGCTTTGGCTGCCTACATGACAAACTATCTGTTGCACATGCCGAAGAGCAATGGACACATGATGTTCGGACTTACATCTGCTCATGCTGCTGGCTCCATTGCCATAATAATGGTAGGTACGCGACTGGAGATAGCTCCGGGGGTGTTCCTTATGAATGATGACATATTGAATGGTGTGGTGATAATGATTCTCATCACTTGTGTGATATCTTCTTTCATAACGGAACAGGCTTCCAAGACTTTAGCGATAGAATCGAGAAATATGATTGATACAGGACGGGATGCCTTTGTTGCTGATGATGAAAAGATAATGGTGCCAGTAAAGAGTGAGGCTTCGGCAGAGAAACTCGTAGATCTTGCGGCTCTCATGCTGAACAGGACGCTGAACAGAGGCATCATAGCTCTTAACGTGGTATATGACGATGCTGACAGTGCACTGAAACAGCGTGAGGGAAGGATAATGCTTGAACGTTTGATGAAACAGGCTGGTAGCATGGATATGAGGATGCAGACACAGAGCCGTCTGGCTACGAATGTTGCCAATGGCATTGTGCATGCTTTCAAGGAATACGATGCAAGCGAGATAATCGTTGGCAGTCATGAAATAGAAGACTTCCGCAATAACTCGTTGGGTAACACCCTCGATAGCCTTATTGCACAACTGAATCGTCAGATAATCATCACTCGCATATTACGTCCGCTGAATACGATAAGGATGATGGACATCATAGTACCCGACAAAGCTGAATTTGAACCGGGTTTCTATCGTTGGGTGGAGAAGTTGTCAAGGATGGCAGAGAACTTGTCATGCAGGATTACTTGTTATGGCAGTGGCAAGGCTGTGGAGATGATGTGTAATTACATCCATCATCGACACAATAAAATATCGATGAACAGGACGGAATTTGCGTCTTTTGAGGACCTTCCATCATTGACGAATGAGATAAAGGATGACCATCTGATGGTGGTTGTCGTGGCACGAAAGGGAACTCTGTCGTACACGTCGCAGTTTGAGAAACTAACGTTGTTCATAGAGAAATACTATTCAGACAGAAGTGTGATGGCTATTTATCCTGACCAATACGGACAGCCTATCGATGAGATTTCGTTTGCTGACCCGCAGGAACAGGATGCAAAGAGTGTTTGGGCTATCTTCAGACGGTTTTTTACTAAACGCAAATAGATTTTAGGATGATAAGAAGAAACGGATTACAGGCATGGGTGCTGGCATCACGTCCTAAGACGTTGACAGCGGCGATGGCACCAGTGCTGATAGGCGGTGCTTATGCTCTGTGTCAACAGGGATGGGGCAGGTATGCTGACTTCAGTGAGATATGGAGTAAGGTTGACATTGCCTTCTATCTGTGTCTTGCCTTTGCCATGCTGATGCAGATAAATGCCAATTTCATCAATGACTATTTTGATTTCAAGAAAGGTGCTGACCGCAAAGACCGTTTAGGGCCAGAGCGTGCATGTGCTCAAGGATGGGTGACGGAAAAGGCGATGAAAACGGCAATAGTTGTGGTGTCGTTACTGTCGTGTGCTGTGGGCTTCCCTCTGGTGTTCATAGGTGGATATTGGTTGGTAATCGTTGGTGTGGTGTGCGTGATATCAGCGGGATTATATACTACAAAACTGTCGTATAAAGGATGGGGAGACGTGATGGTGCTTGTCTTTTTCGGTTTTGTACCCGTAGTGTTCACATACTATTGCATGACACTTACCGTTGACCTATGGGTGTTCCTGCTTGGACTGGCAACAGGACTTGTCATCGATGACCTGTTGATGATAAACAACTATCGTGACAGACAACAGGACGAGGTGAGTGGTAAAAGGACACTCGTGGTACGTCTTGGGCAGAGGGCTGGCTTGCAATTGTATTGGTATGTGGGCAGTTTTGGTGCTGTGGTGTCGTATATAGTGCTATGGGCAAAGAACGACCCATGGTGTCTGCTGTTGATGGTCTATCTCCTCTTTCATTTCATGACATTCAAGAAGATGAGAAAGACCGATGGAAAGGCACTGAATGCGATACTCGGTGAGACGTCAAGGAATATCGTAATCTTTGCTATCGTTACCTGTGTAGGTCTGTTGTTACACTAAAACTGTTCCAGTAGCTGTATTCTCTTTTCGGTATCAGGATGTGTGGAGAAAAGAGAATTCATGAATGATGCTATACCCTGTGAGAGGTCTTTAGGATGAATGATGAACAGTTGTGCAACATCTGCACGACTGACATGTCCCAATCCTGGGTCGTTGGAAATCTTGCGCAGAGCAGATGCCAAAGCCAAAGGATTGCCACAGAGTTCTGCACCACCAGCATCGGCAACATATTCCCTTTTGCGTGATATGGCGAAACGTGTGAGCAGTGCAAAGAAATATCCTACCATAGCGAGTACGGCTGCTATGAGCAGGATGACGATGATAGCGGCACCGCCATTCTTGTTGTTACGGTTTCTGTCACCACCAAAAAGAAATGTGTTCCAGATGAGACGGAAGGCAATGCTTATTATTGCCGAGAAGATGCCAACAAAGACAATGCTTACGATAAGAGTCCGTGTGTCCTTGTTGCGGATGTGAGTAAGCTCGTGGCCGATGACACCAGCGAGCTCTTCGTCGTTAAGACGGTTGAGGATGCCCGTTGTCACGGTGACGGTATAAGTGTTTTTGTCGATTCCACTGGCAAAAGCATTGAGCATAGGGTCGTCGATGACATTGATTTTTGGCATGGGCATGTTGCAAGTCATGCAGAGATTTTCAACGATGTTATAGACTCTTGGATTTTCTCTGCGTTCCAGAGGACGACTGCCGGTGGAATGGCGTATAATGTAGGTGTTGGAAAAATAGGCTATCAAAAACCATATCCCAACACCTATGATTACACCAGGGATGGATTGTACGAAATAGTAGTTGACAGTGTCCCAATCAATATAGTTTACGACATTTCCGTATTCGTCATAAACACCATTACCGAAATAGTTTGTTAGGATTAGAAACAACCATACCAATCCCAATAGAATGGCGGGAAACAAGAGAAGTAACAATACCGTTTTGATATTGTTGTTCCTCTGCTGTGTCAACATGCCTACGTACTTCATCTCTTAAAATTTTATTTCAGGTGCTTTTTCTACTGTTGCACGCTCTTCCTGTGCTATTTCAAACATTGGTTCAGCATGGAAGCCAAATGCACCTGCAAGCAGGTTAGAAGGGAATGTCTGAACGGCATTGTTCAGTTCGTAAGTAGCAGAATTGAAGAAACGTCTTACTGCTGCCAGTTTGTTTTCAATGTCTGCCAATTCTGTTTGTAAGTGCAGGAAGTTTTGGTTAGCCTTCAAGTCAGGATATGCTTCTACTGCAACCTTTAGACCTGCCAGAGCACTTGAGAGAGCATTTTCTGCCTGAATCTTGTCATTGATGCCAACAGCACCCATTGCCTGTGAACGTGCGAGGGTAACCTTCTCAAGGATTTCTTTCTCGTGAGCAGAATAGCCCTTTACGGTCTCTACCAACTGAGGTACGAGGTCGTGACGCTGCTTCAATTGAACATCGATATTGGCAAATGCCTGTGTGCGGTTATTTCTCAGTTTTACAAGATTGTTGTAAATGCTTATCGCCCAGAGAATCAAAATGGCAACGACGATTAAAATGATGATTGTTGTACTCATAATTTGTTTATTTTAATAATTAGTGGTGACAAAGATATAAAAACATATATAGAAGTAATGTAAATTTTAAGATTTTTTTTCTTTATATTTGTAACGCATTTCTGAATTATGGTAGTCAATTGGATTATATTCTCGCTCTATATTGTTGTCTATGTGGTGACAGCTTTTGTCATCATCATGGACAAGAAAGAGCCTGTAAAGACATTGGCTTGGTTGTTGTTGCTTTTCCTTCTTCCTATCATAGGTTGCATACTATATTTCTTTTTCGGGCAGGATACCCGCCGTCGAAAATCAACAAACAAATACCGTGCCATAGATTTATATAAGAGTGTCGAAAAAAGGTTTATGGAACAGGACAGACATGACTATCCTGTCAAATATGCCGAATTGATAAGGATGTTCGTCAATCAAAACCATGCCTACCCTTTCACACATAATGAAATTGAAATATACGAATCAGGCCGTCCATTTTTTGATGCTTTCCTCTCTGCTATTGATACGGCTGAAAGCCATATCCATCTGGAATTTTTCATCTTCCTTGATGATGAGATAGGAAATCGTGTGGCAGACCATATAATACAGAAGGCACAGGAAGGAGTAGAGGTTAGGGTGCTGTATGACGATGTGGCTTGCTGGAATGTGAAAAACCGTTTTTGGGAACGTATGCGCGAGGGTGGCGTGGATGTGCGTAGTTTTATGCCAGTGCGTTATCCGGGATTGACATCAAAGATAAACTATCGCAACCATAGAAAGATTGCCGTCATTGATGGAAAGGTGGCATTTATGGGCGGTATGAACATTGCGGACAGATACATAAAGGGAACAAAAGAGCAGTCGTGGCGTGACACAAACATAAAGATTTCAGGAAGAAGTGTTTATGGACTTCAGAAGGTGTTCATTGGTGACTGGTATTTTATGGACAAGACGTTGTTGTCGGGGGACAAATACTATCCTAAGATGGAATTTGCCGATGATAGTCTTGCCGACAACCTCATACAGATAGCGTCGTCGAGTGCTGCATCACGCTGGCCGGACATAGAACAGGGATATGTGAGGATAATAAACAATGCGAAGAAATATATTTACATAGAGACACCTTATTTCATTCCTACGCAGCCAGTGCTGTTTGCTTTGCAGACAGCCGCTTTGGGAGGAATAGACGTGCGTGTCATGGTGCCAAAGAAATGCGATAACTTCCTTGTCAATAACGCTTCACGCAGTTTCTTTCCTGACATATTGAAGGCAGGTGCGAAGGTGTATCTTTATGACAGAAAGGTCTTCAACCATTCCAAGGTATTGATATGCGACGATGAGCTGGCAACGGTGGGTTCGGTAAATATAGACTCTCGCAGTTTCGAGACAAGTATGGAAGTGCAGGCTTTCATCTATAGTGAAGACATTGTCAGTCGTTTTCGTGATATGTTTGAAAACGACATGAAGAGATGTACTCAGTTTGATATAAACAAAAACCAGAAACGCAGTATTGTCATACGTTTCTGGGAATCTGTTGTGAGAATGTTATCTCCTCTATTATAGTTTAGAAGTTTGCACTCTTCGGTGTGCGTGGGAACGGGATGACATCCCTGATGTTCTGCATTCCAGTGACGAACAGTATCAGTCGTTCAAAGCCGAGTCCGAAACCACCATGAGGACAAGAACCGAACTTGCGTGTCTCAAGATACCACCACATGTCTTTCATAGGAATGTTGCGGCGTTCAATCTCTGACATCAGCTTGTCGTAGTTCTCTTCACGTACAGAACCACCGATGATTTCACCGATTTGTGGGAACAAGACATCAGTACCCTGTACTGTCTTGTTGTCATCATTTATCTTCATGTAGAATGCCTTTATCTCTTTCGGATAGTCTATCATGATGACAGGCTTCTTGAAGTGTTCTTCGACGAGATAGCGTTCATGTTCTGATGCAAGGTCGCAGCCCCATTCTACAGGGAATTCAAATTTCTTTCCGTTCTTTATTGCCTCCTGCAGAATCTCTATACCCTTAGTATAAGGCAGACGAACAAAGTCGATACCGACAACGCTCTTCAGACGTTCAATGAGTCCTTTGTCAACAAACTGGTTGAGGAAGTTCAGGTCATCCATACAGTTGTCTAATGCCCACTGTACGCAGAATTTGATAAAGTCTTCCTCTATCTCCATCAAGTCATTAAGGTCAATGAATGAGATCTCTGGTTCTATCATCCAGAATTCTGCCAGGTGACGTGGTGTGTTACTATTTTCTGCACGGAAGGTAGGACCGAAAGTATAGATGGCACCCAATGCTGTTGCACCAAGTTCTCCTTCCAACTGTCCGCTGACGGTAAGTGATGTCTGCTGACCGAAGAAGTCATCATCATAGATGATTTTTCCGTCTTTGTCTTTTTTCAGGTCGTAAAGATTCTTTGTCGTAACCTGGAACATGTTTCCAGCCCCTTCGCAGTCGGATGCTGTGATGAGAGGGGTATGGAAATAATAGTAACCATGATTGTGGAAATAGGTATGGATAGCAATAGCCATGTTATGGCGTATGCGCATCACAGCCCCGAAGGTGTTGGTACGCAGTCGCATGTTTGCATGCTCACGCATAAATTCAAAACTCTGCCCTTTCTTTTGCATAGGGTAGTCGGCATCGCAGGTACCGAGTATTTCCAATTTCTGACATTGTATCTCGACTGCTTGTCCGGCTCCTTGTGATTCCACTAACGTACCATCAACACTGATACATGCACCAGTGGTGATGAGTTTTATCTGTTCTTCGTCGAACTTGTCAGAGTCGATGACTATCTGTACGTTCTTGATGGTAGAGCCATCGTTGAGAGCCACGAAGCTCACTGCCTTAGAACCACGTTTTGTACGTACCCATCCTTTTACGTTTACAGTGGCACCAAAGTCTGTTCGTGCCAATATGTCAATAATTCTTGTTCTTTTCATGATTATATTTCTTCATGTAGTTATCTTATTCGTATGCCCCTTGGCGTAGCATCTCTACTTCCTTTTCTGTGAGATAGCGCCAATCGCCACGACGGACATTTTTCTTTGTCAGTCCTGCAAACATGGTGCGGTCAAGTCGTATGACCTTATAGCCTATAGCCTCAAACATACGTCTAACGATACGGTTACGTCCGCTGTGTATCTCTATGCCAACAACATCCTTTGCATCAGGTTTTACATATTCTATCTGGTCGGCATGTATCTCACCATCTTCCAGTTGTAAGCCTGTGACAAGTTGTTCCATATCGTGTTTGGTGATGTTCTTGTCCAATCGAGCCTGATAGACTTTCTTCTTGAGATATTTAGGGTGTGTAAGTTTTGATGCCATTTCACCATCGTTGGTAAGCAAGAGGACTCCCGTTGTATTTCTGTCCAAACGTCCTACAGGGTATATGCGTTCTTTGCAAGCATTCTGCACTAACTCCATGACTGTCTTACGTTGTTGTGGGTCGTCAGCAGTGGTCACATAGTCTTTCGGCTTGTTGAGAAGAACATATACTTTCTTTTCTATGTTGACAGGTTGGTCATGGAATTTGATTTCATCAGAACGCTTAACCTTTGTGCCGAGTTCTGTTACCACCTGTCCGTTCACACTTATCACGCCTGCCTGTATGTATTGGTCTGCTTCACGACGAGAGCAGATGCCAGCATTAGCCAAGAACTTGTTGAGACGTATCATTGCATCTGGATTATTGTCCACCTCTTTATAATCGATACGTTTTTTGAACGAAGCGTTGTAAGTGTTGTATTGTTTGTAAGCATTATTGTTGTTATACTGATGACGAGGGCGATAGCCATTATTGCCACCATTATTATCGTAGTTATACTGACGGCGAGGGCGATAACCATTGTCAGTAGCATTATTATACTGATGACGTGGCTGGTATTGCTGTGGTTCGCCATTGTTGTCATAGTTATACTGACGGCGAGGGCGGTAGCCATTGTCAGTACCATTATTATACTGATGGCGTGGCTGATATTGCTGAGGCTCGCCATTGTTGTCATAGTTATACTGACGACGAGGACGGTAGCCATTCTGTTCATAGCCACCATGCGAATTGTCATTATTATAACTGTTGCTGTTGTTGCGAGATCTGAACTGTCTCTGCTCGCTGTTGTAATTTCTTTCTACCTTTTCTACACGTACCATTCGAGGGCGACGTGCACGCTGACCCTCCATGTTTCTCTCTTCGTTTTCCATTTTTCCAGTTTTAAAAAAATCAGCCTCACGGCTTACAATGATTGTTGATACTTATCCTATTTATAAAATACTCTCACAACTATATATAAAAAAAAGGGTTTTTTGACCCTTCTTGTGGGCGTTGACGGATTCGAACCGCCGACCCTCTGCTTGTAAGGCAGATGCTCTAAACCAGCTGAGCTAAACGCCCTAACGCTCAATTGCGGTTGCAAAGGTAATCAAAATTTATTATCCGACAACTGATAATTGATTTTTATTTCAAAAATTAAGATTTTTTAACTTTTTACCTTTATTTACCAGTTGGCAACAGTAGCATTGAAAATCTGGTCACACAGGGTTTTTATCATTTCCGTCACCAGTTCTTCTTGTACGGAGTTCAGTGACTGTGTAGTGTCGTACGTTGATGTTGCAGTAAACTGTTTTTCAAAGTCTTCTGCATGATTTTTGGTGTTGGAGAAACGTACATTTACTGTAATCTGCAACTCAGTCTGTGCAGAATATCCATCTGAACTAACACTCTTGTTGTGTTGTTCATAGCGTGTTATCTCACCCTCTACTTTCAAGTCGCCGTTTCTGCGTACGAGGTTTAGTTTTGTATTCTTAGCATAATAGTCTTTCAATGCATCGTTGAACATGTTTGCCATTGGTCCCCATATATAACTTGACCTATTAGGGAAATCTTTTATTTCTATTGTCTTCGTCTTGCTGTAGTCAATGGATGCACCATTGAACTTATAACTAACAGAGCACGACTGTACCCCACAGCCGAGGATGAGTATATATATATATAAGGTGTAGATGAAGTGTTTTTTATTCCAAATCATATTCTTTCAGTTTTCGGTATAGTGTACGGTCAGAGATGCCTAGTTCTTGTGCTGCCTTCTTCCTGTTTCCGTCGTTGCGCAACAGTGCTTTGCGTAGCATCTCCGCCTCTTTGTTGTCCAGATTAAGGTTTTCATCATCCTCTATTTCCTCAGCATAGGCGACAGCTTTTATTTGTGACTTGTTTACCGTCTGTGATGTGGCTTGGATGGTGTCCAGTCGTTCTTTCATCCCATTCATTTGTCTGTGCATGTCGGAGAGAGATTTCTTCATCTCAAAGAGCATGGTATAGAGCATTTCGCGTTCATTCTCGTAGGTGTGCTCCCCATGAGGGATGGTGGTGAGAGAATAGCTCTCCGTATCTTCTGGTATGAACTGGCGCAATATCTCTGGTGTTATGATGCGTTGCTGTGAAATCACAGACATCTGTTCTGTGATGTTCTTCAGTTGTCGCACATTGCCCGGCCATTTGTATTTCAACATTATCTCTTTTGCGTTCTCCGACAACTGTATGCGTTCCATCCTCAGTTTTTCTGCTATTTGCATGGCAAAGAGTCGGAATAGCAGGATTATGTCATCGCCACGTTCACGCAATGATGGCATCTTAATAGGAATGGTGTTGAGACGATAGTAGAGGTCTTCGCGGAAACGTCCTTCCGAGATGGCTTTCGGCAGATTCATGTTCGTGGCTGCCACGATGCGCACATTCGTCTTGCGCACTTGTGTAGAACCTACGCGTATATATTCTCCTGTTTCGAGTACTCGAAGCAGACGAGCCTGTGTTGCAAGAGGCAGTTCTCCCACTTCGTCGAGAAAGAGAGTCCCTTTGTTCGCAGCACCGAAATATCCTTCACTTTCGCCGATAGCACCGGTATAAGCGCCTTTCTCATGCCCGAAGAGTTCGCTGTCAATAGTACCTTCAGGGATGCTCCCGCAGTTGATAGCAAAATATTTTTCCCTTTTGCGGATGCTGTTGTCGTGGATGATGCGAGGTATTATCTCCTTTCCCACACCACTTTCGCCTACAATAAGTACACTCAGTTCTGTCGGGGCAACCTGCAGGGCAACATCAAGAGCCCTGTTCAGTGCATCGCAGTTGCCGATGACAGTATATCTTCTTTTTATATCCTGAAGTTTGGATTCATTCATGGTCATTGCTGTTTACAGATGAATCGTTTTCTCCTTCCGCTAAGCTGTCAGCAGCATCGTCGGTGGTTGGTGTCTCAATGCTTTCTTCCACTATGTTGTCGGTAGCATCGTTGGCAGTTGGTACCTCAATGCTTTCTTCCACAGCTGTTGCCAACTTGTTTGCTTTTGCCTTACCAGAGTGTACTCGTATGGAATAGTATAATTCCGCTATGCTGTAAATGGTAAAGGAGAGTCCTAATATGGTGTATATGGCACTATTGTCGTTGATGAACTCAACGCGATAGTTGACGATGACCAACACACCAATAATGAATAGTACGACTGGTGTGACGAAGTTGCCCACTCCAATGTGCCAGTATTTACTGTTCATGAGTAGGTTTACTACCGTTGAAATGGATAAAATCACGAGAATTGCACCAAGGACAAGAATGATTATCTGCGGTTCGTATGCCTGTATAAGCAGGATGCCGATGCCAAGCAATATGCTGCCCCATCCAGCCAACGGAAACTCTATGTGTTCTGTATTTCCATGTGTCTTGTTCCAATAATACATTATCACAGAGGCGATGCCCGGTATGATAAATAATATCCCCAGAAGTACTGCAAGCCATTTTCCTGTCTCTGTAGGATATGCAAGTAGCAGTATTCCTACAATGAGGGTACAGATGGAACAGAATATGGAACTATGTAGAAATCGCATGATGAGATATTTATATTCGTTATTTATTTCGTTTTTTTATTATCCACGATGATGTGTTCAATAAATTGTCGTAGTATAGAGATGCCTACGGTGTTGGTTTTTCCCTGAGGTATTATGATGTCAGCGAAACGCTTTGTAGGCTCTATGAATTGTTCGTGCATAGGTTTCAGCACGTCAAGATAACGTTGCATCACTATCTCTGCAGTACGTCCACGTTCCACGATGTCGCGACGGATATTGCGAATCAGTCGTTCATCACCATCAGTATCGACAAATACCTTCAAGTCCATCATCTTCCTCAACTCTGGATTGATGAGAGCCATAATACCTTCAATGATGATTACCGGTTTCGGCTCTACGTGTACCGTGCGTTGCAGACGGTTGCTCTGTATGTATGAATAGATAGGTTGCTCGATGGCATTACCATGTTTCAGTTGTTTCACTTGTTGCAACAGCAGTTTCCAGTCGAAGGCATCAGGATGGTCGAAGTTTATCGCCCTGCGCTCTTCATCGGTAAGGTTTGTAGTGTCGTTGTAGTACGAGTCAACAGGCACGACAGCCACAAAGTTTGGTGGCAGAGCATTTACAATCTCATCCACTACACTCGTCTTGCCACTTCCCGTGCCACCAGCTATTCCTATTATTGTCATGATTGTAATAGTTTAAAGTTTAAGAGTTTAGAGTTTAGAGTTTAGAGTTTGAATCTTTTTTCTCCCCTCCTTCCAAGGAGGGGTTGGGGTAGGCTTTTTCTCTCCATCATTTTACTTCTTTCAGCAAGTAGATGACTACTGGCAAGTGGTCGGAGAATCCGTTGAGCCATACGCCAGCAGCCTTAGTGCGCAATGGGTTGCCCTTGTATTTTCCTTCTTTCTGCAACAGATAGTCGCGTGAGAAGATGTTGTGTTTATAGTATTTCAACGTACTGAAGTCTTTCTTTCCTCCTTTGTTAAGTAGGTTGTCGTTGATGACAATCTGGTCGAAGAGGTTCCATGCACCACCATACGCTAGAGTACCTCGTCCCTCTTTTGCAAGTATGTTCCACCAAGGGTTCCATAGTCCATTCTTTTCCACATCTTCCTGTTCCTGACGTGCTCCGAGATATTTTGCCATAGAATCATTGTTAGGGTCATCATTCATGTCGCCCATGATGAAAATCTTTATTTTCGGGTCAGCCTTCAGCAGTGAGTCTTTGACAACCCTTACCTGTCGTCCTGCGCTCTCCCTGTAGAAACCAGTTGCAAACCGTGACGGCCAGTGGTTGACGATGACAGCGATATGCTCGCCGGCAAGTGTTCCGCTTACAGTGAGGAAGCCACGTGTCTTGTAGAGACTGTCTTTTACCAGTTCTGGCACATAACGATGCAGAATCACGTTATCTGGTTTGAAGAACTTTGGATTGTATAGCAATCCGCAGTCAACACCGCGGCGGTCAGGACCTTCCACATGTATGAACTGCATGTTGCGTGCCTTCAGTGGTGGTTGATTGCAGAGGTCGGTAAGGGCAATGGCATTCTCCACCTCGCTGACACCGATGATGGCGCAACCGTCCTGTTTCAGCAGGTCAGTACCCATATCTGCCAGTGCACGCGACATATTTTTCAGTTTTGCCGTGTATTTCATACCGTTCCATTTACTGGAAGAGAAAGGCAGGTATTCATAATCGTTTTTTCCCGCATCGTGAGCCGTGTCAAAAAGATTTTCAAGATTATAAAAACCAATTGCATAAGCATTGAACTTCCTCTCTGCATGCACGCTCAAAGACGTACAGCAAAGCAGAATAATGAACAAATAAGTCTTTTTCATATATTAAATTTAGTTTAGGTCAACAATTTTATTTTGATAATAAATATTATTACCAATT
>JAGHTI010000096.1 GCA_018065415.1 Candidatus Equicola stercoris
CCGAACAAATTTCCTTGTGAGACAAGCTTACAGATAAATTTGTTCAACTTCATCATCACCCGAATGGGCTTCCTTCTCTTTCATGCAAAAAACAGTAAAAACTTTTCAAATAGTCATCAAACATTAGACATCAGTCCTTTGTCTTTTGACTTAAAAATGTTTTTAGCAAAGCGATGTTTTTTGCTTGGGTTTATTGTTAGGTGGTGGCACTCCACAGTGGAATGTTTGTGGATAGGCGTGAAAGCTTGCTTGCAGACGAACAGACATAAACATAACACAAGCCATCTGCAAGATGGAAACAATAAATACAAGCTGTTTTTCTTGTTTTTGTCAAAATAAATCTCTGCGAGAGACAACCGCAAAACTGTAAAATCGTAAAACCAAACAACCAAACAACAAAATGATAATAGATGCTCATGCTCATCTGTGGAGAGAACAGAATGCTGTTGTTGACGGACAGCATATCTATGCTCTTGACGGAAATCGTAGTCGCAGTATGTTCTTCGGCGAGGAACGTCAGATGTTGCCTCCTTTCATGATTGACGGAAAGAACACAGCAGAGGTGTTTATAAGTAATATGGACTATGCACAGGTGAGTGCTGCCGTAGTGGTACAGGAAATCATTGACGGAAATCAGGACAATTACCTACTGGAAGTGCAGAAGATGTACGGCAATAGATTTCTGTGTTGCGGTATGCTGGATGAAAATGCTGACGCGACATCGCCTGTACTGGAAAAGCCTTTTGCTGCTTACGCCATGCCGGGACATAGGATAAAGAAAGATTTGCATGTATTTATGCCAGTGTTCAAACGCTTGGAAAAGGAAGGAAAAATCCTTGATATGTGTCTTGACGATGACGAAAGGCAGATAGGACAGTTTGATGAGGTGTTGCAGGAGTGTCCTGACCTGAAGGTGGTAATAGGACATTTCGGTATGGTGACGACACCAAACTGGAAAAAACAGATAATGTTGGCACGCCATGACAATGTGATGATAGAAAGTGGTGGTATCACATGGCTGTATAACAGTGAGTTCTATCCTTTTCCGTCTGCTGTGCGGAGTATCAAGGAGGCTGCCGACATGGTAGGCATGGACAAGCTGATGTGGGGGTCAGACTACCCTCGGACAATAACAGCCATAACATACAGGATGTCGTATGACTTCATCGTGAAAAGCGACATGATGACACAGGATGAAAAGGAATTGTTTCTTGGCAAGAATGCAGAGCGTTTTTATGGCTTTGAAGAATTAAGAGAATTACCTTATATAAAAAATATGTCAGAATGAAAGCATTAAAGATTATAGGAGAGAAAAAAGTAGAGATTGCAGAAATGCCAAAACCAGAAGTTAAGGCAGGAGAGGTGTTACTGCGATTGAATTATGTTGGATTTTGTGGTAGCGACCTTAACACATTCCTTGGCAGGAATACCATGGCTCTAAAGTCAGTGATACCCGGTCATGAGATAGGTGCAACGATAGAGGCTGTAGGTGCTGGCGTGCCAGACACGCTGAAAGAAGGAATTGTGGTGACGGTAAACCCTTATTCCAACTGTGGGCATTGTGCAGCATGTCGCAATGGACGTGTGAACGCTTGCGAACACAATCAGACATTGGGCGTGCAGAGGAATGGTGCGATGTGCGACTATATCTCACTGCCTTGGGAGAAGATAATACCAGTGAGCGGTGTGACGGCAAAGAACTGTGCCATAATAGAGCCGATGAGCGTTGGCTTCCATGCTGTAGCTCGTGGTGAGGTAAGCGACACGGATATCGTAGTGGTATTTGGATGTGGAATGGTTGGACTTGGGGCTATCGTGAGATGTGTGCAACGCGGTGCTGTTGTCATAGCCGTTGACCTCAGTGAAGAGAAACTGCATCTGGCAAAAGAACTGGGTGCTACATACGGAATAAACTCCAAGACCGAAGACCTGCTTGCAAAGGTGATGGAATATACAGACGGATATGGTGCTGATGTAGCCATAGAGGCTGTGGGGAACCCGATTACATACAGGGCTGCCATTGACGTGGTCGGTTTTACCGGTAGGGTGGTGTGCATAGGATATGCAAAACAGGATGTAGAGTTTACTACAAAATATTTCGTACAGAAAGAACTTGACATCAGAGGCTCACGCAATGCTACATCAAACGACTTCCGTGCTGTGATACGGTATATGCAGAGTCTTGCAACAACTGATGCAAGTAAGATGACGGAAAAGTTTATCACGGCAGTAATCAAACCGGAACAAGCACAGCAGACTCTTGAGGCATGGGCTGCAGATCCGGGACAAGTGTTCAGAATACTGGTTGAATTTTAAAACAATAGGAAAATAAATAATGCCTGTCTTGCAATGGTAGGACAGGCTTTATAAATTATGACAATGCAGAAGAAAGCAATCGTTCTTGGGGCTACTTCCGGAATAGGATTGAAGGTGGTAAAACAACTCTCATCACAGGGATGGAATGTAGGTGTTGCCGGAAGAAGAATAGAGAGACTGAAGGAAATAGAAGACAGTATTGAAGGTGTGACAGCAATTGAACAGATAGATATTACCAAGGATGATGCTTCGCAGAAATTGCTGACACTCATAGAAAAGATGGGTGGCATCGACTTATATTTCCATAGTAGTGGTATAGGCTTTCAAAATGTGTCGTTGCAACAGGATAAAGAGATAGATACCATGCAAACAAATGCTTTGGGATTTACTCGCATGATGGACACGGCATTTAATTATTTTGCAGAAAAGGGTGGCGGACATATTGCGGTTATCAGTAGTATTGCAGGAACAAAAGGATTAGGGGCTGCACCTGCATATTCCGCAACAAAGAGATTCCAAAGACATTATATTGAGTCACTTTTACAATTAGCACATATCCGAAAACTGAACATCATATTTACAGACATTCGTCCTGGTTTTGTTACCACCGATTTGATAAAAGATAGTGATTTCCCTATGCAACTACACCCAACGATAGTGGCAAAACAGATTGTGAAGGCAATAGAAAAAAGAAAATCTGTCGTCACAATAGATTGGCGTTATAGAATACTTGTTTTCTTTTGGAAACTGATACCTCGTTGGATGTGGGTACGTATGCAGATAAGATGAGGCATAAAAAAAATGGGATGTTGCGACATCCCATTTTCTTTTATCATATAAGATATTTATTTCTCTTTTGTCTCCTTTGCTGGTTTGTAGCGTTTGTTCAGACCATTGATAACATCCTTTGTGATGTCGTAAGTGTCATTGCCTTCGAGGATAGCACTCTTGTCTAGTATGAGGTCATACTTCTTTGATTTGTTGTAATCCTTGAGGAAGTTGCGCACGCTGTCTTGGAAAGCCTTCATGTATTTAATTTGCTCATTCTGCAGTTCTGCAGCAAGGCGTTGCTGAAGGATGTTGAGGTCTTGTTCCTGTTTTTGCAGTGAACGCTGTACCTGCTCGGCACGTTCTCTTGTGTATTCGTTCTGCTGCAGTTTCTGCTGGAAGTTCTGCACAGCACTCTGCAGAGCCTGACCTTTGGCATTGAGAGTGGCCTCGCTGTTCTTCTGTTTCTTTTCCAGAACGGCTGTAAAGTCTTTTGCAAACTTATACTGCGTAGTGAGTGAGTCTGCTACGACATAGGCAATTTTCAACTCGTTCTTTACGGTATTCTTTTCGGCAGTCTTGTCATTCTGCTGTCCATTGTCACATGCAGACAATGTGAGTGCTGCTATAGCAGCGATTGTAAAAATCTTTTTCATAATATATTTATCTATCAAATATTTACGGTTTTACGGTTTTACGGTTTTACGGTTTTGCGGTTATCGTTATCGTTATCGTTATCGTTATCGTAGCGTCAGCGTATCGTAGTGAAACGTATCGTAGCGAAGCGTATCGTTATCATTATCTCAGCGTTTTCTGTCGCTGTAGTCTGTCTTCATGGAGAACGCAGTGGATGTCGCGCTCTTTCATCGCTTGTGAACTTTCAATATGACTGTCGGGGAATTCCCCGTCTTTTGTGATAAGTATCTTCACTGAAAGCAGGATTACTGACACAGCGATGATTATGACAGCAAAAATGAACAGCATAAAATATTTTTTATTATCTTTGCGAATACAAAGGTAAGAAAAAGTTAGAATACATGATAAATTAGTAACAATTTTTTAATAAGTACGATATGAATAAGTGTGAATTGAAACCGCAGGTGGTCTTTGATGAGTTTGCAAAGATTAACCAGATTCCCCGTCCGTCAAAACGGGAACATAAAATGAGTGAGTATCTGCAAGAGTGGGGTAGAAGTCATGGACTGGAGACGAAAGTGGATGCTGTCGGTGATGTGCTGATATGCAAACCGGCTACTCCGGGATATGAAAACCGTGAGACGGTGATATTGCAGAGTCACATGGATATGGTCTGTGAAAAGCAAGGCGATGTGAATATTGATTTTGACAACGACCCCATACAGACTGAGATTGTCACAGACGAAAACGGTGATGCATGGATGAAGGCAAAGGGTACTACTCTCGGTGCTGATGATGGCATTGGCTGTGCCATGCAGTTGGCTGTCCTTGCCAGTGACGACATAGAACACGGTCCTGTGGAGGCAATCTTTACCGTTGACGAGGAAACAGGTATGACTGGTGCGGAGAACATGCCGGCGGATTTCATGAGCGGAAAGTATCTCATCAACCTTGACAGTGAAGACGAGGGACAGATTTTTGTCAGTTGTGCCGGAGGTTGCATCAATGATGTGACGTTCAGATACCATAAAGAAGAGAAGGCAGATGGACTCTTCTTCATGAAGATGACCGTTGACGGTCTTGTGGGCGGTCATAGTGGTGACGATATAAAGAAGAAAAGAGCAAACTCGATAAAGTTGCTTGCACGTTTTCTCTATATGGCAGACGAGAAGTACGGCATCCGTCTGGCAGATTTTCAGGCAGGAAACAAACACAATGCCATACCGCGTGACGGTGTCGTGGTCTTTGCAGTTCCTGAAGATAAGAAACATGAGGTCAAAGCAGATTTCAATGTATTTGTTGAAGGTGTAAAAGAGGAGTTCTGCTGCTGCGATACGGACATCAAATTCGATTTGCAGAGTTGTTCGGCACAGCCACTCATCGAAGAAGGTGTTGGTAGAAATATCATCCGTTCCCTGCAGGCAGTGGTAAACGGTGTTTACAGTTATTGTCAGCAGGAAGAACTCGACTGGCTGGTAGAGACATCCGACAACCTTGCAAGCATACATACCGGCGATAGCGAAGCAAAGATTATCCTCTCACCGAGAAGTTGCGTGATGACAAACCTGACAAACATCGCCAATACCATATCTGCCACGTTCCAGTTGGCTGGTGCCGAAGTGGTACAGTGCGATGCATATCCTGCATGGCAGATGAAACAGGATAGTAAACTGCGTCCTATCGCAAAAGATACCTACATGAAACTCTTTGGCAAAGAGCCGGAGATTATCGGTATCCATGCAGGGTTGGAATGTGCATTGTTCGCACAGAAATATCCGGAACTGGACATGATAAGTACAGGTCCTACCTTGCGTGGTGTTCACTCCCCAGATGAACGCCTGCTGATAAAGACTGTGCCGATGGTGTGGGATCATCTGTTGGAAATGCTTAAAAATATCCCAGAAAAATAAGAGAATATGAAAAAATATCTTTTCTCTGTCATCCTGTTCTGCACGTTGCTACTTTTTTCAAGTTGCAATGACAAAAAAGGATGTCCCTCATCAGCAGAGTATGATGCATCACAGTTTGTGGAACTGTCTGAGATAGTACCAGATGTAATACTTGAGATACGTTATTTCAGTACATATAACTTCATCGGCAGACGCATTCCCGGATATGAACAGCCGATAGCCCTGCTCACACGCAGGGCTGCTGACTCGCTGAGAGTGGTGAGTGATGAACTGAAAGAAAAGGGATTCCGTCTGAAAGTGTTTGATGCATACCGTCCTCAATGTGCTGTAGATTATTTTATGAAGTGGGCAAAGGACAGCAACGACACATTGATGAAACAGTATTTCTATCCAGAACTGGACAAGTCGGTGCTTGTGCCACAGGAGTATATAGCAGAGCACTCTGGACATACTCATGGCTCAACCATAGACCTCACACTCTTTGACATGAACACCGAGAAGGAGGTGGATATGGGGTGTACATACGATTATTTTGGACTTGCATCACATCCGGATGTCCTTCCGGGGCAGACCATAGGGGCGTATAAGCCAATCAGCGAGGAGCAGTACAAGCATCGTATGATATTGCGTGAGGCAATGCTTGCACATGGCTTCAAACCATACGACTGCGAATGGTGGCATTTTACATTGAAAGACGAACCGTTCCCAGATACGTTCTTCAACTTCCCCGTCAGTGTGGAAGCGTTGACGAAATAAAAAACAGGCGGACTTTACAAGAGTCTGCCTGTTGTCTTTACACAGATATGCTCCTTTGATACAGGGTGGGTGAACTCTACAGACTGTGCCATGAGCGAGATGCCACCGTCAGGGTTTGAACGCGGAGCACCATATTTCAAATCGCCTTTTATCGGACAACCGATATGTGCCAACTGACACCTTATCTGATGATGACGACCGGTGTGCAGTGTAATCTCGAGCAGATAGTAGTTGTCAGTCTTCTCAATGACCCTATAGTTCAATACAGCCTTTTTTGATTTCGGCACTTCCTTGTCGTAAGCATACGACTTGTTCTGCTGCTCATTGCGTACCAGCCAGTTTGTCAGTTCATCCTCATCTTTCGGAGGCTTGTTTCTTACCAATGCATGGTACGTCTTGCGTACCTCACCATTGCGAAACATGTCGTTGAGACGCGTGAGAGCCTTTGACGTGCGTGCAAATACCACGACCCCGCTTACCGGGCGGTCGAGACGGTGGACGACACCGAGAAATACAGCCCCCGGCTTGGCACAAGTCTCCTTGATATAAGCTTTCACGTCGTCAGCAAGAGTACGGTCGCCAGTCTTGTCGCCCTGCACAATCTCCCCACACTCCTTGTTGACGATGATGATATGATTATCTTCGTACAGGACTTCCATCACATCTGCAATCCGCCGTTGACCTGTATCACCTGACCAGTGACGTAAGAGCTGAGGTCAGAGGCAAGGAACAGAGCCACGTTGGCAATGTCTTCCACCTGTCCTGCTCTGCGGAGAGGAATGGCGTTTATCCATTGTTTCAGAGTCTCTTCCGGCAGAGCAGCCGTCATGGCAGTCTGTATGAAGCCCGGAGCGATGGCATTGGCACGGATGCCACGAGAACCAATCTCCTGTGCGATACTCTTTGCCAGAGCCACGAGTCCAGCCTTTGACGCAGCATAGTTGCATTGACCGGCATTTCCGTGCAGACCCACTACTGACGACATGTTGATGATGCTACCGTTTTTCTGTCGCATCATGATAGGAGTGCAGGCATGGATGAAGTTGAAAGCCGACTTCAGGTTGATGTTTATCACCGCATCCCACTGCTGTTCAGACATTCTCATCATCAGACCGTCTTTCGTTATTCCGGCATTGTTCACCAGAATGTCAATGCTTCCGAAATCCTTGTGTATGGTGTTGACGAGTTCCTCCGTCTGTGCAAAGTCCGCAGCATTTCCAGCATACCCTTTTGCCTTGACACCGAGAGCAGCAATCTCCTGCTCAGTTTCTTTGGCAATGTCGTTAATCTCAAGGTCTGTGAATGCGATGTTCGCACCCTCTGAAGCAAATTTCAAGGCGATAGCCTTGCCGATACCTCTTGCAGCCCCCGTGATGAGAGCCGTCTTTCCTTCTAATAGTTTCATTATTATATAATCATTTACGGTTTTACGGTTTTGTTTCTCGCAGAGAAATCATCGTTTTGTTTCACAAAATTTGTGTAGTCTCTTAA
>JAGHTI010000100.1 GCA_018065415.1 Candidatus Equicola stercoris
GCGTACATCCGACATAAAGGCAAGTCACATCTACGGCTCACAGAGTTTGATTCTAACTTGCCCAGATGGTAGGTCTGCCCGACAACAATGGCGATTCTACGCGACAAGTCAGATAGGTCTTGCCGATAGGTCAGGTAGGTCTTAACTCCACGTCAGGTGACGCATATTTCCACGCCAGGTTGCGTGCATCCTCACGTCAGGTGATGCACATCCCCACATCAGGTTGCGTGCATTGCCATGTCAGGTTACACACATCGATACGTCAGGTAGGTAGCATGATGCGGTGTGGTGTTTTGCACGATGCAGTCTTGTGTTTTGTATGAGGCTATTTTTCCTGTGAGTTTTTTTGTTTTTGGAAAATTGTTTGTATTTTTGCAGACGACAGAAAGCCCAAGTGTGGGTGGGTCAAGAAATATATTGGAAAAGACAGCACGACGCTCACGAGTGAGCATCGTGCTGAAAAGGACGTTACAAAACGTTGTCTTCTGAATACAAATCTCGCAAATTTGAATAAGTGTAAGAAGATTTCGCAATGGGCGTCCATGTGGGGTAATCGTATCCGTAATTTATTATGGTTTAGATATTATCCTGACGTGGGCTGACTGTTGCTTATCCTTACACTTGGGCAAAGCGAGAGCCTGTATTCGGGATAAGCGGAGTGAAGATTTCCCACGTCTTTCATATTAACAACTAAATTTTATTAACTGCCGAATCAGGGATTTCTATAGGCATAAAAATTTTATTGTCTATGAAAAAGATTAAAAGAATTGAATTACGAAATGCGCATATCTTTTTGTGGGTGATGATTGGTATATTTTTATTTGAACAATCAATAAATGCTCAAACAAGCAAAAGTAATTTGTTGTTCGAAAGGTGTGCAGATAATATGGTTTTGTTAGATGGTTACAATGCTGATAATGTTTTTGATTCAGTATTATGTGTCCCAACTTATGTTATGCTTGGTACTGAAGTGTTACAAGTTAAAGGCATCGCAGATAATGCGTTCAGTTACCGAGGTTGTTTGCAAAGAGTTACATATTCAAGTGACACATTAGTCATAGATGATTCTAATTTAACTGTGGCAGAGGGCTTGGGTACTTATGACGATCCATACACCATCGCAGGTGCACAAGTTCACCAGTCTGGAAATGGATATGTAAAAGGTTATATCGTCGGTTTCATACCTGGCCAGAAATTGGCAGATGCAGTATTTGGAACTGATGGTGCTGTTGCTTCAAACATCATCATCGCCACTTCTGCAGATGAAACAGACATTAATAAATGTCTTCCTATTCAGTTAGTTATGGGATCTGATGTTCGTGCAGGCATCAACCTTATGAATAACGCAGGAATGTATAAGAAAGAGCTTCTTATCTATGGTTCTTTGGAGAAATACTTCGGTGTTGCAGGTTTGAAGAGTACAACATACGCAGAATGTGATGGTAAGACATTCGGTACAAAGCCAGGTGATGACCCACAGCCAAGTACAGATGTGTGGGCTATGGACTTCAAGGCAACAGGCTCACAAGGTGATTGGACTATTGAAGACAAGACACTGCCAGAAGGACTGACCTACGTATGGGGCTTTGATTCAAGATATGGTATGAAAGCATCTGCATTCTTGAATGAGAATTTAGCTGCCGAGAGTTGGTTAGTGTCACCGCAGATAGAACTCCCTGCAGGAGTAAAAACTCTTATTGTTCGCCATGCATTGAATTTCCTCAATGGCAACAACCGTGCTGATTGCGTCAATATCATGGTTTCTACAGATAAGACAAACTGGTCGGTAGTTAATATGTCTGGTTGGCCTGCTGGTACGGAGTGGACATTCGGTGATTATACAGCAGATTTCTCAACCTATGCAGGCAAGACCATCTATATCGCCTTCAAATACACGAGTACTGATTCCTGTGCTCCAACATGGGAGATAGAAAAATTGAGCATCTGTGATAATAATCAAAAACCGAATGAGAAATTATTGGATAATAATGCGACTAATTCACTTTCTTTTGAAATAGGAAATAATGCTTTCTCGAGTTGTACGAACATAACAAGAATTGATTTGATACCAAATACAACAACGATTGGAGCAATGGCATTTTCCAAATGTGAAAGTTTAACATCTATAACAATCCCTAATTCAGTAACGAGTATAGGGGAGAGGGCATTCTATTATTGTCGTGGCTTGACATCAGTAACAATTTCAAATTCCGTAACGAGTATTGAAAATAATACATTCATTGGTTGTAGTAGTTTGACATCAATAGAGATTCCAAATTCTGTGACGAGTATCGGAAATGGGGCATTCTTTGAATGTAGTGGCTTGACATCTGTGACAATCGGTAATTCCGTGACAAGTATTGCAAGCAGTGCATTCAGATGTAAAAATGTAAAAAATTTAATTTATGCTGAAGGCACAAAAACAGTACTACGCACTTATTTAACATCTATTACATCTGTGACAATCCCAAATTCTGTGACAAGTATTGAAAGCGAGGCATTCTCGGGATGTACAGGTTTGACATCGGTAACTATTCCAAATTCTGTGACAAGTATTGAACATTATACGTTCCGAGATTGTAGTGGCTTGATATCAGTAACGATAGGCAATTCTGTAAAAAGTATTGATTATAGTGCATTCGTTGGTTGTAGTAGTTTGACATCAATAGAGATTCCAAATTCTGTGACAAGTATTGTAGGGAGTTCATTCTCTGGTTGTAGTGGCTTGACATCGATAGTCGTTGAAAGTGGCAATACAAAGTATGACAGCAGAAATAATTGTAATGCTATAATAGAAACAAGCACAAATACACTTATTACAGGTTGCAAAACAACGATTATACCAAATTCCGTGACGAGTATTGGAGATGATGCATTCTCTGGTTGTAGTGGTTTGACATCAATAGAAATACCAAATTCCGTGACGAGTATTGGAGGTTATGCATTCTCTGATTGTAGTGGTTTGACATCAATAGAGATACCAAATTCAGTGATAAGTATTGGGGTGGGTGCATTTATTAATTGTACTGGCTTGACATCGATAACAATCCCTAATTCCGTGATAAGTATTGGATATGATGCATTCATAAAATGTAGTGGCTTGACATCAATAACAATTCCAAATTCTGTAACAAGTATTGGAAATCGTGCATTTGGTCGTTGTGACAGCTTGACATCAGTAACAAATCTTGCAACAACACCACAGCAGATAACCTCATCCGTATTCGATAAGTATGGCACTCTGCATGTCTTGAAAGGCTATAAAGACACGTATGCAGCAGCAGACGTATGGATGAACTTCACTATTGTGGATGATGTAGATCCAGCATTAGGTGTTGAGGATATAAAATCTCAGTCAACGGTCAACGGTCAACAGTCAACGGCTGTGTATAACCTGCAGGGTGTGAAGGTTGGCGGTCAGCAGTATCGAGGAATCGTAATAAAAAACGGTAAGAAATACGTAGCGAAATAAGAGCAGAGGAAAAATATCCTACTACCAACTCTTCGCTGAAGGGGGTAGGGTAAAACTGAGAATGTCCTCTTCTAATTGATATGAACCCCGAATGTTAGACAAAAGACTTTCGGGGTTTGTTGTTGTTGCAAAAAGAAGAAAAATCTAAAATAATTGTATTGTGGTTTGTTTTTGGTTTTTAATTTTGTATATTTGCAACATTAAACTCTTAAACCGCAAACCCATAAAACCTATATCATTATGAAAAAGTCCTTTTTATTGATTTTTGGAGTATGTCTGTTGATGACATCCTGTTACTGCAACAAGGTGGTTGTTGGAAACGTTAGTGAGAACGAGGAATTAGTACACGTTAAAAGTGTTCGTAATCCACATGTTTTTGGACTGATTGTTAATCATGACAAAGCGAAGCATCAAATGGGAGGAATTAATAACTATGTTATTGAATCCAAAACAACAATAGGTGACATACTTGTTGGCATCGTAACTTTTGGTATATACACGCCAAATACAACAAAGTATTATGTGTCTAAAAAGAATCCTAGAGTTGTGGTTGAGGAACAAAAGAAATTCAGTAAAGCTTATAAAGGACATCTGAAGTGAGCTTTTTCCCTTTTAGGGAATTAGGGATTTAGGGAACTAACCGTACAACCGCATAACCGCATAGCCGCATAACCGTACAATCGCATAACTGTAAAAACCGTATATCATTATGAAAAAAATTGTAGAAAAAGTTATTTTGGTATTACTTTGTGTCCAAGTAATCTGCTTGACTGCTTGTGCAAAAGGAGACAAAATAGTAACTTTTGCTGAACTTCCTGCTGTGGCACAGACTTTCGTGGAAACACATTTCGGTAAGCAGAACATCAGCGTCGTGATGAAAGACACTGAGATTTTTGATACGAGCTATGATGTGATTATGAAAGATGGAAGTAAGGTGGAGTTTGATAAGAAAGGGGAGTGGACAAGTGTGAAATGCTTAAACAAAGCAGTTCCAAATGTAATAGTACCTCAATCTATCAGCGAGTTTGTGTCGCAAAATTACCATGGCGTTCTTATCACTGGCATAGAAAAGGATAAAAAAGAATATGAAATACGTCTATCAAACCGTCTTGAGTTGACGTTCAACAAACAAGGTGCTTTAATAGATGTTGATGACTGAGCTTCGCTCGATACTGCTCACGCTTGGTATAGTTAATGCAGACATTACTCTACTCTCGCTTAATCGTAGCCTTGATAATTGATAATTAAATTTAATCTCTGCGAGTCATTGGCTCTGCCACTTCGCTAGTCGAAGAAACAAAAAGAAACCAACCAAACAACTAAACAACCCTAAACGACAAAATTATTATGAAGAAATCCATTTTATCATTATTCGCAATTGCAATTGTCATTATGTTGGTGAGTTGCAAGGCTGACTATGCTGATACCGTAGTCTATGGAACTATTCACACTGCTGACGACGAATGCCCTGTGGCTGAGGCTATCGCTATAAAGGATGGTAAGTTTGTTTACGTAGGCGATAAGGCTGGTGTTGAGAGTTATATTAAAGAAGGTGTAACCGAAGTGGTTGACCATACAGGAAAAGGTATGGTGATGCCAGGCTGTTACGATGGTCATGCACATTACATGATGACGATTTGTCTTGCCAATATGAAGGGTGGTTTGCTGTTTGCTCACGAGGACGGAAAGGCTGAAATCTTGAAGAAAGTCGATGCCGCCGCTCTTGAAGCTGTCAATTCTGGCAAGCATTGTCTTTTCGGCTTCGGATGGGATATGTATAAGAACAGAATGACCGATCATATCACCTTAGCAGAACTTGATGCTGTCTCACATGGTCTGTCTATTGCTTTGTTTGACTCTGGCGGACACAACATGTACTGCAATACAGAATGTTTCCGTCGTTGCGGCATCATCGACGACAAGGGTAATGTGCTTATCAAGGAAATACCGGGCGGACTGCTCGAAATGGATGAAAACGGACATGTTACAGGCTTCATTGATGAGCGCGTGACAGGTTATCCTATGCGTATGGGAGGTATCGACTCGGATGAAATCATAGATGATGAGGTGGCAAGTATCGCTCTTGAAAAAGCTCAGGAACTGCTAATATCCAACGGCTATGTGTCGTACATGGAAGGATGGTCAAATGCATATCACCCAACCAAGTTCTATGAAGTTGCCAACCGTTTCGACAAGGAAGGCAAACTCAAACTTCTTCTCTCTATGACATACGAGGTAGAACCTTGGCAGAAGGATATGAGCGAGCAAATTGACAATCTCGCTTCTCTGAATGAAAAATACGGAACAACTCATGTGCGCCCTCAATACTTGAAGGTGTTTATGGACGGTGTTGTGGAGGGCACTACTGGCTCAATGTACAAACCATACAAGAGTGGTATTGCTCACTATGGTCATAATAAGAATGGTTTTGTTTACAATTGCCATTGGCCTGTTGATTATCTTGCTGACGTCACCAGAGAATGTAATTCCAAAGGTCTTACTGTCCATACTCACGTGATGGGCGATAAAGCCGTTGCCGAGGCTACTGATGCCTACATCAAGGGCGGTGATGGAGAGCATCGCAACTGCCTGGTTCATCTGCGCAATGTGCGTAAAGAGGATTTCAAGCGCCTTGCCGAAAACAATATCGCTTGCACGGCTGGCATTACTTGGCACGTCACGGATGAACTGAGTCTGGCGGTATTACCTAAATACATTGATGAGAGTTATGTGCTGCACGGATATCCTATCAAGTCGTTCTTCGATGCGGGTGTCAAGGCTAGCAGTCATACCGATTACCCAGCTAACGGTGCCTGTCCTCAGGATCCATTCGGGATTATGGAAATTGCGATGACTGGTCAGATGATAGATCAAACTACAGGAAAACCTACTCCTTTATTTGATACGGAGGAACTCGTCACTCTTGAACAGGCTTTTCAAGCCCTCACCATCAACGGAGCATGGCAGCTTGGACTTGATAGCGAGCGTGGCAGCATCAAGGTGGGCAAATATGCTGACTTCGTGCTTGCTGACCAGGATATATTCTCATGTCCTGTGACAGACATCCATAAGACAAAGGTTGTCTCTACATGGTTCGAAGGCGAGAAGGTATATCAGTCAAATGTGAGCAAAGTTGCTGACTATCTGTATGAACTTGAAGCAGACGACTATGGCAAAGTGCCTCCTACAGCATTGCTTACCGACGATGGTAAAGTGGCATTCGGTTGTAGTGCAGTGAGAAATGGGAACTTTTACGGAAGAAATCTCGATTTAGGTATAAGTGAAAATTGTGAATTTATAGTAAGAACAAAAGCAACAGCAGAACGCAAGCACGCTTCCATTGGTGTAGCAAATACATGTTTCTTAACCCTTACAAACGACATTGTAAGAGCTGGACTCAGTGAGGAGCAACTCAAACTCATCCCTTGGATGATGATGGACGGTGTGAACGATTCAGGACTGGTATGCAACATCAATGTGGTTAATCAGGCAGACATTGAGAAGAATATGCACACACACACTAACCCTGGGAAGCCTCAGATAATGGTGATGCAGTTGGTTCGTGCACTTCTGGATAATTGTGGAAGTGTGGAAGAGGCAAAAGAGTTTATCAATAATCATGACATCACCCCAATTCCTGAAAAAGTAGGTGGTGGCTGGGATGGTCATATAATGATTGCAGATGCCGACAACACAGTGATTGTAGAATTTACTGGCGAGAAAGGCTCAGAGGTAAAGTTCGTCGAAATGAAAATAATGACTAATTTCTACAATCATCTATATGCTGCAACTGCTAAATATCCTCCTCATGCATGCGGTGTGGAAAGATTCAAGATTCTTTCCGAAAACTATGACACAGGCAATACGATGGAAGGAATGTGGAAACTGATGAAAATGGTACAATACACTCTAGCATACAAGGAATCGGTGGAACCTTTTTGGTGCTCTGAGCATATTGATGGCATCCCTGGTAGCGATATCTCATGGACAAAGGAACAGATTCTGGCAGAGGAAGAAACTCAAAAGATGCTTGCAGCATATAAGGTGTACGAAAAGACTGGCGAGTACAACCTTGAGGATGGCATGTGGTTCACTGCTCATAACAGTACCTACGACATCGCAAACAAAACCCTTTGGGTGACAATCCGCGAGAAGTACGATAAACATTATGAATTCAAACTTTAAAAACTGCATTAATATGAAACGAATTGTCAATCGTCAATTGTCAATCGTCAATTATGCATTAAGCATAGTGGTATTTTGTATTACTGCAATATCTTGTTCCGAGAAACAGGACGACCCTGTGGCTGTCTGTGAAAATGGACAGTTCGTTGGGTATGTGGAAGATAATGGAGTGCTCACCTTTAAGGGTATTCCTTTTGCAAAGGCTCCTGTAGGCGAACTTAGATGGAAGGCTCCGCAACCTGTGGATGCCTCTGATGAAGTCTTTGAAGCGAAGACGAACGGACTACCTGGATTGCAATCCTACGATGAGGGAGAAGTGGCAAGTCATGGTGAGGTGAGCGAGGACTGCCTATACCTAAACGTATGGACAAAAGATCTCCAGATGAAAGAGGGCAGACCAGTCATGGTATGGTTTCACGGAGGCTCCTACGGATGGGGTGGTACCATTGATCCTCTCTATGAGGGTAAATATCTTGTGGCAGAGTACCCCGATGTGGTGTTGGTTTCTGTAGAATACCGCGTAAATGCAATGGGATTTATCGATTTCGTGGATGTTCCCGGAGGAGAGGCATTCCCAGATGCACCTTATCTCGGAATCCTCGACCAACAGCAGGCTCTTCGCTGGATACAGAAGAATATCAGTGCGTTTGGTGGCGATCCTGACAACGTGACCATCTTCGGAGAATCAGCAGGTGGCGGTTCTGTAAGCTGTCATCTGATAGCCAAGGGGTCAGAGGGCTTGTTCCGCAGAGCAATACCAATGTCGGGTGATATATATTTGGAACATACTCCAGAGAACTATAAGAATAACGGACAGGCCGCAAAACTGCTAGCTGCAACCGGTTGTAAAAACATGGACGAACTGATGGCACTATCTGAAGCAGACTTACTTAAAGCACTGAATGAAGAGGCTGGCGGACTGAGTTTTGAAGGTGTTGGCGGTAATGTTGGTGATTATAACAACTGGCCTATGCGTAGCGACGAGAGAAGCATAATCCCTTCTGATGGCTATAAGGCTTTTCTTGAAGGCAAGTCAAAAGATGTAGATGTGATGATTGGCATTGTTGCTGACGAGATGCGTTATTGGGCACATCTTCAGTTCGACGCTTCAGATAAGGATAGCCCTTTGGGTTTTTACTATGAATGGGCTAAAGAGAAAGTAGAAGGCTACAAGAAAATCGGTGGTCCTGAGACTGCTAGGCGAATAGACGAGAGCCTGCAATACATAGACCCAGATAGCGACGAGTGGGATGAAAAGCTTCCGGGCATCTGGAAATACACCCAGATAATGAACGACTATAGTTTCCGTCTGGGCAGCATCACCATGGCAGAGAACCATTCTAAGGCAGGAGGTAAGGGAAAGACCTATATGTATATTTTCGGCAAAGGATATGAAAAAGGTGTATATCCTGGAGAAGATTACATGAAAGCTTGCCATGCTTGCGAGTTGACCTATGCATTTAATAATCTTGCGTACAAAGACGGTGCTCCTTACGACCCTGTGCTCACAAAACGCTTCAGCAATATCCTCGTGAATTTCGCACGTACAGGTAATCCAAGCATAGAAGGACTCAACATCCCTGAATATGACAAAATCAATCGTAGCACTCTCATAATTGGACGCGATTCGAAGATATACGTGGAAAAGAACCCTCTCGCAAAAGAGACGGCACTACTTCTTCCAACGTTCTATGATTACTTTTTAAAAAGATAATAATAAGTAATTTATGAAAAAAGTAAAAAAAACAATGAAGACCACCTCATCTTTTATGAAATCCCTTGAGGCTGATCATCCAAAGGGAATACAGGTGAGGTCACGCCTTGCTGTCATCTGTGCTATGGTATTCATAGTCATTGATGTTATTTATGTATGTTATAACTACGAGTATTTGCCAGATGTCATTCCAAGTTTTAAAGATACAGGAGGCATATATATAGAGGAGATTGAAAAGACATCTTTCTTTATTTACAATGTTGAGCGTATTCTCATCCTTATCTCAGCATTCATTGTGGCATGGGCTATAAAGCCATGCTTCAAGTCAGACATCATCTATAAGCGTGTGCGTTGTTTCATCCTCGACATTGTTAACTTAACCATTACTTCAGCTATTGCCATAACGATGATAGAACTGGCGATAGCCAAGGGAGAATCAATGAAGATATCCTATTTTTCTCAGTGGTTTGCATTCTTCTTCTGGGTTATGGTCATGTCAGGTGAACTTGCTTATAATCTCAAAAAAATCCGCAAAGGACATAGATAATTGATAATGGATAATGATAACGATACGCCTTCGGCTACGATACGCTTCGCTACGATAACGATAAACCGCACAACCGTAAAACCGTATAACCGTAAAACCGCAAAACCGCAAAAATAAATAATGAACGGATTATTATTAGGATATGATGTAGGCACTTCGTCGATAAAGGCTTCGGCGGTAGATATTGAGACCGGTGAGGTGGTGGCTTCTACGTTCTGGCCAGAACAGGAGGCTCCTATCATCGCCCACAAGACGGGATGGGCTGAACAGGAACCGCAGATGTGGTGGGACAACCTGAAGACGGCAACAAAGAAGGTAGCAACACTATTAGAAAAATCTGCTACTGGCAGGACGCTGGCGGAGGTCAAGGCGATAGGTATCAGTTATCAGATGCACGGACTTGTGTGCGTGGATAAGGACGGAAACCCGTTGCGGCCGAGCATAATATGGTGCGACAGCCGTGCTGTGCCATACGGAAACAGGGCTTTCGAGAAGATTGGTGCGGAACAGTGTCTCGGTCATCTGCTGAATTCTCCTGGTAACTTTACCGCTGCAAAACTGGCGTGGGTGAAGGAGAATGAACCTCAGACTTTCGAAAAGATAAATAAGATAATGCTCCCTGGCGACTATATCGCGATGATGTTGAGTGGGGGAGTGATGAACACTACCGTCTCTGGATTGTCAGAAGGTATGTTCTGGGACTTCAAGGAGGAGTCGGTGAGCGACGACGTGATGAATTGTTTTGGGTTCAGCAAGGAGCTGATACCAGACATTGTTCCAACATTCTCTGTCCAGTCAACGGTGGCAGAAGATGTGGCAAAGGAACTAGGCGTGCCTGCAGGTACGCCGATAGCATATAGAGGTGGTGATCAGCCAAACAATGCTCTGTCGCTGAACGTTATGAAGCCGGGCGAGATAGCCGCAACTGGTGGTACTTCCGGTGTGGTATATGGTGTGCTGGATGAGGTGAACTATGACCCATTGTCAAGGGTGAACACTTTTGCCCATGTGAACTATGTGCCAGAGTCGCAGAGCCGACAGTTGGGACAGCCGAAACAAACACGACTGGGAATGTTGTTATGCATAAACGGAACTGGTATCCTCAATGCGTGGATGAAACGTGTCGTAGCACCGGAAGGATGCTCGTATGGCGACATGAACGCTCTTGCCGATGAAGTACCGATAGGTTGCGAGGGACTTTCCGTGATTCCTTTCGGTAATGGTGCGGAACGCATACTGCAAAATAAGGAAGTGGGATGTAGTGTGCATGGTCTTAACTTCAACGTGCATGGCAAGGCTCATCTGCTGCGTGCTGCACAGGAGGGTATAGTGTTCTCATTCAAACAGGGTATAGATATAATGCGTGATATGGGAATGAGTGTTACGAACATACATGCTGGCTATGCCAACATGTTCCTCAGTCCATTGTTCTGCACTACGTTGGCTAATGCTACGGGCGCAACTATAGACCTCTATGAGACGGACGGTGCTGTGGGTGCAGCAAAGGGAGCTGGCATAGGTGCGAAGATATACAAAGACAGTGACGAGGCTTTTGTCACTCTGCGTCATAAGTCAACGATAGTACCCGACGACAAAAACCGACAGGAATACCTTGATGCGTATGACCTCTGGCTGAAGAGGGTTCTTATGGTAATTGATAATGACAATTGACAATGACAATGAAATTTAATTTCTCGCAGAGCAAAATTTATAGTTCTATGAACTTCCGTGAAGCATTACAGCCACAATCTGTAAATAAATTTACGCTTGATGTCTGTACTCCTTCACGACTGCTGACGCAGTCCCATAAATTTTGTACGCAGAGGGCAGAGGCACCTAAAGGTGCTACGCAGAGAAAGAACCAGCCTCTCCCCAGCCCTCGCTTCGCTCGACTCCTTCGGAGCAAGCAGAAAACACTTGAAGTTTTCCGCCCCCTCAAGGGAGGGAGTACAGAAAGTCTCCCCTTGTGGGGGAGATACAGAGGGGGCTACCCTTCAAACTCTTCAAACCCTTCGAACCTTTTCAGTCTTTTTTGATTACTGCATGATGCGGACGTATGGGGACTCGCGGAGCATACGGACAAACTCTGATGCGGAGTGCTTGCGGTATCTGTCTTTCATTACGTGTACACAGCCTTGCAGTATGTTGTCTTTAATGTCGAGTGGTATCGCCACAAGGTTCTTATGGTTGGCAATGGTAGTGCCGGCAAGGATGGTGACAAGTTTCTC
>JAGHTI010000049.1 GCA_018065415.1 Candidatus Equicola stercoris
CACGCACTTCAAAGTGTATGGAAGCCTTTATTTTTAGGCGGATGTGTCCAGAAAAGGTACATAAGTTATACATAGGACCGATATAGAATATGTGAAAATCGAAGATAAATTCATCTTAACAAGATTGACAACAGAATAGATAAACCCACTGATTTTCAGTAGAAATACTACTTGTCAGTGGGTTTGTTGTTCCCAAAATGGTCCACAAAAATCTGAATATCAGGAAGAATATAAAAGAGTTACTTTGTTCCCTTTACTTCCGTTTCTTCCGTTTCTTGGACTTTTCTCTAATTTCATTGTAAATGTCAAAGGTGAGTGCATACCAATAGAAGCGTTCATCATGACTTGACAACCGCTGCTTTTTTTGTTGTGTTTTCTGCAAGATGGGAATGACTTTTACTCCTGTACGCACTTGAGTGGTCCCCATCTCATCTACAAAGACAAGCACATGGCCATCCCAACAAATATCATTATGTGGCACTGGAGAATAGACCATCTTACCACGGTAGAGTCCTTCGTATTCTACGTCGCAGAAGATGTCGTAGTCGGATTTTTCCAATGCTTGCATGGCAAGTTGTTTTGCATTGCGTGGGAATGAGAGCTTTCGGAACTGCAGTCCGCAGTCCTCACACTCATAGTCGGGCATACCTTCATAGATGCAGCATCCACCAAGAACTGCTTTGCGTCCTGTGGATGCTAAATAATCTTCATTCCATGTGGCAGGTGGTAGTCCATAAAGTATGTCGCACACTTCTCCGCCACATCGTGGACAGCGTTTCGGTCGTCTTATTATTTCTAATGGTTTCATTGTTCTGTATTATTTTTTTCTGCATTGGTGGCATAGTTTCAAGAGTGAAGCTTTGAAAAATATCAATGCACCTCGATGATGTCATTGATATTGGTGGTCTCGTTTTTCAAAGGTTGGAAATTGGTGAGGTCGGGCTTTTCTTCTTCGTAACCTTGACTGGCAAGGCGCACGCTGTTCATGCCGAACTTCTTGTTCAGTTCGTCCATTGCCGTCATCAGAGCCTTCGACTTGCGATGCTCTTCTATGTTCTGTTCGAAGAAGTCAAGTTGTATGTGTTCGTCTGTCGCAATGTCATTAAGTATGACTCCTGCTCGCTTATACTGGTACCCTTGTCGATAAATCTTGTCAAGGGCTTCTGTTGCTGCCTTCACTATGGCTACGGTATCTGCCGTGCTGAAAGCCATCCTCACGGTTGCCATCTCACCGTACTGTGCGAGGTCTTCCCTGTGGGGATTGGTAGCGATGAAGGTGCTGACCATTCCGCAGATGCTGTGCTGGTCGCGCAACTTCCTCGCTGCTGCTACGGCATAGTTGCTTATGTAGCTACGCAGTTTCTCCTTGTCGTCTGTCATGTAGGTAAAGGTGCGCGTGTGGGCAATGCTCTTCTGCATGGCTGGACTCTCGATGGAGATGCAAGGCTCTCCACGCAGTTCACGCCATGTGCGAAGTCCTGTCACCTTGAAGCGTTTCTCTACGTCGTAGGCTGGCTTCTGGGTGAAATCCCACGCGGTACGGATGCCCATCGACTGCATCACTGGGACAGTGCGTCTGCCTACTCCCCAGACGTCTTCGATAGGCAACTTCTGCAAAGCTATCTCCAACTTATCCTGTGGCAAGACACAGATGCCGTCATAGCCTTTGAATTTTTTTTGCATACCATGTGGCAACCTTCGCCAAGGTATATGTCAAGGATAGTCCACAACTGACTGGTATGCCTGTGCAATGCTCGATGTGCTGCTTTACCTTCTTGGCATACTCGCGCAGTTCTTCGGGGTCTTCAAGAGGGAGTTCTCCGAAAAACTCATCCACGCTGTACTGGGTGAAGTTAAGGACGATGTCTTGGTCCTTCACCACCTGCATCAGTCGCTTCGATATATCTACGTACTTCGGGAGGTTGGCAGGGAACACTGCCACATTGTTCTTGTTGAGGATGTCCTTAACCTGAAAGACTGGATTGCCACGTTTCAGTCCTAATGCCTTGGCTTCCTTCGTCAAGGCAAGGATGATGCCACCGCCAGCCTCGTTGCAGTTTGCCACCACAACGGGCTTGCCTCGCAGGTCGGGTCGCAAAGATACCTCACAGCTGGCATAGAACGTGTTGCAATCTATGTGGAGTATCATCCTATTTCTTCTTCAACACCCATTGCACCACTCCCCACACGCGGAGGTCTTCGGGGTTGGTAACTTCAATGGGAGGATAGTTTTCGTTGCCGGGCATCAGATATACCTTGTCATCTCTCTGCACGATGCGTTTCAAGGCAAATTCATTTTCTACGATGCAGACGGCGATGTTCTTTTCTGTCGGAAACGCATCACGGTCCACAATAAGCATGTCACCTTCCTCAATGCCTTCTTCAATCATGGAATCACCCACCACCTTCACGATGAAAGTAGTGGCAGGGTGCCTGACCAATTCCTTGTTTAAGTCTATAGGCTGACTCTGATAGGCTTCCTGAACAGGGGTAGGGAACCCTGCATGGACGGAAGCTTCTTCTATCATATTCACCCTTGATTCGCTGTCTTGAACAATAGGGTATATCTCTATTTTAGGTTTCTTCGTGTTCATGCTACAAAGATATAGATTTTTTTTATGCACACCATCAATCGGAATTCTGTTTTATCTTCACACTTTTGCGAAATCGGTGGTGGTAATAATAAATGATTACCTTAAATCATTAAAGTAGTTTCATGACTACGGCACAGAAAAGGAGATGCCTTGCGACAACTGGAGCGTAATCCATACGATATTCGGTGTTTTTGCCAAGACTTTGAAGACCTTCGTTCTCACGTGTCATATTATAGATGTTTATTATTGTTTACAAATCAAAGAGTTTCCAAATGTTGTATGAAATATCATTGTCATAGACATCTGTCTGCTCATGCTTTTTCACCAAGGCCACGATACGTATTGTTGCTGGAAGAACGATTATTTCATAGGCTGTTTTGAGCAATACCTGATAGAGCATGAGCCAAGGCAGTTCTTCGATAGGAATGATACCCCCGAATGCTAATGGGAAGAAGATGATGGAGTCTGTGGTCTCTCCGAATACTGTACTCAAGATGGCTCGCATGGAGAACCGCTTCTGCCCGTCATGAAGTTTCATCTTCGACATAATGTAGGCATTTACGAAACTTCCGCTAATGAAAGCTACGAAAGAGGCGCAAGCTATGCGTGGCGCAAGTCCGAAGATTGCATGAAAACCTTCATCGTTCTCCCAATAGACTGCACCTGGCAGCCAGTCGCAAAGTGCTCCTATGGCAACGAAGAAGAAGTTCATGGTGAATCCCGTCCAAATGAGCAGACGCGCCTTCTTGAATCCCCATACCTCACACACCACGTCATTGATAATATATGATATGGGAAATACGATAACGCCAGCAGTTTGACTGTGCCCAAAGAATGCAATTTGTTTTGTTTCAAACACATTTGCCGCAATAAGGCAAACGCAGAAGAGTATGCTGAACAGCATTAACAACACACTCACGGAGTGATTTTTTGAATTCATAATTCTTGTTTTTTAAGAGGTTACCAAGCACTCTAAATGTTGGCATAGGCATCGTAATCAATGCTAAGCCTGAGCATGATGCTCTATAATCTTATGCAAAATTATGAAAAAATCTTTATATAACCATAGATATCCTAAATATTTCTCTTTTCACCACATAGTCTGTTTACCTACCTTCGCACTTGCAATCGGACTCCGAGCTTGCTCGCCTGAGCACTGACGGAGCCAAGAAGTAAACGGATTTTTTTATGCACACCATCAATCGGAATTCTGTTTTATCTTACTTCACATTTTTTGCGAATTGTTTTCGTGATGAGAGGTGGTATCAGACTTTTGGGAGAAGTGGTATCAAAAATTTGGCGTAAGTGGTATCAAAAGTGGTATCAAAACTGTCCAAATATGTCCAAAACCTCTATTTTCTTCAACGAAGTAACCCCGCAGGTTAAACAATTATTTTAACTGCTACGGTACTGACAAAAATGTGTGTAAGTTGTTGAAGATGAAGCCTTTTTGTGTGGCTTTAGAAAAATCCCCGATGTGGTTATCGAGGATTTCTTGTCTATTTTCTTTTACCTTGATTGTGATTCCGTCGGGACTCGAACCCGAAACCTACTGCTTAGAAGGCAGTTGCTCTATCCAGTTGAGCTACGGAACCCAAAAACGGTGACAAAATTACAACAAACCGAGCACAGAAACAAAAATAATTCGAATTATTTTAGATTTTTCATTTTTGAGAGCATAGAGTTCTACTCTAATGATGTCAAAAAAGACAAATCGTTAAACGTAGTTTTGTTTCTGTTGAGGTGCAGTGTAAGTTCAACGAAGTTAAAATTAGTGCAAATCGGTGACAATGCCAAAAGATTCTGTTATTTTTGTTTTGTTTTTTTCCAGTCGAAGAAGTGCTGATGCTGATTGTTTTTTTCTTTCTGTGTCTTGGCACTGATGACCTTCTCCATGGTGTAAGGGTTGAGTCCTGTATAATACATCTCTGTGGAGATTGTCATTGGGGTAGGGGTGAAACTCTGTACTTGCTCAAGACGGAAGTGCAGTTGTCGCATGAGTTGCGATAGTTGTTGCATGTCGTGTTCGGTACAACCAGGATGCGAACTGATGAAATATGGTATGAGCTGGTAGTTGAGGTGTCCTTGACGGCAGATGTTGTTAAACATGTCATTGAACTGTCGGAACTGTTGAAACGATGGTTTGCGCATCAGTTGCAGTACATGGTCGGAGGTGTGCTCCGGTGCAACTTTCAGTCGTCCGCTGACGTGTCGTGTGATGAGTTCTCGTGCATATTCATATCCATGCTGCTTGTCTGCAAGCACGAGGTCGTAGCGTACTCCACTGCCCACAAAGGTTTTCTTCACTCCGTCTATCTTGTCTGCAGCGCGGTATATATCTATGAGTTGCTTATGTTCCACGTTGAGATTTCGGCATATCTGCGGATTTATGCACGATGGTCTGCGGCATCTCTCGCAGAGTGTGGTGTCCTTGCCTTTCATGCCGTACATGTTGGCAGACGGTCCGCCGAGGTCGGAGACATAGCCTTTGAAATCGGGCATCTGCGTTATCTTCTTCACCTCTTTTAGTATGCTCTCTTTGCTACGGCATACCACAAACTTTCCCTGATGGGCAGAGATGGTGCAGAAGGCACAACCACCGAAACATCCTCTGTGCATGGTGATAGAATGTCGTATCATCTCGTATGCTGGTATGCGCTTGTCTTTGTACTTAGGATGTGGAAGACGTGTATAAGGAAGGTCGTAGATACGGTCGAGTTCTTCTGTCGTCATTGGCGGGAATGGTGGTTCCGCTACGATGTTTTTGCTACCATACTGCTGTATGAGTCTTTGTGGGTGGAGCATGTTGCTCTGTTCCTCTATGATGCGTATGTTTTCTGCCTGTGCTCTTTTGCTCTTTTCACAGTCTTCGTGGCTGTGAAGGATGATGTCTGCTGAGTCTTCGCTATGGTAGGTGTTGACAACTCTCACAGTCTGTGGAATAGGCTCTGTAAGGGTGTTTCGTTCATCCAACTGCTTTGCAATTTCTACGATGGGTTTCTCGCCCATACCATAGATGAGCATGTCTGCCGGTGAGTCAATGAGTAGTGATGGACGGAGAGAGTCTTGCCAGTAGTCGTAGTGTGTGAAACGTCTCATGGAAGCTTCTATGCCACCCAAGATGACTGGTGTGTCAGGGAAGAGTTGTTTCAGTATCTTTGTATATACTATAGTAGGATATTCTGGGCGTTTGTCGTGTGCTCCGTCAGGGGAATAGGCATCTTCTGAACGCAATCGTCTGTTGGCGGTGTATTTGTTTACCATAGAGTCCATACACCCCGGACAGATGCCAAAGAATAGTCGTGGACGTCCTAACTTCTTGAAATCTCTGTAGTCGCCATGCCAGTCGGGTTGTGGTACTATTGCCACTTTATAACCTTCAGCTTCTAGTACCCTTCCGATTACAGCAGCCCCGAAAGAAGGGTGATCGACATAGGCGTCGGCAGAAAAGAGGATGATGTCGAGTGAGTCCCATCCACGCAGTTCCACTTCTTTCTTGGTGGTTGGCAAAAATAGTTTTAGGTCCATATCACTCCAATAAGAATTTCAGTATTCCGTTCATCAGCGAAGCCCTTGTCTTGCCATTGCGTATGCACTCAAAAGGCAGTCCCATGACGAAGGTACGGTTTGTCTTGCCAGTATGTGCCACACATGCAGGAGAACCGTCAGAATATTGCATTGCCACGAAAGCATTGTCAACAGGTTGCAGTATGTCTGTGGTGGTGGCAGCATAGTGTTCTTCGTTCAGTAGGCTGTAATAAGAGAACGATGTGCCGAGACCGTTTATGGTATTGTTTTCAGCATTGTGTACCGTTCCTGCAAAGGTGAGATGCAGATTTTTTCTGATGAAGATGCTGTCCCTGTCGTCTCTCATGTCGCTGGCAACATAACTGCCGCTGACCATAAGAGCACCACCTTTGCGTAGATAGCGTGTTATCTCCTCCTGCATCTGCTGAGGAAAGGTTTTGTATTTCACCAGAGAGTGCCCGTCGTCACACTCGTTGCCAAGAATGAGATCTACCATATCGTAGTTGCGGAGGTCTATCCTCCCATTCATGACAACGTCAGCAGAACAACTGCAAACGGTATATTTCATGTTTTTAGCTATTGCATCGGTGTGTGTCACTGTGTTATCTTCGTTGTTTCCCATAAAGAAGAATCCTGCATATTCTCCGTTTGTATAGCCCAGTCCTGTGTAGGATTCCGATCCCATTTTGCTCTTGTCGAAGGATGCCTGTTTACCACACCATCCCGGATTTTTGCCTTTCCACATTCCTGGGTCGGCATCAATGTCAAATCCCTGCGATATGGAGTCGTTGATGATGGCAGGTGATGACAGACGGTGAAAGCCGTTGACGATGAGAATCTTCTTTGTGCTTGACGGTACATAGTATGCCGACAATATCTCTGTTGGGAAGCTCTTTCCACCATCATTGACGGCAACCACCTTGAAATTGTATTGTATGTATGGTTCGATAGGCATGGTGTGGGAGGTCTTGCGTATCATAGTACCATTGTTGAAGTCTCCGTCCCCAATCTGTGTGTATAATATGTAAGAGGTAGGGTTATCACCCTTGTCGGTCTCCTTTGCCGGTAGCCACGACAAGCGTATCTGGTTGTCGGCGACAAATTCTATTTGGAAGTTGTCCGGAGTCTGTGGTGAAATGGTACACTCAGTACCGTGAGCATTATTTACGAATTGTGCAATGGTCTTGTACATGCTCCTTGCAAGGTCATGGCGGAAGTTAGGGTCCCATGCCATGCGCATATCCGGGAAACTTTGGTGTGAAAGTGTCTCTATGATTGCAGATGGCACTTCTGGTATGCGACTTTCGGAATAGCTCTTGTTGCGTAACTCCCGTTCCGTCCATGTGCCGTATTTCTCGCGTATGTCGTGAGAGATGTTTTTCTTTAGACTTGTGGCAAACTGTGCCGAGATGTTTCGTGAGTGTCCGTTCTTGAAGGTGTCTGCATTGGCTTTCAATGTTGTGCATATCCCGAGAGTGCCGAAGATGTCATTGCCATTTTTATGATACCCTGCATTGCTGTGTACTGCCAGACATAGTTCTATAGGCACACGGAGACCGCATGTGTCGGGTTTGTATATAGACCCGCCGGAGAGATAGTTTGTCATCAGTCCTCGTGTGTTGATGTCGTCACCATAGTCGTCTTTTCCGTTCTTGGAACTATATATGTCGTAGCCCATGCCAGCCCATTGTGCATAGTAACGTGCCCCTTCAAGACAACGAGGAAAACCGCTCACGTAGCCATTGCGTTCTATGTTTCCCATGCCACCACCGAAACGTACTGCATCGCTCGTTACGATACCCTCCATGGCACTCTCATTGGTGATGACAACACTGTTTCTCTGTGATATGCCCTTGTCAAAAGAGAATGTGCCAAGATAGACCCATGTCTGTCCGCCCATCTGTTGGTTGACAACAAACTCCGTCTTTCCCCCTTTGTGATAGACGGTGTAGTGAGCATCGTCGATGCTGTTGGGCAAGGTCTGATAACTGACATAGACAGCATACTGTCCGTTTTCTGGTATCGAAGGTGTGTAGACGATAGACTTCTTTCCCTTGTGATTAGTCGTCTCCGTCATCCTGCATGTACCAGCAATAAATGGATTCTCTCCGTCTGTGTATGTACCATTATGCCATGAAAAACCAGGGAGATAAGTGCTTTCCCATTTCCCGTATTCTGCATAGTTGAGTGGTGTTTCCACCATGTCGTTATCTACGATGACCTCATGGCGTTGCCAGTCACGTTCACGTGGTGTAAACACAACTGCTCCAGCATTCTCCAGCATAGGGATGAGGTAGGGGATGACAATGGTTTGAGTGAACAAGTCTTCACGAGTAAGGAACAGCGGTGGACGCTGCCATTTCCATGTGTTTTTTGAATGGTCGTAATATATTCCGTGTGATGCCCATACAGACAGATGACGGTTTTGCAGACCTGCAGACGGTTGGTAAGGGGAAGAAATGTTTCTCACCCAAGGTTTTCCGCGATAGTTGATGTCGCCCCAGTAGCATTCGCTGTTTATGGTATGCCCCTCGAAGACCTCTTCATTAACAATAAGTTGTTCGATAGGGGTATTGTTAGCGTAGATGATGAGAGAAAACTTTTTGAAAGGTTTGTTCAGTTTATCTTTCAAGTTTTCATACATCTGCTGAACGGAGAGTTCGGTAAACGTGTTTTGTGCAAAAGTACTGTTGCCGAACACCTCTAGTATCTTTGTTTCACGATTGAACTTGTAGTTCTCGTAGGCAGACGGTATCTCTGCACCTTCGATGTTATAATCGTTGAAGAAGTCAATAATAGAGAACTCAAGTCTGTTTAGTTGCTTGAGTTCCTTTTTTGACATCTGTGCCTGCGCAGGTATGAGTGATACGAGGCAGAAAATCAGCATGCAGAGAATGTATGCAGTCTTTCTTGTCATCTTCTTTTTCTCCCCATTCTTTCAGGTAGGGAGGGGTAGGCTATTTTTATTCCTTTTCCAATTGGAGAGTCTTCGTTGGTTGGTCGCAGATAGAAGATGGTCCCCAGTACTGGATAGGTCCTGGGTATATATAGCAAGTATCTACAGCCCACTTGTCACGTTGAGCAACGAAAGTCTTGAATGGTTTGCCGTCCAGTTCTACGAGAGCCTTCTTTATCACTGGCTTCATCTCGCCGTTACGCTTTTCGATGTTCATCATCATAGTGATAGGCACACCACCAGCAATCCATTCATTAGCAGGTTTTGTAGTGTTCTTTACGATAGCCATATATCCCGTCTTGCCGTTTGCTATTAGATGAGCAGCACTTGTTCCGAGAGCATAGCAGTAGTCAGCATCATAGTTGGAAGGAGTTGCACAGCGTCCTTCATAGCCGAAGAAGTGAGTTAAAGTCTTGAACGAACCATTGTATCTCCCCTCTTTCTTCAGTTGAGCCATCTTGTCACTTACCATTTCTGCCAGCAGTTTTTCCGTCTCGATGAGCGACACTTGTACGTTTCCGTGAGGGTCACGGTCGAGACTCAGTTGGCGAGCTACGCCCAGAGGTAGACTTTCGTAAGCCTTTGCATTTTCTGGCGACAGGATTGAGAGGATATACTCACGCAGTTCCTCGTCCTCCATATCTTTCAGTTTGTCGCCTTGAGTAGCAAGGATGTCATTGAGTTCAGCGATGAGTCGCTTGATAGCAGGTATGAACTCTATCAGACCTTCAGGGATGAGTACCGTACCGAAGTTAAGGCCTTTTTCAGCACGCTTCATCACAGAGTCAGCAATCTGGTTTACTATGTCGTTGAGGCTGAGGTCTTTTTTTTCCACCTCTTCGCTTATGATGCAGACATTAGGCTGACATTGCAGTGCGCACTCCAAAGCAATGTGTGATGCACTGCGTCCCATCAGTTTTATGAAGTGCCAGTATTTGCGTGCCGAATTGCAGTCGCGCTGCACGTTGCCGATGACTTCAGAATATGTCTTGCAGGCAGTATCAAAACCAAAACTTGTCTCAATCTGTTCATTCTTCAGGTCGCCGTCAATAGTCTTCGGACATCCTATCACCTGTACGCCATAGTTCTTTGCAGCATAGTATTCTGCCAGCACGCACGCGTTGGTGTTGGAGTCGTCACCACCGATGATGACGATAGCCTTGATGTTCAGTTCGCGTATTATCTCCAGTCCCTTTTCAAACTGTTCTGTCTGCTCCAGTTTCGTACGTCCGCTACCGATGATGTCGAAGCCACCAGTGTTTCTGTATTCATCAATGATGTTGGCCGTCAGTTCCTTATATTCATGGTCAACAAGTCCGCTTGGTCCCATGAGGAATCCGAAGAGTTTGTTGTTAGGGTTAATCTTCTTTATGGCGTCAAAGATACCGCATATCACGTTATGACCGCCAGGAGCTTGTCCACCGCTGAGTATGACTCCCACGTTAAATTGTTCCGTCATGGTCTTTTCGCACGGAGCAAAAGTCACAACAGGCATTCCGTAGGTGTTAGGAAACAGTTTTTTTATTTCTTCCTTGTCGTCAACACTCTGTGTAGCCTCGCCCTCAATGGCAGTAACAGTACCTTGCATTACTGCAGGCAGTTTTGGCTGATATGCAGCCCTCTCTTTCTGTAGATTACTTATCTTCATGTTATTTGTTGTTGTAGTTATTGTTTTTATTCTGCAAAAGTACAAAAAAATACGTAAACTTGCAATAGCATAGACATAAAAACTGAAACTGAGAAACCTGATAATAAAACTTCGCAAATTTAATTTCCGCAGTGTTGTCTGCACCTCAACACTTCGCAAATTTCGTTTCCGCAGTGTTGTCTGCACCTCAGCATAGAAAAGGTGTTTTCTCTGCATTCGGTTTGCACAACACTTCACTAAGAAATCAAAAATCTTCAATAACTTTTTTGTAATTCACTTTTTTTGTTTCTCGCAGTGTTTTTTTTGTTTCTTCGACAAGCGAAGTGGCAGAGCCAATGACTCGCAGAGAAATCATCGTTTTGCGTCGCAAAATTTGTGTAGTCTCTTAAAAGCTAATCGTCAAACAAGTTTGCCATTGTCTTTTAATAGACTCCACGCACTGCCATTGCAGTGCCGATGATTTTACGCAGAGAGCAGAGACGCAACTGATGGAACAGCGAGAGCAGAGAATGAAACTTGTTTTGATTTTATGCCGAGTCGTGACATCAGAAGACAAAGTCAATCTGCGATTGCTGCGCAGAGATTTATTTTTTTTATTGTCTTATTTCCTGAGTTTCTAATTTTCTGAATTTCTGAGTTTCCATCCTCATAGAGGAGAGTCCTCTGCGTGGCACCTAAAAGGTGCGCCGCTGCCCTCCGCGTACAAAATTTATGAGACTGCTTCAGCAGTCGTGAAGGAGTACAGACATCAAGCGTAAATTTATTTACAGATTGTGGCTGTAATGCTTCATGGAAGTTCGAAGAACGTTTCGTTAAGCCGAGAGCAGAGGTCAAGCTTGCTTGAACTATGCCAAGGCGAGAAAAACGACCGAATTTATTCGAACTATAAATTTTGCTCTGCGAGAGATTAAATTTCATTTGCGAGAGGTTAAATTTTTGAGGGTTTAGAACTTCACGAACTTTTTCAAAAAATATATGATTTTCCAAAAATCCAAAAATCAAAAAATCCAATTTTCCAAAAATCTGTTTTATAAAATACACACGAAGCCCGAAAGGAAGCAAAGGTTAATTAATAATTAATAATGGAAAGTCTGAGAGGTCTGAGAGGTCTAAGAGGTTATCGTAGCGAAGCGTATCGTAGCCAAAGGCGTATCGTAACGCAGTGTATCGTTGTTAAGGTTAGAATCATTTTTTTTTGTGGTGTCGTTTATTTTTACTAACTTCGCAGATAGAAAAAACAACTTGCGGACAGCACTATGAATAAGGATATAGAAAAACAGACCATAGAAGATTTTGATGAGTATATCCGTCAGGGAGAACCAGATAAGAGAGAGAAGAATAACCTCATTTGGATGCCAATGCCAATTCAGGACAAGTTCAGGACAAGTTCAGGACAAGTAAGGATAAATTGTTCAATCAATTCTATTTAGGTAATCATAAT
>JAGHTI010000023.1 GCA_018065415.1 Candidatus Equicola stercoris
ATCATAATATTACTTTCGCTTGGAGTACAGGCAAAGGATATCTATGTGTCAACATCGTTTCATGAACCAGCAAATGAAGGTTTGAGATTTATATACAGCAAAGATGGTATCCACTGGGATAGTATCCAAGGTACATTTCTTGCTCCTATGGTGGGAAAAGAAAAGGTGATGCGTGACCCATCAATAGTCAAAGGTCCTGACGGAACTTTTCATCTTGTGTGGACATGCAGTTGGCGAGGTGACAGAGGTTTTGGGTATTCTTCATCGAAAGACCTAATACATTGGACAAAGCCTCGGCACATTGATGCTATGAGTGATGTGACTACGGTTAACGTGTGGGCACCAGAATTGTTTTATGATGATGTAAAAAAACGATATTTGATAATATGGGCATCGTGCGTGCCAGGGAAGTTCCCTGACTATCAGGAACCGCATCTGAACAATCATCGCCTGTATTACAAGACAACAAAAGATTTCAAGACATTCAGTAAAGAAAAGTTGTTCTATGACCCAGGTTTTAGTGCTATTGATGCAACGCTGGTGAAACGTGGAAAAGGTGATTATGTTATGGTTGTCAAAGATAATAGCCGTCCGAAGCGAAACATAAAAGTTGCCTTTGCTTCATCACCAGAAGGACCATGGTCGGCAGCATCACCAGAGTTTACGGAAATGTTTACAGAAGGACCTACAACGGCAAAAGTAGGAGACTACTACTATATATATTATGATACGTATAGAAAGGGAATATACAGTGCTCATCGTACGAAAGACTTTATAAAGTTTGAAAACAGAACAGATGAAGTGCGTTTCCCTAAAGGACATAAGCATGGTACTGTGTTTATGGCTTCGGAAGAAATCGTTGAGCAACTGAAAAAATACAACCGTGACGTGGTGCATTATACTGGTACTGAAATGGCAAGACCGGAACGTCACGACGGAGGACTGAAACCCGTTGTAGGAGTTCATAACATTCAAATTATGCGTGGTGCTAAACCATGGACTTACAACCATCAGCCAATGATGGCATACTGGCATGGGAAATTCTATGTGCATTATATTGCAAATCCTCGTAATGAACACGAGGCCCCAGGAAAGACAATGCTTGTCACTAGTAAGGATGGATATGCGTGGAGTGAACAAGTGACGTTGTTCCCTGAATATAATGTTCCTGACGGTGTTACAAAGGAGACGTTACCTGGTGTGGTTAGCAAGAATCTCAAGGCGGTGATGCATCAACGTGTGGGATTCTACGTGAGTAAAAACGGAAAGTTGATTGCTACAGGAAATTATGGCATAGTATTGGTGCCAAAAGACGATCCTAATGATGGAAATGGTATAGGGCGTGTTGTTCGTGAGATAAAGGCAGATGGTACATTCGGAAAGATATACTTTATATATTATAATCACGGTTTCAACGAAAAGAATACATCTTATCCAAATTACAAAAAATGTAAAGACAAGGCTTTTGTGAAAGCTGTGGATGAGATGATTGCCGACCCTATGCAGAGAATGCAGTGGGTGGAAGAAGCAGATAGAAATGATGCTATTATCCCTCTGGCAGCACCATTGAAGGCTTTTTGTGGTTATACGCTTGATGATGGAAGAAAGGTAGCTCTATGGAAACATGCTGTAACAAGTATTTCCATTGACGGAGGTAATACATGGCGTTATCCTTGCGACAGAGCACCAGGATTTGTAAACAGTAATGCGAAGATATGGGGACAGAGACTGTCCGATGGCTCTTTTGCGACAGTATATAACCCTGCCGAGTATCGCTGGCCATTGGCTATTTCATTAAGCAAAGACGGATTAGAATATACAACACTTAATCTTGTCAACGGAGAGGTTACTCCAGAACGCCATTATGGTTTATATAAAAGTTATGGTCCTCAATATACACGAGGCATACAAGAAGACAATGGGAAACCTGATGATGGGAATTTGTGGGTGACATATTCAAATAATAAAGAAGATATATGGGTAGGGCGTATTCCAGTGCCTGTGCAGAAAGATGCCGTTGCCCATGCTGCACGTTCATTTGCATCCTATTCATCCCTCCGCGATATGACAGATTGGAATGTATATTCTCCTTTATGGGCACCAGTGTCACTTGACGGGGAATGGATGGTTCTCAAGGACAAGGATCCTTATGATTATGCGAAACTGGAAAAGGTGATACCTGCAACGAAAGAGTTGGAGGTAGAGTTTGATATAAAGGCAAAGCAGAATTGTGGTGGTGTGCTACATGTTGAATTTGTGGATGCTCATGGCAATGTCGCATCACGTATGGTGGTCGATTCTACAGCTGCTATCTTGGCAAAGGGTGGAGCACGATATGGTACGGTGCTAAGGCATTATGAGGGAGACAAAACATACCATATCAAGGTGTATCTGTCAACAGCATTGCACCGTGCATTCTATTATGTAAATGGAAAACTGACATGCAAACGTCAGTTCGATACTCCGGTAGAAGAAATATGCAGGGTGGTGTTCCGTACAGGTGGCTTGTTTGATAAACCAGACATTGAAACACCAGCAGATCAATATGTGGATATGCCATTGGCTGATAGTGAGGAACCATTGGCAGAGTTCGCCATTGCAAATGTAAAGACATCTGCAGTAGCAGAAAATGAAAAGACATCAGTGCTTGATTATGATGACTTGAATCATTATGTTGATTACTTCAATACTATGGAGCCGGAAAATATAAAAACGGACATTCCTAACTCAGAAGCAGCAGAATGGATGAGTAAGAATATTCCACTCTTCGACTGTCCTCAGGAAAACTTCAAGCAGATATACTATTTCCGTTGGTGGTCATGGCGTAAACATATTGTAAGGACTCCTTACGGATATGGTATAACAGAATTTATTGTGAAACGCTCTTACTCAGATAAATTCAACCTAATATCCTGTGCGTTGGGACATCATATAATGGAAGGTCGTTGGATGCATGATGAGAGTTATATGAAAGGTCTTTTGAATACATGGTACCATGGTAATAATGGTAATCGTCTTAACAAGATGGAGAAATTTTCATCATGGAACCCTGCAGCTATCTATGAGATGTGGAAAGTGACAGGAGACACACTATGTGTTTCTACTTTGTTGCCGTCATTAGAACAGGAATATAAATACTGGCAAGATACCCATGTCCTTGCGAATGGTCTTTATTGGCAGGAAGACGTGAGAGACGGTATGGAAGAAAGTATCTCTGGAGGTAGAAAGAAACAGTATTCCCGTCCAACAATAAATAGTTACATGTTTGGAAATGCAAAAGCCTTAGCAAAGATGAATGCTCTTGTTGGGGATAATGAAAAGAAGAATATGTATGATAAGGAGGCAAAAGAACAGAAGTCAAAGGTGGAAAACCGCTTGTGGAATGAATCTCATCAGTTCTTTGAAACCTTACGTGGTGATTCTTCTGCTAATGTACGAGAGGCAATAGGGTATATACCTTGGTATTTCAATCTGCCCAAAGCAGGTAAATATGATGCAGCATGGCAACAGATTACTGATGAAAAGGGATTTTCTGCACCATTTGGTCTTACAACGGCAGAACGTAGGCATCCGGGATTCCGCACACATGGTATCCGCACTTGTGAATGGGATGGAGCAATATGGCCTTTTGCAACATCACAAACACTTACTGCATTAGCAAATTATATAAATAACTACCCTTCTCCTATTATAACAGATTCAACATATTTCCATCAATTGGAATTATATGTTGAGAGCCAATACAAACGTGGTCGTCCTTATGTTGGCGAATATCTAGACGAGGTAACAGGTGCATGGATTATGGGTGACAGGGAAAGAAGTACATATTACAATCACTCTACTTTTGCGGATTTAATTATTACAGGATTGGTGGGACTTCGTCCTCAATCAGACAATAGTGTAGTGATAAACCCTCTTGTACCGAAAGATAAGTGGGATTACTTCTGTCTTGATGCAGTGAAATATAAAGGGCATTTGCTTACAATTGTGTACGACAAAGACGGTCAACATTATCATCATGGAAAAGGATTGATGTTGTTTGTTGACGGACATATTGTCGCTCAGCGAGATGATATTGGACGACTGTCTATAAAGTTGGGTACGTAGGATTATTTCCCTTCGGCAAAGTTGGTGTATATCCTTTGCTCCGCGGTTGGCAGACCGTATTGCTCTTTTGCCAGTTTTATACCTTTAACTAAAAAGGCTATGTTTCTAGCCAATACGCGCATTGTCTGCAGTCCTTCAGTATCCTTCTTTACATCTTCAGGTGTGCCACCATGTACTTGGTTCCAGTATTGTGATGTGACAACAGGCATTTGGGTCATGGTGAAATATTTGTTTATGATGTCAAAGGTGGCACTGTTTCCGCCACGTCTAGCAGAGACTACTGCTGCGCCTACTTTCATACGCTTGTCAAACGATGTGGACATGAAGAGACGGTCGAGAAATGATTTTAATGTGCCAGCAATGCCGGCGAAATATACTGGTGAACCAATGACGATACCGTCGGCGGATTCGAATGTTTTTGCAACGTCGTTGACACTATCGTCAAATATGCAATGCCCGTTTTTCTTACATGAATAACAGGCTGTGCAGCCCCTTATGTCCTTGTGACCGATATGAATCATTTCTGTTTCAATACTTTCTGTTTCCAATGTTTTACGAACTTCCTCTAACGCAGTAAAGGTACATCCGTTTGCATGAGGACTCCCGTTTATTAATAATATTTTCATATTTCTTGTAGTTTGATGATTCAATGGCAAAAGTATTGAAAAAAACTGATTTCTTGAAATAAATTTGCATAATTCAAGTAATAATAGTAATTTTGCACCCCGATTTTGATAAATAGGAATTAAATAAAAATAAAAATATTACATCATGAAGAGAACATTTCAGCCTCATAATAGAAGAAGGGCTAATAAACATGGTTTTCGTGAAAGAATGGCAACGAAAAATGGCCGTAGAGTATTAGCATCACGTCGTGCGAAGGGCCGCAAGAAGTTGACAGTATCTGACGAAAATCACGGAAAGTAAAAAATCGTTAGTCATGCGGTTTAAGGGAGGAGCAATTGTGGTCAACATAATTTTTATGTTGGTCATATTGTTGTTGCTTTTTGTGGGCTTGAACTATGCTATGAATATTTATACAAAGCATGGCGAGGCTTTGTCTGTTCCGAACTTAAACGGAATGAATGCCAGTAAAGCACAAAAAATATTGGAAGAACAGGGACTGAAGTTTATAATTTCGGATTCTGTTTACAATAAAAAAATATCAGATGGTCAAATTGTAGGACAATCACCTAAGGCTGGTTTGCTTGTGAAAAGCGGTCATGAGATTTTTGTTACTGTAAATTCACAAACTGTTGCATCTGTCCAGATACCAGATATAATAGACAATAGTTCTTGTCGTGATGCTGAGGCAGAATTGGCTACGTTGGGTTTCAAGATGGGCGAGCCTATTATGGTGCATGGAGAGAAAGATTGGGTGTATGGTATTGTGTGTGGAGGACATAATGTATATATTGGTGATTTTGTTCCTCTTGACTCAAAATTGCAACTTAAGGTGGGCGATGGTGTCGTGAATGAAAGCGTTGATGTGGTCTCATTAGAAGAAGGTGAAGTTGAACCAACCGAAGGTGAAGTAGAGTTTGATGACTTTGAGAAGGTGAAATGACATCAGATAGCGAAACATTAGGCAAAAATGGACAATTAGACGATTTTGAATTGTCTGATCTTTTTGAAGATGACAGTGACTCAGTAGAAAATTGTCTTCTTGAAGAAAAACAGTGCGAACAACAACAACTTTATGAACATTTCCGATTGGTAGCCGATAAAGGGCAGGAACCAATGCGTATCGACCGTTATCTTTTTGATCATATGGTTTATACGTCGCGAAACAGAATACAAAAGGCAGCTGAAGCAGGTTGCATATTTGTAAATGACAAACCTGTTAAGAGTAATTATAAGATACGTCCTCTTGATGTGGTAACGTTGTTGTTAGATAAGCCTAAACATGATAATACCATTTATCCTGAAGATATACCTCTTGATATTGTTTATGAGGATGAGAGTATCATGGTAATCAATAAGCCTGCGGGGCTTGTGGTGCATCCTGGCGTGGGCAATTTCACTGGGACAATGATAAATGCCGTAGCGTGGCATTTGAAGGATAATTCGGATTTTGACCCGAATAATCCAAAGGTTGGTTTGGTACATCGTATTGATAAGGATACGAGTGGGCTTGTTGTGGTGTCAAAAACTCCAGAGGCTAAGACGGAGCTTGGAAAACAGTTTTATGATAAGACAACGCGACGTACATACAATGCATTGGTTTGGGGTAATTTTACAGAAGATGATGGTAGGATAGAGGGCAATATAGCTAGAGATGTTCATGATAGGATGAGAATGGGTGTTTACGATCCGCAGTCGGGTATAGGGAAAAATGCTGTGACACACTACAAGGTTTTGGAGCGTTTTGGATATACTACATTCGTGGAATGTCGTTTGGAAACTGGGCGCACCCATCAGATTCGTGCACACATGACACATCTTCAGCATCCACTATTTGCAGATGAGAGATATGGTGGCAACGAAATATTACGTGGGCAAAGAAGTAGTAGCTACAGGGCTTTTGTAAATAATTGTTTTGCAACATGTCCTCGTCAAGCTCTTCATGCAAAAACCTTGGGGTTTCGACACCCGATAACAAAAGAACAAATGGACTTTACCTCAGAGTTGCCTGCTGATATGCAGATGCTTCTTGATAAGTGGAGACGATACATAAATGGAACGACAAAAGATTTGGAATTATGAAAAGACAAATAGCAATAGTTTGTGGTGGTGATTCTTCGGAACACGATGTGTCAATGCGTAGTGCTGCTGGATTATACGGCTTTTTTGATAAAGAACGCTATGATATATATGTCGTGGAGATGCGTGGTTCGGTATGGTGTGTTCACGTGGATAATGAAAAGGCTCCGTTGAATTTTGCTGATTTTTCGTTTGATTATAATGGCAAGACTATTAAGTTCGATTATGCGTATATTACTATACATGGTACTCCTGGGGAAAATGGTATTTTACAAGGGTATCTAGAACTAATGAAGGTTCCTTATTCCACAAGTGATGTACTTGTTGAAGCCCTTACTTTTGATAAATTTGTGTGCAATCAATATCTGCGTTCTTTTGGAGTGAGTGTGGCAGATTCAATACTTGTAAGAAAAGAAGATGTGGCAAATCTGAATGCAGAGGATGTGGAGAAACGTCTTGGGTTGCCTATGTTTGTAAAGCCAGTTGCTGATGGCAGTAGCTTCGGTGTTACAAAAGTTAAAGACTTGGGGGAATTGTTGCCTGCAATAGGTGTGGCGATGGAACAATGTTCAAAAGTGATGGTTGAGGGATTCCTTGAGGGAACGGAGATAACTTGCGGTTGTTATAAGACAAAAACAAAAACTGTTGTGTTCCCTATTACGGAGGTTGTAACAAGTAATGAATTCTTTGACTATAATGCGAAGTATAATGGGCAAGTACAGGAGATAACTCCTGCTCGTATTAGTGCTGATATTGCTGATAGGGTTTCCTGTATTACAAGTATGATATATGACATATTACACTGTAATGGGATTATCCGTGTGGACTATATAATTTCTCCTAATGGAAAAATAAATATGCTTGAGGTGAATACAACTCCAGGTATGACAGAAACTTCGTTTATTCCACAACAGGTACGTGCGGCAGGCTTAAATATAAAAGATGTGTTGACAGACATTGTAGAAAACCAGTTCGAATGAATAATTTTGATGATATAAGACCATACAATCCTGATGAGCTACAGGATGTATATACTCGTTTACTGAATGCTGATGGTTTTAAGGATGTGCTTTCTGCTATTTATCCCGGTGTCCCGATAGACGATGTGGAGAAAAAGATGCGTTCGTGCAAAACAAGTTTGGAATTTCAAAAGAATTTCTGTGCGCCTTTTTTGCAAGATTTGGTTAACAAACTATCAACAGGTTTAGAGATAGACTTTTCTTCCGTTGATATAACAAAACGTTATACTTTTGTTAGTAATCATCGTGATATCATACTAGACTCTGCATTTCTTTCTCTTTGTCTTCTTTTGAGTGGTTGTGATACTACTGTTGAAATAGGAATAGGTGATAATCTTCTTATCTATCCGTGGATACGAGATTTTGTGAGACTAAATAAGTCGTTCATCGTCCAGCGAGGACTTTCTCTACGCGAAACCTTACTTAGTAGTAAGCATATGTCTGAATACATGCATTATGCTATAAATGAGAAACATGAGAATTTGTGGATAGCACAACGAGAAGGACGTTCGAAAGATAGTAGTGATATGACGCAACCATCTGTGTTGAAGATGATGGCTATGGGTGGTGAAGGATCTATGAAAGAACGACTTATTGATATGCATATCTGTCCGTTGTGTATTTCATACGAATATGATCCATGTGATTATTTGAAAGCGAAAGAATTTCAATTGAAACGAGATGATCCGAATTATAAGAAGAAGCCTCAGGATGATCTTGTCAACATGCAAACAGGATTGATGGGATACAAGGGACATATTCATTTTCAATGTGCTCCTTGTATAGATGAGTATGTTCAAAGCCTTCCTGATGACATGCAAAAGACTGATTTTTTTGACAATGTGGCTACATATATAAGTAGAGAGATACATAGGTCGTATAGTATATATCCTGTTAACCGTATTGCATGCGATCTTCTTGATGGAAAGATATCGTATGATGGATATACTGATGCAGAAATAGAGTCTTTTGAGGTGTATATTTCAAGGCAGATATCTAAAGTTGATCTTGTAGAGAAAGATGAAACTTTTCTTAGAGAATGTATTCTAAAAATGTATTCCAACCCTCTGAAGAATTTTCTGAAAGCAAATAGTTTTGAAAAAAAATAGATAAAATTTTGGTGATATAAAAAAAATGTTTACCTTTGCATCCGCTTTCGATGGACTTGTCCTAAATTGTAAAGCGTGTGAGCAATGCCTCTTTAGCTCAGTTGGCCAGAGCACGTGATTTGTAATCTCGGGGTCGTTGGTTCGAATCCGACAAGAGGCTCAAGGGAAGCTGAAAAGCTTGAAAATCTTATGGGTGGTTACCAGAGTGGCCAAATGGGGCAGACTGTAAATCTGCTGGTTTTTACCTTCGGTGGTTCGAATCCATCACCACCCACTCTGCTGCAAGCAAAAGTTGGAGCTTGATTTACGTCTAGCGACGCCTTTTACGCAGTAATAAGCGGAAATAGCTCAGTTGATAGAGCACTAGCCTTCCAAGCTGGGGGTCGCGGGTTTGAGCCCCGTTTTCCGCTCTCTTGCTGTTATAGCTCAGCGGTAGAGCACTTCCTTGGTAAGGAAGAGGTCACGAGTTCAAATCTCGTTAACAGCTCTGTCGTACGCGCAGGCTTGCAGAAAAGGGAGAAAATATGTAACTGAATATTAACTTTTTATAAATTTATAAATTTAGGTAAAGCTATGGCTAAAGAAAAATTCGAACGTACCAAACCGCATGTAAATATTGGTACTATTGGTCACGTTGACCACGGTAAGACTACTCTTACAGCTGCTATTACTAAGGTTTTGGCAGAAAAGGGTCTTTCAGAAATCAAGTCTTTCGATCAGATTGACAATGCTCCAGAAGAAAAAGAGCGTGGTATTACTATCAACACTGCTCACGTTGAGTATGAAACTGCAAATCGTCACTATGCTCACGTTGACTGTCCGGGACATGCTGACTATGTGAAAAACATGGAAACAGGTGCTGCTCAGATGGATGGCGCAATCATTGTTGTGGCTGCAACTGATGGTCCTATGCCTCAGACTCGTGAACATATCCTTCTTGCTAAGCAGGTAAACGTACCTAAGTTGGTTGTGTTCCTGAATAAGTGTGATATGGTTGATGACGCTGAAATGCTTGAGCTCGTTGAAATGGAGATGCGTGAACTTCTCGACTTCTATGATTTCGATGGTGATAACACTCCTATTATTCGTGGTTCTGCTCTTGGTGCTCTGAATGGTGTTAAGGAATGGGAAGATAAGGTAATGGAGCTCATGGATGCTGTTGATAATTGGATTCCACTGCCTCCACGTGATACAGATAAGCCATTCTTGATGCCTGTTGAAGACGTATTCTCAATCACAGGTCGTGGTACTGTTGCTACTGGTCGTATCGAAACAGGTGTTATCCATGTTGGTGACGATGTTCAGTTGCTCGGTCTTGGTGAAGATAAGAAATCTGTTGTAACAGGTGTTGAAATGTTCCGTAAACTCCTTGACGAAGGTCAGGCAGGTGATAACGTTGGTCTGCTTCTCCGTGGTATAGATAAGAATGAAGTTAAGCGTGGTATGGTAATCACTCACCCGGGTGTTATCAAACCTCACAAGAAGTTTAAGGCTTCTATCTATGTATTGAAGAAGGAAGAAGGTGGCCGTCATACTCCATTTGGAAATAAGTATCGTCCTCAGTTCTATCTTCGTACTATGGACTGTACAGGTGAAATCTCTCTGCCAGAAGGAGTGGAGATGGTAATGCCTGGTGATAATGTTGAAATTACTGTTGAACTGATTTATGCAGTTCCTTTGAACGTAGGTTTACGTTTCGCTATCCGTGAAGGTGGTCGTACAGTAGGTGCTGGTCAGATTACAGAGCTCTACGATTGATCTCGTATATTCAAGGTTATAAAATTAACAAGGTTCCTGCATACGTGTGGGGACCTTTTCAAACGGGAATAGCTTAGTTGGTAGAGTGTCGGTCTCCAAAACCGAAGGTCGGGGGTTCGAGCCCCTCTTCCCGTGCCAAAATGAATTTTTGAAATTCTATGATTAAAAAAGTTGTAAATTATTGTAAAGCTTGTTTTGACGAACTTGCGCATAAGACTTCTTGGCCTACTCGTAAAGAGCTTACAAACAGTGCAGTGCTTGTATTATCTGCTTCCCTTATCATTGCACTAATAGTGTTTGTAATGGACCAATGTTTCGGTTTTATTATGGGCATGGTTTATCCGGGCTAAAAACATTGAGATATGGCTGATTTCAAATGGTATGTGCTTCGCGCAATAACAGGTCAGGAACTCAAGGTTAAAGAATACATAGAGGCTGAGATGAAACATGATGCAGACTTTGCTGCTCATGTGAATCAGATTCTTATTCCTATGGAAAAACGTGTATCGCTGAGAAACGGTAAACGTGTGGAATCTTCTAAGACCTATCTACCTGGTTATATGCTTGTGGAGGCCAAACTTGAGGGCGAAATAGCACATAGATTGCGCTTTATGCCTAATGTAATGGGCTTTCTCGGTGGACTGGATAATCCGTCTCCTGTAAAACAATCAGAACTAAACCGTATGCTTGGTAATCAGGAAGAGGCTGAAATCAGAGGTGAAGAGGTGAACCTTCCTTTCTGTGTCGGTGAAACTGTAAAAGTAACGGATGGTCCTTTCAATGGTTTCTTGGGCGTAATCGAAGAGGTTAATAACGAGAAACATAAATTGAAAGTAATGGTCAAGATCTTTGGACGTAAAACTCCATTGGAACTCGGTTTTATGCAAGTTGATAAGGAATGATGTTGCAGTGTTACGATGCACGCATTCTGATAAAGTAAATTTTAAAAACTAATAGAAATGGCTAAAGAAGTTGCTGGACAAATCAAATTACAGATAAAAGGTGGTGCAGCTAATCCTTCTCCTCCAGTGGGCCCTGCCCTTGGTGCGAAAGGTATCAACATCATGGGATTCTGTAAGGAGTTTAATGCAAGAACGCAGGATAAGGCTGGTAAAGTTTTGCCTGTTGTCATTACTTATTATGCAGACAAGTCATTCTCATTCGAAATCAAGACACCTCCTGCAGCTGTACAATTGGTAGAGGCTGCCAAAATTAAGGGAGGCTCCGCAGAACCAAACCGTAAAAAAGTGGCTTCTGTCACTTGGGATCAGGTAAGAGCTATTGCAGAGGATAAGATGAAGGATCTGAATTGCTTCACTGTAGAATCAGCAATGAAAATGGTAGCTGGAACAGCGAGAAGTATGGGTATTACCGTAAGTGGTGAGTTCCCTGGTAAATAATTTATTTAATCAATTGAAAAGATGAGTAAACTGACAAAAAATCAGAAATCAGCAGTTGAGAAAATTGAAGCAGGGAAAGCATACTCTCTCAAAGAAGCATCATCTCTTGTAAAGGATATTACGTTTACAAAGTTTGAGGCCTCTTTGGATATTGATGTACGTTTGGGCGTAGATCCGCGTAAGGCAAACCAAATGGTTCGTGGCGTAGTAACACTACCTCATGGAACGGGTAAGACAACGCGTGTGCTCTGTATTTGTACACCAGATGCTGAAGCTGCTGCCAAAGAAGCAGGTGCTGATTATGTAGGTCTCGGTGAATATATCGAGAAGATCAAGGGAGGTTGGACTGATATTGATGTTATTATTACAATGCCATCATGTATGGGAAAACTTGGTCCTCTTGGTCGCGTGCTCGGTCCGCGTGGTTTAATGCCAAACCCAAAAAGCGGTACTGTAACTATGGATGTTGCTAAGGCAGTTAAGGAAGTAAAAGCTGGTAAGATTGACTTTAAGGTTGATAAGGGTGGTATAGTACACAGTTCAATCGGTAAGATAACTTTTACTCCAGAGCAGATATATGAAAATGCTAAGGAGTTTATACAAACTCTTATCAAATTGAAACCTGCTGCTGCAAAAGGTACATATATGAAAAGTATCTTTATTTCAAGCACTATGAGTAAGGGTATCAAAGTTGATCCTAAGTCTGTTGTGGATTAATCCTCTAAACTGAAGAATTATGAAAAAAGAAACTAAAGATACCATAATCGTAGAGATTGGCGAGAAGTTAAAAGAATATTCTCATTTTTACCTCGTTAACATAGAAGGTTTGAATGCTGAAAAGACTTCAGAACTTCGTCGCAAGTGCTTTAAGAATGATATAAAGTTACTGCTGGTTAAAAATACTCTTTTACAAAAAGCATTGGAGAAGTCTAAAACAGATTATTCTGAACTTTACACTGCTTTGAAGGGTAATACAGCAATAATGTTCTGTAACACGGCAAATGCTCCGGCTAAGTTGTTGAAGGAATATAAGAAGGAAGAAATTCCTGCTTTGAAAGCTGCTTATGCAGAAGAAATGACTTTCGTCGGTGCAGACCAGTTGGATGCTCTCGCTGCTATTAAGAGTAAGAACGAAGTTATTGCGGAGATTGTTGCTTTGCTGCAATCACCTGTCAAGAATGTTGTTTCTGCTTTACAATCAGGACAGAATACTATTCATGGTGTTCTAAAGACTTTAGGCGAGCGTCCAGAATAATAATCAAATAAGATAAAACAAACAAATTAAATTTTTAATAAAATGGCAGATATTAAAGCTATTGCTGAAGAGTTGGTAAACTTGACAGTGAAGGAAGTAAATGAGTTGGCAACAGTCCTTAAGGATGAGTATGGAATTGAACCTGCTGCTGCAGCTGTTGCTGTTGCTGCTGGTCCTGCAACTGCTGGTGCAGCTGATGCTGCTGAAGAAAAGACATCTTTCGATGTTGTTCTTACAGAGGTAGGTGATGCAAAACTTCAGGTCGTAAAGGCTGTTAAGGAAGCTTGTGGTCTTGGACTTAAGGAAGCTAAGGATCTTGTAGACGGTGCTCCTTCAACATTGAAGGAAGGCATGTCTAAGGATGAAGCTGAAAACCTCAAGAAGGCTATTGAGGAAGCTGGCGCAAAGGTAGAATTGAAGTAATTCATACATTTTCGCTTGATATAAATAAAAAGGTGTTGAGGGTCTCCAAATAGGAGATTCTCCACCTTTTGTTTTTTTGTGGTGATCAACAACCACATACATTAATGTTGAAACTGAAAATCTGAAAAAAGAAAAGATAATGTCGAAGAAAGTTGATAATAGAATAAATTTTGCAACGATTCAAAGTCAGATGCCGTTTCCTGATTTTCTTGATGTGCAATTGAAGTCATTCCGGGATTTCCTGCAGTTGGATACTCCGCCTGAAAAACGCAAGAATGACGGTCTTTATAGGGTGTTTGCAGAGAACTTCCCTATTTCCGATACAAGAAATAATTTCGTTCTTGAGTTTTTGGATTACTATATTGATCCTCCACGTTACTCAATAGAAGAATGTTTGGAACGTGGTTTGACTTATAGTGTACCTTTGAAGGCAAAATTAAAACTTTATTGTACTGATCCTGACCATGAAGATTTCGGGACAGTGATTCAGGATGTTTTTTTGGGTCCAATCCCTTATATGACGGATAATGGTACTTTTGTAATCAATGGTGCTGAACGTGTTGTTGTATCACAACTTCATCGTTCTCCAGGTGTCTTCTTCGGGCAGACTGTTCATGCCAATGGTGTCTTACTCTATTCTGCACGTATTATTCCTTTCAAGGGTAGTTGGATTGAGTTTGCAACAGACATCAATGATGTGATGTATGCTTATATTGATAGAAAAAAGAAATTGCCAGTTACAACTTTGCTTCGTGCAATAGGTTATGAAACCGATAAGGATATTTTACAGATTTTCGATTTGGCAGAAGAGATAAAAGTAAATAAAACTACTCTTAAGAAGTATGTGGGTAAAAAACTTGCTGGACAAGTGCTTAGAACATGGACAGAAGATTTTGTCGATGAAGAAACGGGTGAGGTAAGTTCGATTGAAAGAAATGAAATCCTCTTTGATCGTGAAACGATGATTACTGATGAAAATATAAATGAAATCATTGATAGCGGTGCTCATACGATACTTGTCCACAGGGATGATACTATTGCACAGGAGTATTCTATTATCTTTAATACACTGCATAAAGATCCAACAAGAACAAGTTTAGAAGCAGTTAAATATATATATCGGCTCTTAAGAAATACAGAGCCAGCAGATGATACTACAGCAAAAGAGGTCATCACAAATCTGTTCTTTTCAGATAAACGTTATGATTTGGGAGATGTTGGTCGTTATCGTATTAACAAGAAGCTTCATCTAGATACGGATATAGATGTTCGTGTTCTTACAAATGAAGATATTGTTGAAATTATTAAATATCTAATCCAACTGGTTAATTCAAAGGCTACTGTCGATGATATTGATCATTTGAGCAATCGCCGTGTGCGTACCGTTGGAGAGCAGTTGAGTAATCAATTCGCGATAGGTCTTGTAAGGATGAGTCGTACTATTAGAGAACGTATGAATGTGCGCGACAATGAAGTATTCACTCCTACAGATTTGATTAATGCAAAGACAATCTCTGGCGTGATAAATACATTTTTTGGAACGAATCCTTTGTCTCAGTTTATGGATCAAACGAATCCATTGGCGGAGATTACTCATAAACGTCGTTTGTCTGCACTTGGACCGGGCGGTCTGTCTCGTGAACGTGCAGGTTTTGAGGTTCGTGACGTACATTATACACATTATGGACGTTTGTGCCCTATTGAGTCTCCAGAAGGTCCTAATATTGGTTTGATATCCTCTCTTTGTGTCTATGCAAAGATTAATAGTCTTGGATTTATTGAAACCCCTTATCGTCCTGTGTCAAATGCAAAAGTAGATTTGGATAACTCAAAGGTTGAATATCTTACAGCAGAGCAGGAGGAAGGAAAGATTATTGGTCAGGGAAATGCTCCACTTAAGCCATCAGGTGATTTTATTCGAACTTTTGTTAAATGTCGTCAGGACGCGGATTATCCAGTAGTATCTCCAGATAAGGTGGAATATATGGATGTTGCTCCACAACAGATTGCTTCTATTGCAGCAGCATTGATTCCATTCTTGGAGCACGATGATGCTCATCGTTCTCTCATGGGGTCTAATATGATGCGTCAGGCGGTGCCATTGCTTCATAATGATAGCCCGATTGTGGGTACGGGAATTGAAAAACAAGTATGTGAGGATTCTCGTACAATGATTACCGCAGAGGCGGATGGTGTTGTAGAATATGTTGATGCAACAACAATAAGAATTTTATATGATCGTACCGAGGAAGAAGACTTCGTTAGTTTTGAACCTGCATTGAAAGAATATAGAATTCAGAAGTTCCGCAGAACAAATCAAAATATGACAATTGACCTTCGTCCACTTTGTAAAAAAGGAGAAAAGGTTCATAAGGGACAAATTCTGACAGAAGGTTATGCAACAGAAAATGGTGAACTCGCACTTGGACGTAACCTGCTTGTTGCATACATGCCTTGGAAGGGGTATAACTATGAGGATGCTATCGTGCTGAATGAACGAATGGTTCGTGAAGATGTGCTGACTTCTGTACACGTGGATGAATATGCATTGGAAGTGCGTGAGACAAAGCGTGGTATGGAAGAGTTGACTGCAGATATTCCTAATGTCAGTGAAGAGGCAACTAAGGATTTGGACGAAAATGGAATTATCCGTATTGGTGCAAATGTTGTACCAGGAGATATTCTTATTGGTAAAATATCTCCTAAAGGAGAAAGTGATCCTTCTCCAGAGGAAAAACTTCTTCGTGCTATCTTCGGAGACAAGGCTGGTGATGTAAAAGATTCTTCTCTCAAGGCAAATCCTTCATTGTCCGGAACTATCATAGATAAGAAGTTGTTCTCAAGGGCTGTCAAAACCCGTGCTTCTAAACAGCAGGATAAGATAGCAATGAAAAAGATAGACGAGGAATACGATGCAAAGGTTGAAGATCTTAAATCTCTTCTCGTAGAGAAATTGCTTGTCCTTACCAAGGGTAAAACATCAAAGGGTGTAAAAGATTATGCTGGTGCAGAAATGATAGCAAAAGGCAGTAAGTTTACAACGACCAATTTAAAGAATCTGGAATACTCTGATGTCCAAATTAGCGAATGGACAAATGATGGACGCACTAATGAATTAATATCTCAGCTAATTACTAACTTCATGAAGAAGTACAAACTTCTTGATGCTGAGGTTAAACGTCGTAAATATGCTATCACTATAGGTGATGAACTTCCTGTAGGTATTATGCAAATGGCAAAAGTTTATGTTGCCAAAAAACGTAAGATTAGTGTAGGTGATAAACTTGCAGGGCGTCATGGTAATAAAGGTATCGTATCCAAGATAGTACGTCAAGAAGATATGCCATTCTTGGAAGACGGAACTCCTGTTGATTTGGTACTTAACCCATTGGGTGTGCCATCTCGAATGAATCTTGGACAAATCTTTGAGGCTATTCTTGGTGCTGCAGGTCAAAAGATGGGTGTTAAATTCGCAACACCAATCTTTGATGGTGCACATATAGATGATCTTTGTGAATGGACAGACAAGGCGGGATTACCTCGACTTTGTTCTACATATCTGTATGATGGTGAGACAGGTGAGCGTTTTGATCAACCAGCAACGGTAGGTATTACTTACTTCTTAAAGTTGGGTCATATGGTAGAGGATAAAATGCATGCCCGTTCAATAGGTCCTTATTCTCTTATTACTCAGCAACCACTTGGTGGTAAGGCACAGTTTGGTGGTCAGCGATTCGGTGAGATGGAAGTTTGGGCATTGGAAGCATTTGGCGCTTCGCATATCCTTCAAGAGATCCTAACGATAAAATCGGATGATGTTGTAGGCCGTTCAAAGGCTTATGAGGCAATAGTGAAGGGAGAACAAATGCCAACTCCAGGAATCCCAGAATCATTGAATGTATTGCTACATGAACTGAAAGGTCTTGGTCTAAGTGTAACATTGGATTAAAATAACTGTAAATGTAAATTGTCAAAATTGTTACTATTATGGCATTCAAAAAAGAATCAAAGGTAAAGAGTAATTTTACAAAGATAACAATCGGTTTGGCTTCTCCTGAAGATATATTGAAGGAGTCTTTCGGTGAAGTTACAAAACCAGAAACAATAAACTACCGGACATATAAACCTGAGCGTGACGGTTTGTTTTGTGAGCGAATCTTTGGCCCGACCAAAGATTATGAGTGTGCTTGTGGCAAGTATAAGCGCATAAAATATAAAGGGATTGTCTGTGATCGTTGTGGTGTTGAAGTTACTGAAAAGAAAGTGCGCCGTGAGAGATCGGGACATATTGAATTAGTTGTTCCAGTTGCGCATATATGGTATTTTCGTTCATTGCCGAATAAGATTGGATATCTTCTAGGACTTCCTACGAAAAAATTGGATTCTGTGATATACTATGAGCGTTATATCGTTATTAATCCAGGTCCAATGGCAAATAAGGAAGATGCAGATGGCAATCCTTATAATGGTTCACAGAAATTAGATCTTTTGACAGAAGAGGAATATAACGATATTTTGGATAAGTTCTGTTCCGAAGAGAATGAATATCTGGATGATAAAGATCCAAATAAGTTTGTAGCTAAGATGGGTGCCGAAGCAATCGGAGAATTATTAGCAGAATTGGATTTGGATACATTATCATACGAATTACGTAACAGTGCGAATAGTGATGCATCTGCCCAGCGTAAGAATGAAGCACTGAAACGTCTTCAGGTTGTAGAAGCATTCCGACAGAGTGCTGAAATAAATCGTCCGGAATGGATGATATTGAAGATTCTTCCTGTTATACCGCCAGAATTACGTCCTCTCGTACCACTTGATGGCGGACGTTTTGCAACTTCTGATCTCAATGATTTGTATCGTCGTGTGATTATACGTAATAATCGCTTGAAGAGATTGGTAGATATAAAGGCACCTGAAGTCATTTTGCGAAATGAGAAGCGCATGCTTCAGGAAGCAGTAGATTCATTACTGGATAATTCGCGTAAGGCTAATGCTGTTAAGACAGATTCTAATCGTGCTTTAAAGTCTCTTAGTGATTCTCTCAAAGGAAAACAAGGTCGTTTCCGTCAGAATTTGTTGGGTAAACGTGTTGACTATTCTGCACGTTCAGTCATCGTTGTCGGTCCTGAACTGAAGATGGGAGAATGTGGTTTACCAAAACTGATGGCAGCGGAATTGTATAAACCGTTTATCATTCGAAAGCTCATAGAGCGTGGTGTTGTTAAGACAGTCAAAAGTGCAAAACGAATTGTTGACCGTCGCGAACCAATAATATGGGACATATTGGAAAATGTAATGAAGGGACATCCGGTATTGTTGAACCGTGCTCCAACTCTTCATCGTCTGGGTATTCAGGCATTCCAACCGAAGATGATTGAAGGTAAAGCAATACAGTTGCATCCATTAGCATGTACAGCATTTAATGCCGATTTTGATGGTGACCAAATGGCTGTGCATCTTCCGTTGTCTAATGAAGCAATCCTCGAAGCACAAATATTGATGTTGCAAAGTCATAATATCCTCAATCCTGCAAATGGCGCACCTATTACGGTGCCATCACAGGATATGGTATTGGGACTTTATTATATTACAAAGATAAGACCAGGAGCAAAAGGAGAAGGACTTACTTTTTATGGACCTGAAGAGGCGATAATAGCATATAACGAAAAGAAATGTGATGTCCATGCTCCTGTAAAAGTGTTGGTAAATGATATTGATAGCAATGGAAAGCCGATAAAGCACATTGTTGATACATCCATAGGAAGAATTATTGTAAATGAAATGATTCCTAATGAGATGGGATATATAAATGAGATTATATCAAAGAAATCATTACGTGATATTATCAATAAGGTTATCAAGACGGTCGGAACTGCACGTGCATGTGAATTCCTTGACGGAATTAAGAACCTTGGATATAAGATGGCTTATCTAGGAGGTCTTTCTTTCAATTTGGACGATATTATCATTCCAAAGGAAAAAGAAGAACTGGTAAACAAGGGAAATGCTGAAATTCAGCAGATCACTGATAACTATAACATGGGTTTCATCACTGATAATGAACGATATAATCAGGTTATTGATACATGGACGCATGTTAACAATGAGTTGGGTAATGTGTTGATGAATACGATGACAGAGGCTGACCAGGGCTTTAACTCTGTATTCATGATGCTTGACTCAGGTGCACGTGGTTCTAAGGAACAGATTAAACAGCTTTCAGGTATGCGTGGTTTGATGGCAAAACCTCAGAAGGCAGGTGCTGAAGGGCGTATGACAATCGAAAACCCTATTTTGTCTAACTTCAAAGAAGGTATGTCTGTATTGGAATACTTTATCTCTACTCATGGTGCACGTAAGGGTCTTGCTGATACTGCTATGAAGACTGCCGATGCTGGTTATCTGACTCGTCGTCTTGTTGATGTTTCACATGATGTCATCATTACAGAAGAAGATTGTGGTACTTTGCGTGGATTAGAGTGCACAGCAATCAAGAATGGTGATGAGGTAATCTCAACCCTTGGTGATAGAATCCTTGGGCGTGTATCCGTTCATGATGTAATCAATCCTAAAACAGGTGAAATTATTGTACACGCTGGTGAGGAAATAACAGAAGCAGCTGCAAAGACAATAGAAGAAAGTCCTATTGAGATGGTGGAGATACGTTCTGTTTTGACTTGTGAAAGTAAACATGGTGTCTGCCAAAAATGTTACGGACGAAATCTTGCGACACAGAAAATGGTGCAGAAAGGTGAGGCTGTAGGAGTCATTGCTGCACAAGCCATTGGTGAACCAGGTACACAGTTGACACTTCGTACATTCCACGCAGGTGGTATTGCCGGTGGTGCTGCTGCAAATGCGAGAGTTGTTGCAAAATACGATTCTATTGTAGAATTTGATGAATTGCGTACTGTTGATGCTGTAGATGAAAATAAAAATACAGTAAAGATTGTCGTAGGTCGTCTTGCCGAAGCTCGTTTTGTTGATGAGAAGACCGGTATTGTTCTTACTACTCAGCCTGTGCCTTATGGCGCAACATTGTTCGTTGATAACAAGTCAAATGTAAAACAAGGAGATATCATTGCTCAGTGGGACCCATTCAATGCAGTTATTATATCAGAAGTAACAGGTAAACTGAAGTTCTCTGATGTCATTGAAGGTGTAACTTATATGTCTGAGACAGATGATACAACCGGTTTGACGGAAAAGATTATCATTGAGTCACGTGACCGTACGAAAGTCCCTACTTGTGATGTTCTTGATTCAAAAGGTGAAGTGTTGCGTACTTACAACTTCCCTGTTGGAGCACATGTTATGGTAGAGAATAATAAAAAGATAAAAACAGGTGATATCCTTGTTAAAATACCACGTGTTGTTGGTAAGGTGGGTGATATCACTGGTGGTCTTCCACGTGTTACCGAACTCTTTGAGGCACGTAATCCATCTAACCCTGCCGTTGTTTCTGAAATAGACGGTGAGGTAACTATGGGTAAGTTAAAACGTGGAAACCGTGAGATAATTATCACAAGTAAGTCTGGTGAACAGAGGAAGTATCTAGTTAATCTTAGTAAGCAGATTCTTGTTCAGGAGAATGATTATGTACGTGCTGGAACTCCTTTGTCAGATGGTAGCATAACTCCTGCGGATATTCTCGCCATCAAGGGGCCTACTGCTGTTCAAGAATATATCGTAAATGAGGTACAAGATGTATATCGTTTGCAGGGTGTGAAAATCAATGATAAGCACTTTGAGATTATCGTGCGACAAATGATGCGTAAGGTAATGATCAGTGATCCAGGTGATACGGGATTCCTTGAACAACAGATTGTTGATAAGTTGGACTTTATTGATGAGAATGATCATATCTGGGGTAAAAAAGTTGTCATAGATGAAGGTGATAGCGAAATTTTCCATAAGGGTCAGATTGTCACTGCTCGTAAGTTACGTGACGAAAATTCTTCATTGAAACGTCGTGATTTGAAACCTGTTGAGGTGCGTGATACCATTCCTGCAACAGCAACTCAGATATTACAAGGTATTACTCGTGCTGCCCTTCAGACAAAGAGCTTCATGTCAGCGGCATCATTCCAGGAAACAACGAAGGTGCTCAACGAAGCTGCCATCCGTGGAAAAGTTGACCGTTTGGAAGGAATGAAAGAAAATGTCATCTCAGGACATCTTATTCCTGCCGGAACAGGACTTCGTGAATTTGACAAGATTGTCGTAGGCTCACGTGAAGAGTATGAACGTATTATTGCAAACAAGAAAAATATACTTGATTTCCCTAGTGTAGATTAATATATAAAAAAATGTCAAAGGAAAATATAGATCAAAATTATCAGCTAGAACTTGGCGAAAATGTGACTTTTGGTAACTATTCCAATATAGCACTAATCTCACATTCTTCGTCGGAGTTTGTGCTGGATTTTGCGAGGATGGCTCCAGGTTTAATGAAGCCATCAGTATGTGATCGCATAATCTTGGCACCGGAACATGCAAAACGTCTGTTGTTGGCTTTACAGGACAACATTGCGAAATACGAGCATGTGTATGGGCAGATACAATTGGCAAAAAATCAATCTTCAAAACCGATTGCACCGTTTGATATAAATAAAGGTGAAGCCTAAGCTTTGGAATGCGAACTATATAAAGGTACTGGTAGCAAACTTTCTCATTTATATGTCGTTTATGCTACTAGTGCCTTTGTTACCATTGTATATGAGTGAGACGTTCGGTGCCGATAAGCATACTATTGGTATCGTGTTGGCGGGATATACTTTGGCCGCGCTTCTTATACGTCCTTTCAGTGGTTTTTTGGTTGATACCATGCCACGAAAGGTTGTTTTACTTGTAAGCCATTTTTTGTTTTTTGCGTTTTTTGCAGGTTACCTGATTGCAGGTAGCATCACATTATTTGCCATAGTGCGTACATTGCATGGGACCCCATTCGGGACACTTTCCGTCGCTCAGAATACAGCTGCCATAGATGTTCTTGACTCCTCGCGTAGGGCAGAAGGAATAGGATATTTTGGATTGAGCAACAATTTGGGATTGGCTTTATCTCCGTCACTAGCTATCTTTATGATTCAACTCACAAATAGTTATGACGTTTTGTTTTGTTTGTCCCTATTGTTTTCGCTAATGTCATTGATAATAAATGCAAGTATAAAGATGCCTGTTCGTAATATAGTAAAAGAGAAACCTATTCTCTCTCTTGATCGTTTCATTCTTCTCAAAGGATGGAGCGAAGGCTTTTGTATAATATGCTTTTCCTTCGCTTATGGTGTGTTGTCCACCTATCTTGCGATATATGGTAAAGAGAAATTAGGCATTACACAAGGCACAGGAGTGTTTTTCTCTCTTGTGGCTATAGGATTGATAATATCACGCCTTACTGGTGTTGCTAATTTAAGAAAGGGGAAGATATTAAAAAATGCAGCCATTGGAGTCGTCACTTCAATGATTGCATATTTCCTTTTTGCCACAATACATCAGAGTTGGGCATATTATTGTTCTGCTTTCATCATCGGTCTTGGGAATGGACACTTCTATCCTGCATTTCAAACGATGTTCATAAATTTGGCTGAACATTCACAACGAGGAACGGCTAATTCTACCATCCTTACATCTTGGGATTTGGGACTGGGATTAGGCATCCTATTAGGAGGAATAATAGCAGAAGCAACTACGTACAATACCGCTTTTTGGATGGGCGCAATTGTCAACTCTTTCGGGGTGCTGATGTTTTTCTTTTATGTACGCAGTCACTTTCTTCACAAGAGACTGAGATAGATTCTCAAAGGATATTTATTATGGAAGAGAAACCCGTAATGTCGAAAACTTCCTTAACCTGCGACTTCATGTTTTTCATCACCATCTTTCCTTTATGCTGATTAACGCTTTTTTGTAGCATTAGGAAAATTCTCAAACCTTGTGAGCTGGTATATTCCATATTTGTGCAATCGAATTCAATATCAGGATTTTCATCATTCAATAGTGACTGGATGTCAGCTTGAAATTGATTGGCATTTGTTGTGTCGAGCCTTCCTGTGAGTTCTACAATGGTCTTAGTGCCATTTTTATTGATTTTTACTTCCATGATTATTTATTTGTTTGGTAATTTCTTTTCCATTTGTAATACGTTGCAGTGGTTTTCATAGACATATGAAACCTTATCCATAAGTTGTTTACAGAGAAAGATTCCTAATCCACCGATTTCACGATCTTCTGCAGATAAAGTTATGTCAGGATCTTCTTTTTTAAGAGGATCAAAAGGTACACCCTCATCACGAAGCGTAAGTATTAAAATATTGTTTTCTATTTCTGTTTTGACAATAATCCAGCCCATACCTTCTGTATAAGCATAACGAACGACATTTTCTACAGCCTCTTCCACAGCCAGACGAATCTTAAACTGAAAACTTTCGTCGTTGGGAATATCAGGAGACTGCATAATGGCTTCGATAATCTCTGCACTTTTGTTTTTTATAGGATCAAATCTTTTTTCCATCATAAATGCATGATATTTATATCTAAAAGCAAAGTTACGATTTTTTTTCTTATCAAATAATATTTTGTAAAAATCTTATTCCAAATACTTGTTTCGTAGAGCTGTCATGTCATCATCGGATAGCAATAATTGGTTGTGTAGATAATCCTCCATGCTACCATATTCGCTATCTATGAGTTTCATTGCATTGATGAAGTTTTCCACGCTGACTCCTATAAAAGCTTGGATGACTTTCAATTCTTCTTCTCCGCCCCCAATAGCTGATATCCGTTCTTTAACTATGTCAATACGTTTCTGATAATAGTTATTTGACTTGTCAAAGTCTTCTATAATAACATCCATATCAGCACCAAGTGCGGCGAGGAGAAAAGCGGCACCAAGCCCTGTTCTATCTTTTCCTTCAGAACAATGCCAATAACATGCTCCATCATTTGTATTTAGGACATTCATAATGAAGACAGAATATTGTAATTGAGTGTATTCGTTTACTACCATTGACGGATATAGAGTTCTTGCAGTTTCCTTGCCTTTTTCCGTAAATGCTGCAGTCATTAGATAGTCAGGCAGGTTACGATATGCTTCTGCGGGAAATTGTTCTATCTTCTGATCTGTATGCATATCCAATGTGGGTAGCCATAAATTGTCAGCTCCTGGTATGTTGCAATCAGGTTTATATGACACTTCTCCTTCTGTACGAAAATCAAAGATGTGTCGTAAGTGTATCTTTTGAAAATATAGGATATCTTCTTCAGATGCGTCTTTTAGAAATCCTCCACGTAATAGTCGATTATACTTAATCGTCCTTCCGTCATGCATCTTATATCCACCTATGTCACGCACATTAGGTATGCTTTTAAATTCCCAGCTCATCGGCAAATATTTTCTTTAACGAAATCTTTCATAAATGGTTCTTCGATTCCTCTTTGAATAAAAAGTAGAAAATAAAACGAAGCATAAGGTTTTATAATCTTGTCTATTTCATGTATCTCAGCTTTATTGTGTGCCCCATAATATTCCATGACAAATATTTCCCAAACTCTTAACATCTGTGCACATGAGATATGGTATAGTTTCTGCGTCAAATTTTCATCATCAACATGTGTGACAAACCAAAACATGCCGAGATCGAACTTAGGGTCTCCATATGCAAAGTCTGCCAAATCAATCCAGTAGTTTTTTTTCTCATCGGTAATGATATTGCCGATATGTATGTCACCATGACAGCATGTGATTGCGTCTGGCGTAGAATTGATAAAGTTGTGTGCCTTTGATTTCTCTTCTTTTGTCAGAAAAGTTGCGTCATTCACTAAATGATGAAATTTCTTTTTTATACTTGGGAAATTCTGTTTTCTGCAAGGTGTGCTATGCAGTTTCTTACATTCCTTGGCAAATTCTTTGGCATAAAATTCCAACTTCTCTGGATTGTTGCTTATTGCTCTTGCAAAAGACTGTTTTTGTGTAATGCGTTCAAATTCTACACCGATACGTATCCCATCTGTGACCAGGCTATATGCTTTAGGAATGTTAAGTCCCAAATCCATTATGTTCCATGATGTATATAACTCTGTGATAGGTGTTTCAAGTGGGATGTATTCTGCATATAGTTTAATCATGGATTTGCCGTCCTTGTGATTGTAACTAATCGCAGTGAATCCGTCTCCACTTTGTTCGTAGTTGTCAAGGTTTATTTTCTCTGGTTTTGGCTCTCCGAACACTTGTGTAAGCAAGTGTGTGAACTCTGAGAAGGCAAAAGTACCTGCTAATTCGCATAGGGCTCTGGCAAGACCTCTATAATGCCATTCATGATCAGGCTTCCCTCCAGGTGCATGAAATCTATCCCATAACTTGTCACCGAGTTCCATATAGTCATGATAAATTGCTCGCATGTTAGACAGTTTGTCTCCCAAAGCAATAATCTTTGCATCACGACTAGAATTCTCAAGTCTATTTATGGCTGCTAGTTTTCTCTCTCTCCAACTGTCAGTTTCACTTTTGTCAGTTACTGGTTTCTCACTTTCAGAAGCGACGAGTGATGCGACTCTTTCTCCGAATTCTTTTTTTATGTCATCAATGCTAGTCCCGGTGTCTTCTACTACGTCATGAAGGGCAGCGGCTGCAAGCATCTCTTGATCGGAGGTGATAGTCGCAACAATTTCTATTGCTTCTAATGGATGCACAATATAAGGAAACCCTTTGCCTCTACGTTCTGTATTTGCATGAGCATTTACCGCAAAAATTATCGCTTTATCCAACAATGTGCTATCCATATACTTATTTGCCATAGTAAAATTCTATTTTATTATTTTTTTAAGAATGGTAAATCTTTTGTTGATTCTATGAGCCGTTTGGCTCTTTCTTGATTATATGGAGTTTCACCATTCAAGGTGTCAAAAAATTTTGTTAGTCCATGTATGCTAACATTATTTTTTAATTGATAGACAATACATAAATTTTGTAGTCCTATTGTTGATGTAACAATATCAAGGTCAGTCCCGCCTATCTGGTGTAAAGCAAGCTGATATGCATCTTCCCAATAATTATTTTTCAGCGTTTCTATGTCTCCAAGAGTTTTGAATCCTAGTTTTTGAAGTATTTTGAGATAAGGTAGGGTCGTGGTTGGATGTATTTCTGCTTGGTTTATTGCTGCGATTTTATCTGTAAGACGTTTGAATGGATTCAGCTCAAGGTAGCGTGCAAAAGAGTCTCCATCAAGTTTTATTTCCGCAAACTTCCCATCGCGAAGTAGATTTTGAATCTTATAACGATATTCGTTCAATGCTGTCCTGATACGACTGAATTCATCATCAGCTAGTTCCAACATGCCTGCTAGTCGGTTGAGAGTTCTTATGTATTCCTGCGGAACTTCAACATCAGTTTTGTATCCATTGTCATGATATATGCTTGCCCATGCATGCTGAAGAGTTGTTCGCATTTGTATTTCAAAACGATAGTCGTTGATTTCAGGCATCTGTTCATCATAATAGACAGATTTTGGAATTCTGCATATATAATGAAGTGACATATACCCAAAACTGTTCAATTCGTGCATCTTTCGCTTATCAACAGATTCATTCCAATCAATATCAAAATTGTTTTCTATCAATGCTGCAATTTTGTCAACTTCATCGGAATAAAAAGTTATTACACGTGCTCCGAATATGTCAGTTAGATCAGATAGGAAACGGTACTTTGCCCCTTTTAACTCAAGTTTCCCTGCTAAAGACTTTTCTGTTTTGACACGTCCGTCAACTGCGGTCACCAAGATATTGTTTTCTTTGAGCAAGGCTTTGAGTTTGTCTAATACTATCTCTTTCATTTTCTTGAAGACGGGAAGCATCTGTTCATATTCTTCAAGAATCATTGTACAATGCAGGTCAAGTCCGTATTCCTCTGGTTCCATGGGATTTGATTAAAAGTTAATGGAGAATGATGCACCAAATGTCCAAAGGTTTAATCTCTTGGATGTCTTAAACTCGTCATCTTCTGTTAAAACCTTTAATTCAGGATGTTCTTCTATTGGGTACTTCTCCTTCACTTCGTCTGATACATAATGATAATTTGCTGTGTAATTATTTTTCGCACTATCAAAATCAGCAAAAATCTTCCATGAGAAATTATTTTTGTATTTGTATGTAAAACTTAATCCAAAAACATAGTTGAATACATTGTCCCCTTCGACTTTCATGATGTCATATTCGTCTGAAATGATTTTTTCCTCATCCAAGGCATAATTGTATTCTGTACTTACTCCGGGCATTGTCACCTCGTTAGCAGCAAATTGTGTCCCATCAGGGCGCTCAAACATATACATAGGTGTTTGAGTGGTTCCATCAAATGTATAGATTTGATTCCCTTTTTCATCGCGGAAAGCTTTGCGGAAGCCATTACGTGCTTGATATGAGATGCCACCTGAAAGTCGTGAACCAACAAGAAATTTTCCACCAACAGCAAGGCGTTTTGATAGTGGTAGGTTACCATATATACCCGCATCAAGTGATATATCCATAAAATTATTGTTCTCGATGCTCAAATTGTAAACACCAGGAATGTTGAATTCTTCTAACGCCTCGTTAAGTTCATTCCATACACTTTTGTCGTTAGATGTTAATGAGGTGTTTTTTGTTGGTGTTGTTGTGACGCGTGCCATACCACCAAAACCGAGATATTTATTGATGAAATAAGCCCCTTCAACACCAACTACAGAACTTGTTCCTAAATCAATTACACTTTCTCCATAATCTTCACTAGAGAAGACGATGGAGTTACTATGTGAAGCAATACCCATTTGGATGTCGAAGAATGAAGGGTGATTAGGGTTAATAAGGAAATCTTGTTCAAGACGACAGATGCCCTTGTTTTTGTAAATGAGGTCGCCAAGCCAATATCCAAGTTCTGTTGACATGATACCGATACCTGCACCAGCTATAACATCGCTTATCCAATGACGGTTGTTAAGAACACGCATAATACCTGTTCCTGTAGCTACTGCATAACCTCCAACAGAAAACCAAGGCGAACGAGTTAAACCATATTCTTTGTGTAATACTGTTGCTGCTACGAAGGCTGTTGCTGTGTGGCCAGATGGAAAAGAGTTCTCTGAAGAATTGTCTGGACGCATCTCCTTTACAGAGTATTTTGTTGCATTCACCGCCAATGCCATAACAGCATTAGATGCTAATGTACTAACAAGGAATCTGTCCCAGCTAGAACGCCCCTGATATCCAAATGCTTTCAGCCCTAAGATAAGAGCGTATGGCGAGAATTGTGTGTAATTGTCAATTTCAGTCTTGAAATTTTCATCAAATGTGAAACGTGCAGAACGGAATGCCTTTTTTTTGCTTTTAATTAGGAAGGAACTAAGAAAAATTGGAATGCCAGCATAGGTAAGATCACGTTTCCATGTGTAGTATGGATGTGCCTTTGTGTTCCCTGGTTGCTCAGCGATACAGATTTCATGCGCCCAGTTGGTGTATGTCTTTAACTGTTGTGGATCACTGAGTGTAGGTGCTTCTAGTGGCGAAATACCTAATGCCTCTGCCGATTCGGCATCCGTTAGGGGCTCATCTGCCTGTGCGAGCAATAATGAGTCTGTATCTATGCTTGCAGATGCAACAGAAGATATAAATATTGATAGAATGAAAATAATGATATTTTTCATTAGTGATAAAAATTGTGTTTATGGCGACAGCAAGTTATTCTTTTACATGTTCTGCATATTCTTCTGCATTCATGAGTGAATCAAGTTCAGAGATATCGTTCATCTTGATTTTGATGATCCAATTAGTATATGCGTCTTGATTTATTAGTTCTGGTGCATTTTCTAGTTCTTCATTTGTCTCTGTGACGATTCCTGATACAGGCGCAAATAGGTCGCTGGAAGCTTTTACACTCTCTAGCGCACCGAATTCTTCGCCGACTTGGAATTCATCATCTACATCGGGAAGGTCAACATATGTGATGTCTCCCATTTCTGTTTGAGCATAATCCGAAACTCCGATAGTGGCAATGTCACCATCAACCTTTACCCATTCATGTGACTCACTATATTTGAGTCCTTCTTTAATGTTTGCCATAGTTTTGATATATTATTTTTTATAATTTGTCTGATAAAAACGTTTTTTTACAACTATTCCTTCAAAAGTCTTTTTGCGGATGCGTATCCATAGGGGCGTATCAAGTTTACTGTATTCTGTATTGACTAATGCGAAACAGATACTTTTGTCAAGTGATATAGAATGGTAGCCTGTAGTGACCACTCCCACTTCGGTGCCGTCTTCTAACTCAACAGGATATCCTGCACGTGGTATTGCACGATCGGTCAATTCTATTCCGATCAATTTTTGTTTTACTCCGTTGTTTTTCTGTTCTGTCAGAGCATCTTTTCCGATGAATTCTGGTTTGTCTAATTTGCAGAACATGCCTAATCCTGCCATTATTGGAGAGATGTCTTTTGATAATTCGTCACCATACAGCGGAAGCCCGGCTTCAAAGCGTAGTGTGTCGCGACAACCAAGTCCGCAAGGTGTAACTCCTGCGTGGACGAAAGAATTCCAAAGCAATTGTGTTTTTTCAGGTGTGGCATATATTTCAAAACCATCTTCGCCAGTGTATCCTGTTCTAGAAATAATCATTCCTTCGATTTCAGTAAATGTGTAGAATGACAATTTCTTTAAGGCGTCAACACTTTCGTTGCTGATATTAAGAGTGCTCAGAAAATCTTCTGATGCGGGACCTTGCAGCGCAATTTGCCCCCATTTGTTAGAGTCGTTGGTGATAACAACATCATGCTCTTCCACATTCTGTAGTATCCACGCATAATCTTTCTCAATGTTTGCTGCGTTGACGACTAATAGGAATTTGTCGGGATACCTATATACCAATAAATCGTCAACAACGCCACCATCTGGATAACACATCATGCCATAAAGGATTTTTCCAGCTTCTAAGTCTTTTACATCATTTGTGAAAATGTGATTTATAAACTTGACCGCATCTTTGCCGGAGATAAATATTTCGCCCATATGCGACACATCAAACATTCCGACTTGTTGTCTAACTGCCAAATGTTCTTGTGTTATACCTTCATATTGTATTGGCATATCAAATCCAGCGAAAGGACTCATTTTTGCTCCAAGTTTTACATGGTCTTCCCAAAGACATGTTTTTTTGATATTATTTTCCATATTATATTTTTTTTGCAAAGATAGGAAAATATTTAGAAATCATAAATGCTAAATGCTAAATTATTTCTAACTTTGCACTATGCATATAGTAATTGCAGGTAATATAGGCAGTGGTAAGACGACACTTACTAAGATGTTGGCAAAGCATTATGGATGGAAGCCAAAGTTTGAAAGTGTTACTTTTAACCCATATCTGGAAGATTATTATAAAGATATGAAACGTTGGAGTTTCTGTCTAGAGGTTTATTTTTTGAAAGAACGTTTTAAGGATTGCTTGGAGATAGCTGATAGTAACGATGTTATAGTGCAGGACAGAAGCATATTTGAAGGTGTGCATGTTTTTGCGGCTAATAATATGGCACAAGGTAATCTTTCTAAACAGGATTTTGAAACGTATATGAATCTTTTTAGTGCGATGATGTCTGTTACTCCAAAACCAAATTTGATGATATATCTAAAGTCTTCCTTACAGCATCTCGTTGCACAGATACAGAAACGTGGTCGTGAATATGAACAGAGCATGCCAATTGAATATTTGCAGGGGTTGAATCAGAGGTATGATGATTTTATATACAACAAGTATAAGGGTCGCGTGCTTATTGTTGAGACGGATGGAATAGATTTTAAAGAAAATCCGAAAGATTTTGCCACTATTACAGATAGGATAGACTCATTACTTTATGGTCTGTTCTCCGAACAAAAATAATATTGAAATAACATAAATCTAAAACATTATGCATATAGCAATCGCAGGAAATATTGGTAGTGGTAAAACTACTTTGACAAAAATGTTGGCAAAGAGATATGGTTGGGAACCCCGTTTTGAATCTGTAGAGTATAATCCTTATCTTCAGGACTTCTATAATGATATGAAACGTTGGAGTTTTAACTTGCAGATATATTTTCTTAATACTAGATTCAAGGATGTTGTGGAGCTTTCAAAGACATCAAAGACAATAGTCCAGGATAGAACGATATATGAGGATGCAAAAATTTTCGCTCCAAATATTCATGCTATGGGGAATATGACTGATAGGGATTTTCAGACTTACTCTGATTTGTTTGAGCTTATGATGTCGTTAGTGAAGAAGCCAGATTTGATGATATATCTTCGCTCATCTATTCCGAATCTTGTGGCACAGATACAGAAGCGTGGTCGTGAATATGAGCAGAGTATGCAGCTAGATTATCTTAAGGGACTTAATGATCGCTATGAAGAGTGGATAGGTTCTTATGATGGTCGCCTACTTGTTCTTGATGTGGATACATTGAAGTTTGAAGAGAATCCAAAGGACTTTGAGACGATAACGGAAAAGATTGATTCGCTACTCTTTGGTCTTTTCCCTATGTAGAGGTGTTTTGTCTTTTGTAGTACTATATTGGCAAAAAATGAAAAGCGACTGATTCACATCGGCCGCTTTTCTCGTAATAACTTAAAAACTAAAACTTATACTATGAAAACAATTATTATCTTACCAACTTTTTGTTAACTAATGTTGCGTTTAAAACCCTAAGGTATTTCTTGTATTGATCTTTCTCAAGATACATTTTCATGTATTTGATGTTTCTTTTTATCGCAATATCCATCTTTTCATCACGTTTGTCATTTGTTGTCCCAATTTCTTTTACTTCTGCACAAAATGTTTCGTGAGTATTTGAAACTCCTTGCAACTGCTCGTTAGATAGATTGAGATACTTGCTAAGACTATTCATGTTTGTACTCATGTCAAATGTATCAACATTATTGACATTTTCAACTGCCTGTGTTGTTGTGCCTGCCAAGGCCATTGCAACGATAATAAAAATCTTTTTCATAAATCCTCCATTTTTTATTATTAAATTTCTTTTTTCTTCAAGTCATCTGTTCTTTATGTTTGAGATGCCTCTCTGATTCAGATGCAAATGTAGGGGTGAAATTGATAATTATCAGTGTTACTGTGGCTGTTTTCGCACACAACATAACTTTTATTGATATAAATCAAACCAAGTGATGATTTGTATCAATGATAAGTCTTTTAAAATGTATTTTTATACTTTATGTGCAAGTAGCATAAAGTCAAGGATAGTAAGTGCGGCCATGGCCTCTACTATTGGTAGTGCACGGGGTACTGCACATACGTCATGTCTCCCTTCATGTTCTTTTCCTAATGTGGGTATTGGCTTAAATGCTATCCTAAAATTGATATCCTCTCCGTTGCTTATTCCTCCAAGAATGCCCCCTTGTTTTGCTTCATTATGTTCACTTCCTTTCATTGTTGCTGCAGCGAAGCCTTCTCCATATTCAAATCCTTTTACAGCATTGATACTAAGCATTGCCATTCCAAGGGTTGCGTGTAGTTTGTTGTATATTGGTTCTCCGAGACCTATGGGGCATCCTTTTATTGTGCAAGAAATTATACCGCCACATGTATCACCTTGAAGCCATGCCTCATGGATCCTTTCATATAAATCCTTTTCGTTTTCTATTTCGGCTTTAATAGTTATCCCCTTGCTGTTGAGAATTATCTTTGCAAAGGCTCCAGCCGCGACACGTACTACAGTTTCACGCGCTGAAGCACGTCCGCCACCGCGATAATCGCGAATGCCATATTTTTTTTGGTACGTTAAATCAGCATGTCCTTTGCGAAACACATCGCACAGATTATCATAATCCTGTGGGTGCTGGTCGTTGTTGTGTATTATAAATGCAATAGGGGCACCTGTGCTTCTTCCTTCGAAGACTCCGCTGAGAATCTCCACCTTGTCATCCTCCCTGCGTGCAGAGTCAAAAGGATTTTTTGCAGATTTTCTTTTATCTACTTCCTGTTGTATGAAATCGATGTCAATGAGTATGTTTGAAGGAAAACCATCAATAACTCCACCGACACATATTCCGTGACTCTCACCGAAAGTGGTAAGTCTTAATATGTTTCCAAAGGTATTCATCTGTTAATGGTTTTTGCAACCACAATGATGGTCGTGTCCTCCACAGCCTCCGTGCTCGCATCCGTCATGGTGACAGTGTCCACAACTACATCCTTCCTCATTACCACCTGATAAGAATGCGATAAATTTGTTTATTTCTTCTGTAGTAGCATCGCGATTTTCTACAACCTTACCTTTGTATTCAATTATCTCGCCAGCCAACGGATGGTTGAAATCCATGATTACTTTTTCTTCTGTGATGTCAACGACATGTCCAAAAAGTTTCATCCCGTCTTCGTTCTGCATAGGTACGTCAGCACCTTTGTAAATGTGATCATAATCGAAATGGCCGTTGATGGAAAAGATACTATGATCAAGTTCAAGTATTCGCTTTTCATCTACTTGTCCGTATGCTTCGTCGGCAGTTAACGTAAAATCAAAATCTTCTCCTTGTGGTACATCTATGATGTGTTTTTCAAAGGCTTCAAGGGTGTATCCCATGCCACTGATGAAAGTAAATGGTTGATTTTCTCGTGTACGTTCTCTCAAATGTTTTCCGTTCTCGTCTTCTGTGTAGAGATTATACTCAACTGCAATGTATCTATTCATAATTGTTATGGTTGTTTTAGAAAAGAAGGGTAAGCTACTCACATCGCACCGCTACAACCTAATACCCTTGCTCCGGTCAAGGCCTGGGGGATTCAAAGGGAGCTGGTCGTATAAGACTTACCCAACGTGCAAAGGTACGATAATTTTCTGTTTTGTCAAAATTTTTCTCTCAAAGATTACTTATTAGTTAATATAGTTATTACTTTTTTTGTACCTTTGTCGCAAATATAATGAAATAATATGGATATATCGGTTGTTATCCCTTTGTTTAATGAAGCAGAATCTCTTCCAGAGCTTTATGCGTGGATAGAGAGGGTAATGAGAGAAAATAGCTTTTCCTATGAAGTGGTATTCGTTAATGACGGAAGTACTGATAATTCGTGGGAGGTAATTCGTGACTTGAGTGTTCACCCAGAAGTTCATGGTATTAAATTCCGCAGAAATTATGGTAAGAGTCCTGCTTTGTATTGCGGTTTTAAAGTGGCACAAGGGGATGTGGTCATTACTATGGACGCCGATTTGCAGGATTCTCCAGACGAGATACCAGAATTATTCCGTATGATAAAAGAAGAAGGTTACGATCTTGTATCTGGTTTTAAGATGAATCGCAAGAAAGGTGACCCGCTATCAAAGACGATTCCTACGAAATTATTTAACGCAACTGCTCGCAAAGTCAGTGGTATTCATAACCTTCATGATTTCAATTGTGGCTTGAAAGCTTATCGTAAGGAGGTGATAAAGAATATAGAGGTCTATGGCGAGATGCATCGTTATATACCATATCTTGCAAAAAATGCTGGTTTTGACAAGATAGGCGAAAAACCTGTTCATCATCAGGCTCGTCAGTATGGAAAGTCGAAATTTATGGGATGGAATCGTTTTGTCAATGGCTATCTTGATTTGATTACGCTGTGGTTCTTGAGTACATTCGGTAAAAAGCCGATGCATGTCTTCGGTTTTTTAGGCTCTTTAATGTTTCTCATTGGTTTCATCGCAGTTATTGTCATAGGTTCTGTAAAAATATGTGCTCTGATGAATGGCACACCGGCTCGTCTTATTACGGATATGCCTTATTTCTATATTGCTTTGACTATGATGTTGCTCGGTACACAGTTCTTTCTTGCTGGTTTTGTTGCCGATTTGGTGAGTCGCAGTTCGTCAAATAGGAACGACTATCAGATAGAAGATACATTGTAAGTGGTAATGAACAAGCGTAAATTTCTTCCTCTTGGGTTGTTCGCATTTATCCTGATGCAGATGGTAGCATGTTCTTCCATCGACTGCCCTTTTATGAATACGGTATATACTACCTATCAACTGAAACAGGGAGAAGAAAAGACGGATACTCTCAGAGATACTCTTTCTGTTTGGATTCATCGTTTTGATAAAACGGATTCCGTTGTGCTTAATAAAGCTGTCAATGTGACTTCTTTCAATTTGCCTATGAGTTACACTAATCTAGAAGACTCGTTGTTTTTCTGTATTGTCCACGAAGTATCAAAAGAACCAAAAGTTTGTTCATCTGTTTTGGATACTGTTGTGGTAAAAAAAACAAATACACCGCATTTTGAATCCGTTGACTGTAGCCCGAAGTATTTTCATGAGATAACAGATGTCAATCACACCAACAACGGTATTAACTTCATAGAAATAAAGAATACATCGGTAACGTATGAACCGAAGAATCATTTTTATATTTATTTTAAGCATTAGCGTTCTGCCATTGTCAGCACAGACGCCAAAGCAGACAGAGCAACGAGATACCATTTTTCGTTCTGTGGCTGTATGGGCAAATCTCGTTGGAATTGGAAAACTTGCCTTTTCTGATTATGGAGAGTATGAGGCAGGTGTAAGGGTAAGCATAAAAGATGTATTTTATCCTACTGTTGAAGTCGGTATTGGTAAGGCTGACCATGATGATGATGTTACTGGCATACACTACGATTGTTCTTCACCATATTTTAAGCTGGGTTGTGATTATAATATGTTGAAGAATAAACATGATAATTATAAGGTCTTTGCTGGCATACGTTATGCTTTTACCTCTTTCAAGGCAAATATCTCGCGACCAGGGCTCATTGACCCTGCCTGGGGAGGTGCTTGTGATTATAAGATTGAAGGTGCTAAGTGTACTCAACATTGGGCAGAGGTCGTAGGAGGATTGGATGCTAAGGTGTGGGGGCCATTGCATCTTGGCTGGACGGTACGTTATCTACAGCGACTTGCTTTTAATGTAGATGATATCGGCAATGTATGGTATGTACCAGGATTTGGCAAAAGCGACACCACGGGTTGGGATGCCACGTTTAATATAACATTACAATTGTGAGGAAGGCTTGGAAAATAACTTTCTTGTTGTTGCTGATAATAGGCTCAGTATGGGCAATAATCAGGCATAATAACATGCCTTATCAGCATGGAAATGGTTTTATCTTTGGTACTGTTTATTCTGTTGTATATCAGTATGATGATAATCTTGATAGCCTTATCATTGACCGACTTAATACTATTGATGCGTCATTATCAGTCTTTAATGACACATCAGTAATAACTAAAGTTAACAATAATAACCCAGTTAGTCTGTCTAATGATTTTATTCAGGTGTTCAAGAAGGCAGAATATGTGTCGGAAGTAACAAATGGTGCTTTCGATATTACTGTTGCTCCGTTGGTAAATTTGTGGGGGTTTGGTTTTAAAGGTAATCGTCAGCAAAATGTTGATACACATAGCTTGGATTCCATACGTCAATTTGTAGGGTATGAAAAAGTACGTATCTCATATAATCGTATTTTGAAATCTGATTCTCGTGCTATCCTTGATTGCAGTGGCATTGCTAAAGGTTATGGTGCAGATGCTGTTGCCTCTTTGTTTGATGAAAAGGGGATAAACAATTATATGATTGAGATTGGCGGTGAGATAGTGTCAAAGGGCCTCAATGACAAGCATCAACCTTGGAAGATTGGGATTACAAAGCCTGTTGATGACAGTCTTTCTGTTACGGGAGAACTTCAGACAATGCTTGCTGTTAATAATGTGTGCATGGCCACAAGTGGTAACTATCGCAGGTTCTACTATAAGAATGGGAACAAATATGCCCATACCATCGACCCTATAACTGGTTGTCCTGTGCAACATAGCATGTTGTCAGCAACAGTTATTGCTCCCTCTTGTGCAACTGCAGATGCCTTCGCAACAGCCTTTATGGTGATGGGGTTAAAAAGAGCAAAGAAACTCTTGGATGAGCATGCCGAACTTATGGCATATATTATCTATGCAGGCAAAAATGGTAAGAATGACGTTTGGATGTCTCCAAAAATGAAGACATTGATTTGTCAATGATAATATCGATGGAAGACCTTTCTATCTTTTCAACATTGCTTAATTATCCTATCTTTAATGGATTGGGTAAGATAGACCTTGAGGGTATCGTCAGCCAGACAAGATTTGACTTTAGGAAGGTGGGTGCTGGAAAAACTATAGCTGTTGTGGATTCTCTTTGTGATAGGTTGTTCTTACTTCTCAGCGGAACCGTTGAAGTTATACGCAATGCAGCTGACCATGGATATGTTATTACGGAAAAATTGTCAGCACCAATGCTGTTTCAAACAGAGTGCCTTTTTGGGTATCAGCGACGTTTTACACATACTTTCATTGCGAACACCTCTGTCAGTGTTATGACTATTGATAGAGATGAGGTGATGAGGTTTATGGAAACCTATCCTGTAGTGCGTATGAATGTCATCAATCAACTTGCAGAATCTCTCTTGAAAGAACGCTCAGTTGTATGGAAACATCAAAATTCATCTCTTACAGACAGGTTGATTGCATTTATATCAAATCATCTTATCTATAAGGCAGGGGAGAAGCATATAAAGATAAAGATGGCACGTCTTGCCTATGAACTCAATGCATCACGATTGGAGATATCAAAAGTCCTTAATGCTCTTGACGACTTACATATGATAAAACTTGGTAGGGGTGGCTTTGTTGTGCCGAAAATGGAACTGTTACTGAACTATAAATCGGTTATTGCCTGACTTTCTTTTGTTGTCGTGGCAACAGAATAAATGTATCTTTTTTCATTATGACTTATAGTCTCTATTTTGGCGTTTCTATCGAGAGTATTTGTTATGTTGTCATTTATTCCAGTCCCATACATTTTTAATACTGCTTCTTTTTTTGTCCATATTTTTATGAAGGCCTCTTCTCTGTTATCAGATCTCTCAATAATTTTTTGTTCATCATTGTTCATTGTCTTTTTTATAAGTCCTTCACTGATATGTCTCATACTTTCAATGTCAATGCCTATTGGTGTATTACTGACAGCAACTGCTATTGCTTCTTTACAATGTGAAATGCTAAAATGAGGACCATCAATTATATATGGTTTACCATATTCCCCATAATTGAAATGTATGTGATCCTTCTCGTTGAAATCAAAGAAATTAGTTAAAATCTCTTTCAGTATTAGATATGATTTAAGACAAGCGAACTGACCGAATATGTGCTTGAACTGCATTGCTTGTTGTCGCCGCTGTTCAGATACGAGAGTCAACATTTTTTGTACTGTTTCTTTGGTACATTGTGACATGTCGTCAAAGATAATGACTTTCTGCATTTATCTTAGTCTTTTTAAGGCAATACCTATCTCACTCATACCTGGTAAGCTGTCCTTTTTGTGATTGTGCCAAATTGATATAAGAAGAGAATCATCATTAGCGATATTTATCGTGTCGATGTTGTATTCGTATTCCAAATAATCAACTCCCTTCGCAGTATAGTCTCCGTTCTTATTTGTGAGGTGGCAAGTAACGACCTTCTTTTTTGATTCCCCACCAGTTTTATTGTTTACTATGATTTGAATGTTTTGGTAAGGATATGTCTTTACAAACCTTAAATGCAGGGATTGTGCATAAGTCCCTTTGATGTCTTTTGCGTAAGGAAGAAATATTGTGTCCTTTTTCAGCCACCCTGATGTGTCTGTGTGCGCATATTCCAAATATTCGATTCCATTAAAGGTACATGCACATAATGTGAGTGTCGTTATAAGGAAGGCTAGCAGGCGTTTCATTGCTTGTCTTTATTCTGTTCCCTGTTTCGATTCTTGTTTTTCTTTTTCTTCTTTTTTGTCTTATCGAAACGTGTTAAATCGCCTCCTTCAAGCAAGTCTATGCTGCGCGGTTTTTCTGTCTTCTTGGAATCATGCTGGAGACTAAGAGGTTTCTCACCATTCTTGTTCATCTCGATTATTTCCTTTGCGCGCTCTTTGGATATTGTCTCAAGGTTTATTCCCATCTTCTTATCGGTAGAATATGTTATCATACCTGAAAGAATATCCTGTTTGAATGTGAAGTACTCTGCATCCTGTGTTTGAAGACTTGCATGGCGTGGTGGCAGTTCTCTGCTTGCTTCTAGATATGTATCTACTTCATAGTTTATGCAACATTTTAGTTTTGCACACTGCCCCGCCAGTTTCTGTGGATTAGTGCTGATGTCCTGAATACGTGCAGCATTCGTTGAAACAGAACTGAAATTGCGCATCCATGTAGCACAGCATAATTCTCTTCCGCAAGGTCCAGTTCCTCCTATGCGGCCAGCCTCCTGACGTGCACCAATCTGTTTCATCTCGATTCTTACATGGAATTCGTTTGCGAGGTCTTTTATCAGTTGGCGGAAATCTACACGCTTGTCAGCGATGTAGTAGAAGATAGCTTTATTTCCGTCGCCTTGATATTCAACGTCACCAATCTTCATGTCTAGTCCTAATCCTTTTGCTATCTCGCGACTCTTTATCATGGTATCATGTTCGCGTGCTTTAGCTTCGCGGTATTTTTCCATGTCTGGTTCTCTGGCGATGCGGTAGATACGTTTTATGTCATCATCACTCTTTAGGTTCGCCTTCTTCAATTGTAGTCTCACCAGTCGCCCTGTCAAAGTGACTACTCCTATATCATGTCCAGGAGATGCTTCCACGGCAACTATATCCCCTTTCTTCAAAGAGATGTTGTTAACATTGTGGTAATAACCTTTTCGTGTGTTCTTAAACTGTACCTCAACGAGGTCGGTTTCATTACTGTTTCCCGGCACGTCAGCCAGCCAGTCGTAGGTGTTCAGTTGTTTGTCCTGTCTTCCTATTCCTTTTGCTGACAGCCCTCTATCGGTTTCATTTGTTATGTTAAAACTATCTTTCATTTCTTTAATAATAATATTGTCATCTTCAGGACAAAGTCAAAGAACAGTACTTTTATGTTAGCGTTCCTTGCTACATCCCTCTGACAATCTTCCAACAAATTATTTATCTCCACCACGTTGTTTTCGTTGATGAACCGTGCGAAGTTCACTGCAAAGTTCTCCTCCGCCTGTGTCATGTAGATCATCTCCTCGTTGTGGAAATTATATATGAAGTTTTCACGAACAAGTCTTTGTATATAGTTCAGCAGACGTTTCTGTTTCTCACGTCCCATTTTTGCTGCTTCTTCACTCCAAATCTTCAACCCCCTAATGTCACGTTTGTAACACATCCTCATCAGCGAGATGAATAGTTCAAGGAACTCAGTATTTTCATTTTCTGTTTCCAATAGTTCCATCACCTTCAACCATGAACCGTTGGCGATGTGTGTCAGCTTCTTTGCGTCAGTTTCATTCACGCCACATCGTTCCTGCAAGGCTTGCATAATGTCTTTATCAGCAATCTTCTTAACGTCTATGCGTTGTGTCCTGCTACGTATTGTCTCAAGCAGAGATTCAGGTTCTTCGCTCACCAGAATGAATATGGTGTTTACTGGTGGTTCTTCCAACATCTTCAGCAGTTTGTTGGCACATTCTCCGTTCATCTTTTCTGGTAGCCACATGACACATGCTTTGTAACTCTTTGCTGCTGTACTTAGTGACAGTTTGTGTAGTATAGCTACGCTTTCACCTGTAAATATGCTTGCCTGTTGGTTTTCAGCCTTCAATTCCTTCAACCATGAGTTCAATGAGAAATAATATCCATCTTTTGTCATCTCCACCCATTCCTTAGCAAAGTCAAGTGAAGAAGGGGAGTAATTTGACGACATTTCTGATGTTCTGATTATTGGATAAGTGAAATGAATATTTACCCTTGTATCACACAACATCTCTGCAAATGCCACCGCTAGAGCCAGTTTTCCACAACCTTGAGGACCGCACAGCATTATGGCGTGAGGCACATGCCCCTCGTCAATCATCTGTGTCAGCAGATTCTTTACATCATGTTGTCCTATGACATCCTCAAATCTCATATAGTGATTCTGGTATCTTTTTTGTTGTTGTCAAACCTTTGTTTTTCATCTCTTCTAGACGATGAATGATGTTTCCTTTGCCCTCGCGCAGTTGGCCCATTCCTTGTTCATAAGTCTTCTGAGCAGTCTGCAAGTTGTTCCCCATTTTCTGAAAGGTGTCTGCAAAGGTAACAAATTTATCATATAGAGCAGCTGATGTGTTCAGTATTTCCTGCACATTTCTGTCTCGGTCTTCATTTTTCCACATCTGATTGACAAGATGGATGGTAAGCATTAGATTGGTAGGATTTATAAGAACGATGCCCTTGTTGTAAGCCAATTGTCCTATGTTTGGCTCCTTGTCGAAAGCCAAAATATAACTACCCTCATTAGGTATGAACATCAGCACCGTAGGAACACTACCTTTAATGAGCTTATCATAATTCTTGTTTGCCAACTCTGTGATATGCTTCTTTATGGAATCCACATTTGCTTTTGCTGCTCTCTCTGCTTCTTCTTCTGTCGTAGCATTCACATAGTCGAAATATGCTGTCAGCGACACCTTGGAGTCGATGATGATATTTTTCCCGTCAGGACAATGCACCACCACGTCTGGTCGTAGATTGTTACCTTCTTCATCTTTCACGTTTCCCTGAATCTCGAAGTCTGTGCCTTCGCGCATATTAGAACTCTCTAAAATCTGCTCTAGCACCTGCTCTCCCCAGTCTCCTTGCACTTTTCCTTTATTCTTTAGGGCATTAGTTAGGTTGCGTGCATCTTCTGACAATTTGTCGCTCTGCTTGACAATCATCTCAATATGCTCTTCTATTGATGTGCGGGTCTTTGTTGAATGTTCTCGTGTAGAGTCAAGAGCCTTCTTCATGTTTTCCAATTGTTCGCTGATAGGTTTTACAACCTCATCCATCTGCTCTCTGTTTTTCTTCTTCAGGGATTCGGCTTGTTCCTCTAATATCACCATTGCTGTTTCCTTTACGCGATTACGTTCATCTTTTAGGCGCTCTTCGTATTCTTCCTTTGCTGTTTTTCGCATTTCCTTTTCCTCAAGGATGCGTCTTTCGTATTCAGTCTTGGTGTTCTCCAACTGATTCTTCAGCATCTGTGCCTCCTTGCGTTTGCTGATAGCAAAGACAACAACTCCAATGAAAGCCACTACTACGATAACGAGAAGAATAATGATACCTATCATAATGTGCGTTTTTTACGTGAAACAAATGCTATTAAAGGACTGAATATCATTCCAACAAAGATGTTTGTTGTCAACATGTTCATTGCCCAGTCAATAGGACGCATGATAGCAATCTGTTGAAGAATCATATCGCTTAGTTTACTTCCTTCATCAAGCTCTGTCAATATCTTCTTCATCTCTGGTTGCTCAAGAAATTTTGTATATTCCTCAGATACAAATCCATGGTCTAGGAATGCAAAGTAGGCGTAAGCTGCTACTGCTGTCAGTAGAGATGCAAATATCACCATCAATATTGTGTATAGCCATGCTTGTCCGAAGGTAAAACCATTGTCTTCACGAATCTCACGTGCAAATCGTTTTTCTCGTTTTATCATGAAGATAAATGAACCAATCATCAGCAACATAGATACCATGCTCAACGACTCATATTTGAACTGTCCCAAAGTGCAAGCCATGGCAGCAATCCATATAAGTCCAAGCAGCCCACCATCCATAGCCGCAAAAGCCTTTAACTGTTTATATTCTATAGGATTCATCATCTTGTGATACGTTGTAAATTTTTACCTAAAAAACAATACAAAAATACAAATAATTTCCGAAAATAAAAAGACTCCGAAACTTTTTCGCCTGAGCACCTACTGGAGCGCAAGAATGCAATTATTTTTGAATCGTCAAAGCCTATGTTTGAAGTCCTCATAACCGAAACTTTTCCACAAAGTGGTGTTTGATGGAGACTCCTTGACGTAGATGTCCGGAAGTGGCATACCATTGAAGGTGTTTGTTTTTACCATGGAATAGATAGCCATATCTTCAAACACCAGTTCTTCACCTTCTTGAAGTGGATGGTCGAACTCGTATAATCCTATTATATCACCAGACAAGCATGTTGGACCACCTAAGCGATAAACATTCCTTTTATCATTAAGACCATTGTAATCATCTGATAAGAATGGTTTTGCATGTTGTAACGGTGGGGTGTAAGGCATTTCTATTACGTCAGGCATGTGGCATGCAGCAGATGTGTCAAGAATGATGTTGCAGATGCCATGTTCGTCTTGTGGTTGTATTTCTTGTACGGTTGCATGCAGTTCTCCGGCGTTTAATGCCACAGCTTCGCCCGGTTCCAGATAGACCTGCAAATGGTAATCGTCTCTCATGCGTATGATGCAATGCTCAAGCAGGTCGATGTTGTAACCCTCACGAGTTATGTGATGACCACCTCCGAAATTTATCCATTTCATCGATGTGAGGTATTTCCCGAATTTGGCAACAACGACATCCAAAGTCGTCTTCAGGTCATCGGAGTCCTGTTCGCAGAGTGTGTGAAAATGCAAACCGTCAATGAGTGACAGTAATGAAGGGTTGCATCTAATGGCATTTTCAAAGTCGCCCAAACGCGTACCTAGACGACTTCCCGGAGCGCATGGGTCATAGATGGCATGCCCTTCCTGAGTGGAACATTCTGGATTTATCCTTAGCCCTATCTGCAATCCAGCATCTTTTGCTTTACTTCCGAATCGTTCCAGTTGAGCAGGGGTGTTAAAGACGATATGATCACAGATCTGACATATTTCATCTATCTGATCTTCTCGAAAGAATGGGGAAAAAATATGGTTTTCACTTCCTTGCATTTCCTCATGACAGAGACGAGCCTCAAACAATCCCGAGGCAGTAGCACCAGAAAGATATTGACCGATAAGCGGATAAAGTGCGTAACAGCTGAAACATTTCTGTGCCAGTAAAATTTTGCACCCCGTGTCATCCATGACATGGCGTAGGAGTTTCAGATTCTTCTCTATCTGTTCCTTGTCAATGAGAAAATATGGCGTCTGCATCAATTGCTAATCTACGAGCGTTGGATTCTCATCTACTTTCCATGGCAATCCCCATTTGTTGAGGGCTTCCATATATGGGTCTGGGTCAAACTCTTCAACTGTGAATACACCTGGTTTTTGCCATAGACCATTCATAACGAGTGATGCTCCAATCATGGCAGGAACGCCTGTGGTGTATGATATTGCCTGAGACCCTACTTCTTTGTAACACTCTTGATGGTCGCATACGTTATAGATGTATATTTTTCGCTGCACACCATCCTTTATACCCGTAAAGATACATCCGATATTTGTTTTTCCTACGGTACGAGGACCGAGCGATGCAGGGTCTGGGAGTAATGTACGCAGGAACTGTATCGGTACAATTTGTTGTCCATTGTATTCTACAGGTTCTGTTCCTAACATTCCCACGTTCTCAAGGCATTTCATGTGTGTGAGATAGCTTTGACCGAATGTCATGAAGAAACGTATGCGTTTGACACCCGGTATGTTTTTTGCGAGCGATTCTATCTCTTCATGATGGAGCAGATACATGTCTTTTTCTCCCACTCCGTCAAAGTTGTAAGTGCGGTGTATTGCCATAGGTTCTGTTTCTACCCAGTGACCATCTTCCCAATATGAACCGTTGGCACTCACCTCACGCAAGTTAATTTCTGGGTTAAAGTTTGTGGCAAACGGGTAACCATGGTCTCCTCCGTTGCAGTCGAGGATGTCTATTGTATGGATTTCATCGAAATAATGTTTTAGAGCGTATGCGGTAAATACACTTGTAACTCCAGGGTCGAAACCCGTACCAAGCAATCCCGTGATGCCTGCTTCTTCAAAACGCTTATTGTATGCCCATTGCCATGAGTAATCAAAATATGCGGTAAAGCCCTTTTCCTTGCAGCGTTTCTCATAGATGGCACGCCATTCAGGATTGTTTGTGTCCTCACATTCGTAGTTTGCTGTATCTACATAATGAACCTTTGTCTTCAGACAGGCATCCATTATTGTAAGGTCTTGGTACGGTAGGGCTAGATTAAGCACTACGTCAGGTTTTACCTCTTGAATCAACGACACTAATTCATCCACGTTATCGGCATTTACCTTGAAGGTGGTAATCACAGAATCAGTTTTTCCTTCCAGCTTTTTCTTTATTGCCTCACACTTGCTTACTGTACGACTGGCAATACATATCTCATTGAACACATCCGAATTCTGTGCACATTTTTGAATGGCAACTCCAGCAACACCACCACAACCGATAATCAATACTTTTCCCATATTATTATTTGTATTTTGTCATTTTAATATTTTAACTGTTCAAGGCAAGAAGGATTTCCCTAATTATTTTGCATGCTACTGCTGTCGATGCACCACTGGCATCAAGCATAGGAGCAAGTTCGGTAACATCACATCCCACCACATTAAGTTCTCTGCACACATACATCAATGCCTTCCTCAACTCTTCAAAGGTTACCCCTCCTGCTTCTGGTGTCCCCGTGCCGGGAAACACAGATGGGTCAAGTACATCAAGGTCAACAGTGAGATATACTGGTGTGCCTGGTGTAATGCTCTTAATGGCACTGTTCACATCATCAAGTGTAAACGGATGCAGGTCAGTATGTCCTTCATGTGCAAAAGTCCATTCTGCTCTTTCTCCAGAACGAATCCCGAACTGATGTATCTTCCCATCGCCCACGATGTCATGACAACGACGGATGACACAGGCATGTGACAACCCCACCCCAAGATACTCGTCACGCAAGTCGGTATGTGCATCAAAATGAATGATTTGTACTTCAGGGTATTTCTTGTAAACCTCACGGAATGTTCCCAAGGTCACAAGGTGTTCGCCTCCAATCATGAGGGGCAATTTTCCATCCTCCAATATCTCTGCAGTACGCTCCGAGATAGCAACCAATGCCATCTCTGACGACCCCATAGGGAGTTCAATATCGCCAGAGTCGAACACTGAAATGTCTTCAAGGTCGCGGTCAAGGTACGGGGAATACGTCTCAAGTCCGTATGATTCGTGCCTTATGGCAGCACTGCCGAATCTGGCTCCGGGGCGGTAACTGGCTGTGGAGTCAAAAGGTGCTCCGAATATCACGATTCGGGAGTCATCATAATTAGCATCACAACCGATGAAAGTCTCTATGTTTTTTTTCATTCTTATTGATCTTCCAGTTCAACTTTTTCCAACATCTTCTCTACGTATGCAGGGAGTGCAAAACATCCGCAATGGAGATTTGTAGTGTAATAGCGAGTTTCTATTTTCTTTGCAGTCCACCGTGCAACATCAATGTCATCTACAGGATGATACTTCTTTGAAGCAAAACCGAATAGCCAATACCCAGAAGGGTATGTTGGAATATGTGCCTGATAGACACGGCTTATTGGAAAACTTTCCACTATACGCTTATGGGCTTTCTGCGTCTCAAGACGGTCGTCATCATAGAATGGCGACTGATGCTGATTGACCATTATGCCATCGTCTTTCAATGCCTTGTAACAAGAACCATAGAATTCACGGGAGAAGAGGCTCTCACCAGGACCGTAGAAACCTGCAGAGTCAACGATGATGACATCGTATTCGCCCACGATGTGCCTGACAAATCGCAATGCGTTTTGGGAATATATCGTGACGCGAGGGTCGTCAAGTCCGCTTGCTGAAAACGGAAGAAACTTTTTCGCAGCCTCAACAACTCCGACATTCACTTCTACCATGTCAATACGCTCCACTTCTGGATATTTCAGTAATTCACGCACAACACCACCGTCACCAGCACCAAATACTAGTACCTTGCGAGGATTGGGATGCACCGCCATCGGAATGTGAGTCATCATCTCATGATAGATGAACTCATCCTTCTCGGTCATAATGATGTAGCCATCAGCTGTGAGCACGCGACCATATTCAGGAGATTCGAAAATGTCAATACGATTGTGGTCGTTCTCCTCCGAGAAGATGTGCTTATCCACCTTTATTGAAAATTTCACATTCTCGGTGTGTAATTCTGAAAACCAAAATTCCATTTTTCAGTATCTTTATTTTTAATAAACGGTTGCTTCCTTTATGACGTTCAGTCTTTCAATCTTAGGGTCCTCAGGACCTGTCATCGAACATCCTTTCTCCTTTGCGTACATGATGTAGTCGATGATTTCCTGAGTGATACGCTCTCCTGGGGCAAGGATAGGAATGCCCGGAGGATAACTCATCACGAACTCAGTACAGATTCTTCCCTCTGCCTCACGCAAAGGTATCATCTCTTCTTTCAGTGCATAAAATGCCTCTTGCGGACTCATCACAACCGAAGGGTTGATGTATTCATGGTCAAACATACCAGTACGGTCGCGTTTGAAACGTCTGCGTATGTCGTATAGAGCACTCACAAGTCGTTCTATCTCCCTCATGCGGTCACCGATGGAGATGTATGCAAGTGTGTTGCCTATGTCACCGAGTTCCATCTGGATGTCATATTCGTCTCTCAACAGGTCATACACCTCAATACCTGCAAGCCCCACGTCAAGTGTGAATACTGTCAGCTTTGTCTTGTCAAAGTCGTATATGGAATCTCCGTTGATAAGTTCCGAACCGTATGCATAGAAGTCGCCAATCTTGTTTATTTCCGTTCTGGCATATTCTGCCATCTCCACCACATTACGGAAAGCCTCCTTGCCGTGGAGGGAGAGGTTGCGTCGTGAGATGTCGAGTGAAGCGAGAAGCAGATAAGAAGCACTAGTGGTTTGGGTGAGGTTTATCACCTGTCTAACATAGCCGGCACCCACCGTTGCGTTTGTCAGCAGAATGCTGCTTTGGGTGAGGCTACCTCCCGATTTGTGCATTGACACACAAGCCATGTCTGCACCTGCTGCCATGGCAGAGATAGGCATGTCTTCACCGAAATAGAAATGCGTACCATGAGCTTCATCCACAAGCACCAGCATGCCATGGGAATGGGCAAGTTCTACAATTTTCTTGAGATTGGAACAGATTCCGTAATAAGTAGGATTGTTCACAAGGATAGCTACAGCATCAGGATTTTCCTCAATAGCTTTTTCAATCTGTGAAATCTTCATCCCGAGAGCAATACCCAACCGATTGTCAACATCAGGATTGACGTAAATTGGAGTCGCCCCATTTATTACAAGTGCATTGATAACACTTCTGTGTACGTTTCTTGGGAGAATGATTTTCTCTCCTTTCTTGGAAGCAGCAAGCACCATTGACTGTACAGCAGACGTGGTACCGCCCACCATCAAAAAGGCATGGTCGGCTCCAAATGCTTCTGCAGCCAGTTCTTCAGACTCCCTTATCACCGAAACAGGATGACAGAGGTTATCCAAAGGCTTCATTGAGTTCACATCTAACTCAACACACTGTTTTCCAAGTAACTTTACCAATTCTGAATTTCCACGACCACGTTTGTGTCCTGGAACGTCAAAAGGAACAATGCGGTTCCTTCTAAACTCAACAAGTGCCTCATAGATAGGCGCGAAAGACTGATTACCCAATTCCGATATTACTTATATTTGTTAGAGATTTTTTAAAGTTGCAAAATTAGTGCAAATCAAGGACAATGCCAAAATAAATTTTTATTTATTTTCTTTTATTGCCATAACACGAGCAAAATTCATTCTGCTGAGATGTTATGAAAATAAAAGTAAAAACATTGTTTTGTAGGCATTGTCTTGATGTAGCCTAATTTCGGCGCAGCCAAAGTTAGCGCAAACCGAGTGCAGACAGTTTTTGTTTCTGTCTTGATGTAGCCTAATTTAAGGATGTGCATCCTTTCCTTCCTCCTCAATTCGGCAAAGTATAAACGAGTTTATCTCTGCTCTCATTTTGTCGTCAGTTAAGAATTTCATTCTTTTCTTCCTCCTCGTCTCAGCAAATCAAATAAATTTGTTTGCACTCCTCATTACGGGGCAAGCCCTATTCGTCGCAAGCAGAGATAGGTTAACATCTCTGCCGTCGTCAGTTCGACGCAGTCAAAATTAGTGCATCAGTCATCTAAAGAATTACTTATATCATCCGCATCGAAGAATGTGAATACATGCCCAAAGCAACCTACAGATACTGTCTTCGATTTTCCTTCGATACTTATTTCTCCAGTACTGAATACGAAATAGTTACGTACTCTCAATGTTGACTCCACCACTGTCGTGAGTAGTTTTGAGGCAATGGAGCCACCAAGCAATGACAGCCCAATCTCCAAATTAGAATCCCCAATATTTTCTGAAATCTCCTTGCTCATAGACGTGTTTATTTCGTCCATGATAGCATTTTGATGAGCCTCCTTATCTGGACAAGTAACAACCGCAACAAGTGCCACTGCCACAACAATCAGTAATAATGTTATCTTGCTGTTCATTTTGTTTGTTGTTTTTAACTTGAACATGCTACAATTAAAATTATTTCAATGCATCCCAATCGTCAGCATAGTTAAATGTTGAACAGTGGTTTCCTGATTGTGAATGTTGTTCTTCTGTTCCTCTAATACTTTCAAAGATGTCCCTAAAAGGTTTCATCTTGATATCATCATGCTCTGTACTAATAGCTAAACCATAAGCAGTTGAAAGAATTGGGCAAAGTCCTCTATCTATTATCTCTGCAATTTGTTCCATAGACTTTGTGTTCCATTCCTTTTCTGATATTTGTTTAATATCTCTATATCCATCGTATGTTTCTCGAAGTATTGGGAAGGTACTACCACCACCACAATAAACAAGAGGACGATTCTTTAATGCGTCAAGTAGTCTGTCTTGGCGCAAACTTGTCTGACGCTTGAACTCTTGAGTCAATTTGTTTCGGATATTAAAGCAGACATTATTTATCTCATTTGTAAACGTACTTCGTCTCTGATTATCTATCTCTGACTGATCCTTTACATTGGAATCATTATCCTGTCTTATTTTCTCGTCAGCATAGGTCAGATAATTCAGCCCTTTGCTCAAGGAGAAAAAATCATATACCTGTGGCACGCCGTTTTCAATCGTGAAGAAAGAAATATCAGTTGTACCTCCACCAATATCTACCATAAGGCTCATACCTGTAGCTATCTTCTTTTGACTAATAAGTGGTTTAAGACATGCGTACGCTTCTGGAAACACAAGCAAACCATACTCTTCTTTTATGTCATTACTGTATGCAACTAACTCAGTCTTTTCAACCAGTTGCTCATAACTTGCATCCAGAAACTTTTGTTTGTCGTTAGCAAAAACTTCCTCGACCAACTTATAAGCAGACGCAATGATTCGAGTAGCTATTTGTTTTGCAGTAAATACATGACTACTATCTGTAGGGGCTCCCATTTGTATGGTAAAGTCCTGTCCAAATACGTCTTCCAAATCAAACAGAATGTAAGCGATATACCATACAGAGTAGTACATAGCCTGTTCCTGTGTCATGGATCTGTCTGGTGACGAAGTCCTGAATGCATCTTGTTTGAAGTATCGTATTATTTGACCATCAAAGTTTGCTGGCAGGTAACCATAAGAGAGTTTTTTGTCCTTACCAACTCCAATAATTGATGGTAAGGTATAGAAAGATTGATTGGCATCAGCCATAAACTTGACAAAAGTATAAGTGAGCTCCACACCACCTTTGCTTTCTATGCATACCTTGGTTTGGTGTGTACCAAAGTCAAGACCGACCGTTAACATCATTCCGTCTTGCTTAACAGAAGTCAGTTCACTTTTGTCAATGCCTCGGTTGCTATATTTAGAGTCTTTAGAGAAAATAGACTTTATGTAATTCTTAGCTTTCATCGTTCTATATGATATTAATAAGGTTTAGAGAAATGATGTCTTCCTTTATGTCAATATGAGAGGCCTCATTGATCTGATCAAGCCTATCCTGTTTCTCCTTCTCGTATTGCTGAACACGTGCTTTGGCAAGACGAATAACACCTTGTAATTGCCTTACGCGTTTGTCATCTGATTCAACAACCCACTCAATTTCGTTTTCCCAATCGCGGATATAACGCTTCTGGTTCTCCATAACTGAGGTATAGTACTCGTTTGTCTGCTGAATATTACGCTGACGGTCGCTCTCAACTTGGAGTTTCAATTCAGACAGTCTTTTGCTCTTTTCTTCACTAAGAGTTTCAGCAAAATCATAACGCATATCTTGAAGCATTTCGTTGTCTATGTCATCATTGCTGGCATTATGTTCTTTGCCCTCTGTCTGTGAACGTGAAAAAACATGGTCAACCAATTCTTCATCAGCAATCACTTCCTGCTTATTTACATCGTAAAGTAGAGGCAAGAGAGTTTCCGTATGCTTCATTACACCGAGCACCTTCCTGCTGATACTAATTTGGTATAGAGCCATATAATATGACTCACCATTATGAAGTAATTTATCTTCATTCAGAGCATAGCAGAACGATGTCTTTGATTTGTCATTCTTTTGATCAAAATAATTAAGACAAGCCTGTATAATCGGATGATAGATATTTACGAACATCAATTTATTGTTGTCGTATGCCTTCTGTTGGTTGAATGTCATTCGGATATTCATCTGATCTTCTATCTCACGTTTGAACTGACGGAAGTTTGCTGCATTCTCGTCACCTTCAGGTTGATATGAAGTCAGGAAGTTTTGCAATACCCTCGGATTACTCAATGGCAACTGCAATTCCCAGATGTCTTGTTCAACCTCGACAAGAGAACAAGTGCTGAGCTCTTGTCTGATGATTGACTCTAAGTAGTTACGAAGTTCGATTTCAGTAACATAGGCATTGTTGTTTTGTATTCGATTGATCTCATCCTTGAAATATGCATCATTGGTAAGAGCATTGTCCAAGCCCTCTTCCAAATGTTGGATGCTTTCCTTCTCATGTGCAACTGCCAGTTCAATCTCTTTCAGCTTCTGCTCTTTCTCCTCATTAGTCAGGCGACTTGTGTAGAGCTCTTTTTCCAATTTGTTGTAAACATCTTGAATCGTCACACGTTTGCCATCTCGTTCCAATGGAGCATCAAGTATGGCTTCCATATCTCCAATGGTTCCACGGAAAATTCCGATTCTGTCAAGTAGTCGAATATAAATGTCTTCCTGAATAGAATCAGCAACGATTATATTATAGATGTTGACCGTTGGCGATTTCTGACCGAAACGATCAATACGACCGATACGTTGCTCCACAATCATAGGATTCCATGGCAAATCATAGTTTACCATAGAGTTACAAAACTGCATATCAAGACCTTCACTACCTACTTCCGAAGACAAAAGAATATGAGCATCAGGATTATTCTTGAACTCATCCAATACATCTGCACGATTTTCTACCATACCATGTATCATCAGTGTTCCGAAACCACGTTTTTTGAATCGTATCTGTAGGTATTTCAATGTTTTACGGAACAGAGCGAATATCACAATCTTCTTGGTACCATACTTAAAGACTTCATCAATTATGCGCAGGAGTTCTTCAAACTTGGCATCAGTATAATCTTTGTATTCGTCAATACCGGCATCAAGATTTTCTTCATCATTTAGATAAGCATAAACGCTACTTGCCACCTGACGTTTCTTCTGCACAAGACCTAATGAACCTCCTTGTGTGAGAACTTCCTCGCCCCAGTCATCCGTATATGAGTTGTCATCAATATACTGCTCAATGACAGAATCAAACTCTTCACGCTCATTTTCTGTCAATGTAACCTTTCGCATATGAGGCTTTCTTTCTGCCTGAGACAAGTCAGTAGTCACTTCACGTTTTCTTGTACGTGAGAATACGCTGTTCATCATGCTCATAGAAGAAATCAGATACTGAAGCCTTGCTCGATTCTTCATGTTATCTTCTCCATGGAGCATATTCTGAATCTCCTGATACATGGCATTTTTACCAAAAGCTTCACCTACAGTTGTCTGGCTAGAGAAAATCTCTACCTCATCAGAGAAGAATCGAGTGATAATAGTAGCTTCGTCAAGTGTCTTAGCTATAGTTTCCAAAGGCATATGATGGTTCAAATCCGTAAGAGCCTCCACGAACGGACGGTTCTCTTGCAGACGGTTGTCAAATATTTGATAGTTATAATACCTCGTGTTATCAAGAAGATGAAGCAGGTTGTACAGATTCTCCGTACTGATCATGATTGGTGTAGCTGTTAGGAATACAGCAGCATTTGCCTGGCTCATTATGATTTCCGCACCCTTATAAGTCTGCGTATCTTCATTACGCATCTTGTGGGCTTCATCGCAAAGAACCAAACTGAACTTGAAATCATTCTCCGAAAGATAATCAACAATATTAGCCAAAGCATCTTTCTTTTTCTTATCCTCTTCTTCCTTCTTCTTTGCCTTCTTCATGCGTATCTTTTCATAATTAACGATAGCATGGATTGGAGTACGTGCCTCTTGCATGTCGGCAAGTAGGTCTTTTTGTTTCTCATATATCTTGAATGTCAATCCAAACTTGAAAGATAGCTCGTTTTTCCATTTCCTCTGTAGCGACTTTGGGCAGACGATAAGTACATGATGAAGCTCACGTCTTGCTTTAAGTTCAAGCATAATATGACCAGCCTCGATAGTTTTACCAAGCCCCACTTCATCTGCAACCAAAAGTCTGCGGTTCGGAGAGTTCAAAAATTTCAGCAATGGCTTGAACTGATAAGCACGGAACAATGTTTTGGAAGCCTTCAGAGAAGATATGGTACTATTGTTTGAACTTTTTATCTTGAAGGTTGTATTTATCTTCGAGTACTCTGAATAGGAACCAAAGATACCACTCATACACCTTGCGTATGGGTCAGATATATCACAGTCGGGCAATAGATTAACTTCCAATTCGTCAGTTGTTCCAATTTCCCAACTAACTTTGTAGAGTTGACGCCCTCTTCGAGCAGGCATGACTTCAATGATAGTGCCATGTCTTTTTGAGTTAACTTTTATTACTTTATTGCCTATGTTGTACTTAGCCATAATCTTGATTTGTCGCAAAGTTAAATTCGCGGATTCAGCTAGCAAGTGCAAATTTACAACATCATTTCGTAAAAGCACTTCTCTTAGGGTTGAAATGTTACAAAAGTACAAATTATTTCCCAAAAACAAAAAACTCTCAAGAAAAATCAAATTTTAAACTGTGATACCATTATGGTTTTTTTCTCGTGGTTTTCTTGACAATTCCGAAAAACTTTCGTATCTTTGGAAAAGTTTTAGAGAACACAAAAAGGTATTAATTTTTAACTTATTTTTTTATACTATGAACTATGTAAAAGTACTTACTAAAAACCCACGCGACCCTGAGGACAAACGATATTTTGCAAAATTTCAGAGCAAGGGAACTCTAAAATTAGAGTCAGACAGCGACAGAAACGCTTTGCTGGGGGCAAAATTTGGAAGTGACCGCGGACATCTTATTGAGGTTGCGGATTATCTTGCCAACAGAGTAAAAGACTTGCTTGAACAAGGTCACGAAGTTGATTTGGGCTCATTGGGAAAATTCTCGCCTTCAATACATAGCGAAGGTCAGGATGTTAAAGAACCTTACCTTTTCGACCCTAACCGTCAGATAAAAAAGGTTACCGTAAGATGGACACCGAGCAGACTCCTCAGGACTCTTGACAAAAATCACATCCATTTTAAGGTTGTGAACAAACGCAGAATTGATGAACAAGAGGAATAACCGACAATCCTCTTGCCTGTTGCAATCGCTGAGGTCAGACAAAGCAATCTGACGAGGTAATAAAAACTATGTTAAACGGTCGCAAATTCTATTTGAAGTTGCGACCATTTATTTACCACGCATCGGCTTTGTTGACGTGAAGTTCGCTGTATTTCTTTGTGATGAGCGTTGCCTTTCTTTCTGAGGGGCGCTACATTTCTTTATGATGGGCGCTGTGTAGGTGCGACGCACCGACGAGTGTAAGTGCGACGCACCGACAAGCGTAAGTGCGACGCACCGACGGCTGTAAGTGCAATGCACCGACATAG
>JAGHTI010000070.1 GCA_018065415.1 Candidatus Equicola stercoris
ATTATATGTCTCTTTGCTGGAATGCAAATATGTGCCAATGACTTCAAATTGCTTTTCGGAAGATATAACTATCGTTTGCACAAGTCACAATGGGTCACATATTTGTTTACATTGATGGCAATATGCGTTTGTTGTTATGAAGTCTGGGGATGTCCAAATTTAGCTGTATTTGTTGTAGCATTATTTTTCGTCCCAATAGTAATAGCTGTTTCTGAATTCATATTGGCAAAGTTATCTCCAACTAATCCTTTGGTGAGTATAGGAGCACGATTATTTCTTGCACTTGGACTTGCCTGGTTTACTACTATGCTGGAATGCGAGAGTCTCACGCCATTTGTATTGGCAGGCATGTATATCAGAAATTGTCCGTTTGGAGTGGTACATGGAAAAAACTGTTTTCTTACTCATCATGTCTTGCCATCAAAAGGTAAACTACAGAAGCTTGATGTCCAGGCGCTCATCAACAATGCAGTTGAAAAAGGTGAGAATTTGGTGCGACTCCCAAAGGGACGTTTTATTGTAGATGGATGCATAGAGATAAACCATTCAGGCATAACCCTTGAAGGAGAAACCGACAACAATGGAAATTTGCTGACAGAATTGATTTGCAATAAACCAACACTGTCTGGAGAAAGAAATCCGTGGCTTTCGCCTTTTTTTATTTCTACAGGAGAACATCTTCAGCCAAGCAATATATTTTGGGGCATAGATTTCAAGAAAAAGACAGACAAAATAATTCAGACCAGTTCGATGTCAGACCCTGGAAGTGATGGAAAAATTCTTACTCCAGAATATGCTACACGAATAACAGAACGTCTCAAGAAAGGAGACACGATGCTGCATGTAGAGAGTACAGAATCAATAGGTAAATACATATTGATTGGTATGTATAACACGACGACGGACGGGAATCTGATTAAAGACATACTAGGTGTTGACAAGCTTGACAGCAACTGGATTGTTGCCCAAAGAGCAGGGGAAGAATGTGCCCCTTCATTTCAGTGGCTCGTAGGTGTGAAGCAAGTTATCGACAACAACACTCTGGAACTTGAGCAAGAAGCATTCCGAGATGTTGATATGGAATATGCCCCTGAAGTATGGAATGCAGAAATGCTGGAGGATATTACTATACGCAACTTGAAAATAAATTCAAGATGGAACGGACTGTTCCGACATCATGGTTTTCCTTTGTACTATTCCGTAAGACAGGCACAGACAATGGACTATGGATGGAATGGTATAAATATGAAACGTGTGGCGAACGGCAGGATAGAAAATGTGAGGATTTCTAATTTTACTAATCCTTTGTACGTTATGGATAGTCGCAACTGCGTGGTAAGCAATGTGGATATTTGCGGATATGATGGACATCAGGGCCTGAAATATTATTCTCATGCTTGTAATAATGTTTTTACCGACATCAGATTCCATGCCCATTTTGCTGATATGTTAAGCGGGGAGGGTAATGCCTATACTAATTCGTTTAATAATATCTCATATCATAATTCAGAATTCAAACCAGTAGATTTTGATTTTCATGGTTTCTCAGAAGGACCTTTCAGTCCTCCTGCATACAACAGATTCAGTAAGGTTAGGAATTTCCGCTACATCAAAGGCGATGGGGCAATGGAATACACTCCATCCTGTGGACAATATAACGAATGGCATGAACTGATACGTGAAGGAGAAAAAAAAGGTGAAGATATCTTCTATTCACTTACATATCGGAAAAAAGAGGGTCTTGAACGATTGGTTATATCTGTTGGCTATGCATTAAGCATTGTGCTGAAGAAACACAGCCTTTCAATGAAGTTATTCCGAAACACGCTGAAGAGCAAATTAGATGCGATGGATAAAACTGGGATAAAGCGGGAAGAGCATTACAAACTTTTCGTCAATAATAAAGTTTATACAAACGTTCTGTAAGTATGGCACTTTTGCTCCAATCATAATACTGTTGAACTTTCTGCCAACCTTCAGCATTTTCCTTTTTGATAGAAATAATATCTGGAGATGATACTATTTCCAGTATTTTTGCTTTTACGTCATCCGCCTCCAAAGAAGGGAAACTCCATCCTACATCGGCAATTTCTAAAGGCTTAGTCAATTCCCCGACATTCGACACACAAAACGGTATCTTTTTATTGGCTATCGTCAATAAAAGACCGCTTTGGTCTATGCGACGGTATGGCATGAGGATAACATTTGTCAGTTCCATGAAAGCCTCAAACTCTGCATTCTCAAGATATTCATCCACCACGATGACATTCGAAGGCAATGAAGCTGGGAGAATGTTTTGTTCAGACTTGCCGATTACTAACAGACGCAAATTATCATTTGCAGACAACTCTGGGCAATCAGACCAAAGTTTAAGTATGATGTCACTACCTTTATATAATGACTGAAAACCAAACATGCCAAGAATAAGTTTTCCTTTCAGATTGTACTGTTGCAAAATCGAACTCTTTGCCTGATTGATTTCAGATTGTGAGATGTTGAAATCGAGTACTCCGTGTGGAATTATCTGCACTTTATTCTCTGTTTCTGGAAAAGTTGCCACCAATTCTTTCTGTGACGTCACTGTATGGGATATGATTACGTCACAAACAGAATATACTTTTCTGTATTCATCATTTGATTTTGTTGTCCCAATATGTGGCAAAACATTATGTGCAGTATAGATGATTTTTGTGTTAAAAAAACGTTTGCTTATTTTCCATATCATCAAATCAAGAAAAGTGGCTTTTATCCATTGCTGATGGATGACTTTAGGAGAATATAGTATGACGAAAAACAGTAACTGCAAAACAGATAAAGTGTAACTAATTTTTTTTGCAAGTCCCTGCTTCCCACTATACCTGAAAATCTTATGAAAATGGATGTTCTGTTCCAACATTCCTGCATCGTACAACTTGTTGCAGAAATAATGTATTTCCATACCTCTGTCTATGCGTGACAGCAGAGAATGGTCATACACAGACAGATTACCATACGACTGTTGGTCTATATAGAATATGTTGGATTTACTCTTAGTCATTCAGTGCTTCTTTTAGTGCATTCAGGTATCCATGTCCGTATTTTTCGTCTGGTTCAACATAGTTTCCTTCAGCCCACTCATTCCAAGAGCGCAAGAAGAGAATCTTATGTTCGTCAGACTTGTCTTTTATAACATTTGTTGCATCTATCACATGCTCTTTGAATGCCTCTGGTGTTGAGTTCACATATATTCCATACGATTTCCCAATGCGTGGACTTCTGTCCCACTGAGGCAGGATTGTCGGATATATGTTCTCCCATACATCTTCTGGTGCAAAGAAATGCTTCACAACTTTAGCATAGTTATATTTCAAAGCTGGCAAAAATGGCAATTTCTTGCGCAATGCTTCATTTATGAGCATGTTATATTTGCCTAACGACAACATTTCTGCTCTCGTTTTACCCAAAGAGTTCAAGCCGTCAAAACCTAGTTTGAGGATGTCGTTATACACATCTGCACTGCTTTTAAGATTTGGCATCGTGCGTGTCAGAGTTCCATCGGCTTGTCGCTTGACCGTGGAAGTGGATTTTATTATACCTACAAAATATATTCCTTTTAGTCCATTCTCTTCGGCTAATCTGCGCCACGTTTCCATAAACAAGGTGACATCTGTGAAATGATATGGCTCATAAATCACAAACAAAGGTTTTCCATCAACCGTAATGTAACGTTTGTCTTTGAATGCAGGCAGACAATAATTGAAATGGAGTATATAGTCTTCAATTCCAGGATATTCCTGCTTGGCAATAATTTCGTTGGTAAATTCTTTGTAACTCTTTTTCCATGTACCTGTTGTCCAGTCGTGATTAGCCCATGCCAGACAGAAAGGGAAATCAGGTTTGCCACTAGCAAGGACTTCCTGAAATGGTCGTTGCAAAAGCATTTTGCCTTTCCCAAACCAATAATGCCAATAGCAGAATCCTTCAATACCAGCCTCACGTGCCATCTGGGCTTGTTGTTCACGAATCTCTGGCAGACGCAAATCGTAAAATCCCAAATCCGCAGGTATTCTGGGCTGATAATGTCCACGGAATAAAGGTCTGGCTTTTACAACATTCTTCCACTCTGTAAAACCAGGTCCCCATGCCTCATCATTCTCTGGTATCGGATGGAATTGTGGTAAATAATATGCTATTACTCTTGCTTTCATTTTATCTTCGATTTATTTCTTTTATTACCTTTGCAGGACAACCAGCCACCATACAATTATCAGGAACCTCTTTCGTAACCACACTGTTAGCACCAACGATTACATCATTCCCAATCTTTACATGTGGCATGATGCAGGCGTTACTGCCAATCCATACATTATTGCCGATTATCACAGGTCCCTTTGATAGCAACGGACGTTTTATTGGTGGAATATCAAGTTGTTCTTCAGTAAATGCACCATGTTGATTGTCAGTAATCGTTACATTCAATCCTGTCAACAGATTGTCGCCTATGACAATCTTATTGCAAGCTGTAATATGTGAGTATGCACCTATGTTACAATTATTGCCTATTATGATTTCTGGTGACATTCGAACTCCATTAACATTGTCCCATGCAGTAAGAGTAACACACTCATGTATATCAGTGTTTTTTCCTATATGGATATACTTTTCACCGCAGAGATGTCTTGGCATAAAATGTATAACAGAATACTTACCAAATTCAGCAAATCTTCTTTTTACAAACCATGTATATAAACGGGTCATTATTCTTTGCAGCATATTTTCATTTTTTTAGGGAACCGTTGTTCCAGTTTCTCATGATAACACAGATAATAATAAAACAAGATCATCACAAACATCTTTATATTTGCTGTGTCAGAATATGAAAACAGTGTCATTCCGCCTTGCATGCAAATACACAACGTGAAATATAGAAGAAAGACCTGATGCAATTTCATCTTGTCATCTTTAGGCTTAGTGCGACGCAATACATAAAAATTAAATACTAAGAATATCAGCACTGCGACGTATGGTCCAAAATCAATACAAAAATCACCTACGAAGGTAACAAACAAATTGTCGTCACAAGACAGATGATGGTATTTTTCACGCCTTTCAACAAAGTTTTTAGGGGTGTCAGAATCAACTAGACGTTTTACTAGATTGAAAGTTCTGTCACCATATCTTATTCCGTTATTGTCAAGTGCATAATTGTTGAAATAGATATTTCCTTGCCCGAAATACCACGACATAAAAGTTCCTATGGTCGCTTCAACTCTGTTTGAAAAGCGACTCAATGTGATGGCTGTTATTGGAACCATAATGATGATAGCCACTACAATACCAGCCTTTCTTACAGATGAAACAATTTTATGAGAGATAAATTGTTTGAATAGCATGAAACCAACCAATGCTGTTAGGACAGCATACATCACTGGTCCACGCTGACCGCTCATCAATGGTTGTAGGATACTTATTAAAATGCCAAACAGCAAACCGCAAATAAGCCACATATTTTTACGCTTTAATGTGATCAGGTAGAAACACAGAAAAACGGAAATATCTGTTAAGGAGTTAAATACTATTGACGCCAGATTAGTGATTTTTGTACCAGAATCAGATGCATTGTCTAATTGTTCCATATAAGCATCCTTGCCAGCATCGGTATCCATAACAAGTTTCATGAATCCACCGTCTGAATTAAAAATGATATCTGGCAGTTGCAATAGCCCTGTGATGATAATCACCCAACAGAGTATTTTGATAACTCGCGTATTTGGAGCTATGATTGACTTTATTGGATGTAAATGATATTGTATTGCAGGTGACAATGCCAACATCAACATCAGATAAAGAAAAATATATGGAAAAACTTTTAAAGGTAGATAAATATATGCTTTTATTTCTACTGGGTCGTTTATCGTCAATACGGAAATAAAGGCATATAAAATATACGAAAGCATTATCACACTGCCACCATCCCATTTCGGATTCTTACGCTGATACCAGACAAGTGTACCTATCCACATAAGCAGATAGGCAATACTAATCAAATTATCTGATAACACTTGCGACATCTTACTTAATTACGTGATGAATGGTTTTCTTGATTATTGACTTTTCGAAAGATGACAATCCCAGGCAATACATCAAAATGCTCAATAGAATAGGACAGAAAATAAATACCACAATAAAACGAGGTAATGGATTGTCGATACTCTCATGCACAAGATAAGTGAGCCCACATGTCAGAATGGTTATTACAATTGATGGGATGACGAACGACAGAAGGTATCTGCGGATAGAAAAATCTGTTTGGTAATATTTCAGACAAAACATTCTAACCACATGCGCCAAAGCACAGACACTAATCATACATACCAAGACGGTATATGATGGCATGCCAAACAAGAACAATATCAAAGACAATGGGAAGCATACAATCATCACACTCTCAGAAATCAAATGATAATATTTCACTTTCCCCGAAGCGTGCATGATGATTGTTATCGGATTGTGCATGGCAAGAATTATGACATAGACAATTATCATTCTTGAAAACAATACCATTTCCTCAGAGAAATCTCCAAGCCATATATTCAATATGTCATACATCTCACTAATCAATGGCACACCAATGGCGATTAGTATGAAAAATAAAAACTTATTACTGGTGTTGAACAGTTTTTGAAGATAATCTCTGTCATTGCTTGCATAAGAACGTATCATTGCCGGTCTTAAAGCCATGACCACACTATTGCAAAGGGCTGCAAAAGCATTATTTATTTGAAGTGCTATGGCAAAGGCAGCATTTGTTATAGGTCCAAAGAATAGATTTAGCAATATCGTATTACCTTGAACCATTCCTATACTTGCAACAGAACCGAATAATGTCCAACCAGAAAATGCGGTGAATTCTTTATATAGGGACTTGTTCTTGACTTTCTGATAATGACATTCTGCGTATTTGCGGTTGGCTGTTATAGCATATGTTAGAAATATCAGTATGGAAACCAAAAACAATCCACCACCATAAAATATCAGACCATCAATACTGGCATACGCTATCAGACACACAACTATCAATCTCAGCAGACACTCAACTGTCGAAATTATCGTGTATATGCCCATGTGCTCATGTGCAATAACGGCAGACATATAAGGAATTTGCAGAATGCTACAGATAAAAGTAAAAATAGAAAACTGATAAATGCATTGTACTGCAAACATTCTGTCGTCAGGTATGTTCAGATGCACATTTAAGAACCATAAGCCTATCGTCTCAAATACGATTAAGATAATAAACGACAAACCAATATTCAGATTTATGCTGGCTGAGAAGATCTCCTTGAGTCGCTTGTAGTCTTTTTTGCCATCTGCATCGGAGTAAAAACGTTGCGTAGCAAGAGCCAACACAGTGCCCATGCACGACAACATGGTTACCACACCAGCTACAACGTTGAAAATACCATAATCCTCCTCACCAAGAGCACTGAGCAACAGACGTACCGCATAAAGATTTATGAGCATGAGTACGAACATGCGCATAAATAGTAATAATGTGTTTTTTGCTATCTTCTTAGGTTGTCTGTTTTCCATTTAGTTTAAGGTTTTATGGCTTCAAGATATCTCTCAGCACATAAAGTGCTGTGCCAATAAATGCAAGGAGCGTCAAGACAGCAACAAATATCATTCGTTTTGGACCTGTTGCTTTTATAGGCACGGTGGCACTCTGCAGGGTTGTAAAGGCAGGTGTTTTCTCTTGAACTTTTGCCTTGGCAGCCTGAAGTTGTGCCTGAATAGTGTTGTATGCGTTATATTTCAGTTGCATTTCATTTTCCAAATCATCTATCTTTGCTTGAAAACTCGGTAGGTTTATATCAGCATGACTGTCTGCATAATCGCCATAAATCTGACGGGATTTTACATAATCGTGTTTAGCCTGTTTAAGCAATCTCTCGTAATACTCTACATCATTTCTTGCCTTGCTTGTCCTGTACTCTGTGATGAACGACTGTAGTTTTGTGCTGACAGAGTCTGCTATGCAGGCGCATATCAAAGGGTCTTGGTCTATAATGGTAAAGGTGATGACATCTGTTTTCTTGTCAACAGAACATTTGATTTGTTTTGTGATTTGTTTCAGTATGTCGGTTTCCTTTTTCGTCAATCGGAACGGATCTACCTTGTCGGTAGCCTTCTTGCCTTCTTTTTTCGTGAACAGATTTTTTATCCAATATATGGCTTTTGACCAAAACGGGCTTTTCTGGTGGTCTTTCAAATATGTGAAATAATCTGTCTTTATCGTGCCCTCCTTGTTTACTACTTGTATAGGAAACAAACTTACGACAAAGTTTGTGCTCTTGATAAGGTCGGGATATAATGTTGGTGAAATGGCATCCGTGCTAGGAAAAGAATTCCCAACGTCTAGTCCGAATTGTGCCGCCAAGGAATTAAGATTGCCTGCGCTTGCCAAATCATATTCTGGTGCAAGTTTTATGATGCAAGTGTAAGTTCTTGGAATGCACAGAATATAAAGGACGGATAGCACCATGACTATTGGAACTATCTTAAAGAATAGTTTTCTTTTTTCACAGATTCTGTGCCATACTTCTTTGTAGTCTATGCCTGGTCTATAATCGTTATCTTCCATAATTATTCATTATCAATTGTCTATTGAGGTTCTGACGTTATGAGGTTCTGAGGTTTTGAACTTCTGAACTTCTGAACTTCTGAACTTCTATTAATTATTCATTATCCGTTTATTTCATTAGATTTGCGATAGTTGCAATCATTGTTGCGATACTTGCTGTAGATGTTCCTATCGTGAGGATTTCAGACATTGACAGTTTTTCACGAGCAGACTTTGCCGGTACTACGATTTCTGCACCTGGTTTCGGACGTGTGCTGCGTTTAACCTTTTCTATAGTACCATTCATGTTGATGATGTATGTTCTGCTCTTTTTTGCTGTGGATGAGTAACCACCAGCTTGTTTTATGTAGTATGCCACATCCTCACCTTGCTTGTAGGCAACGGTGTTTGGAAACATCACGTCACCTTCAACACGTATTGTTCCTGAATATTCTGGCACTATGATGCGGTCGCCTTCGCGTACTACGATGTCTGCATCACCTCCAGGGTTTTCCATCGCCTTGTCAAGTTCTATTCCGACAAAATATGTGCTTCCGATATCCAGTTTCTTTACATCTACTGTGTCTTTCCCTGAATTACGTTGTGCCATCTTGATGACAGATTCCATACGCAGACGTTCTTCTGGTGTTATCCTGCGTTCGAGACGTGCACCTTTTGCGTATGCTGTTTTTGTCAGTCCTCCAGCATTGGAGATGACTTCACTCAGACGTTGTGCCTTGTTTGATAGGGTGTATGTTCCTTCAAATAGCACTTCGCCTTCAACCTGTATGTTTTGTTGTTTGTAGAAACTTGGCGATTTTCTAACATATACTTCATCAAAAGGCTCAAGGTAGAATCCAGTTTCTCCGTCAACAATCATTCCGTCTTTTAATGCGAAACTGAATGTCTTTGCGAGTTCGATGTCACTTGTTGTTGCAGATTTGTCCTGTATTCTTCTTGATACATCCACTTTTGCTGTTGAGGCTGATGCTTTCAGACCTCCTGCCTGCAGTACCAAGTCTTCGATAGTGGTATTTTCTGCATATTCATATACTCCAGGGAAGAACACCTCTCCATGTATGGTGACGGTCTTCTCTTCATTATAATCTGTTCGGGTAGGGATGAACAGTACGTCTTCGTTTTTAAGTGCTATGTCTGGTTGTGTACCATTCATTATTCCTTCGAGATCTACAGATATGGCCTGTAGTGTACGGTCGTTCTTCTTGCGGTGTATGACAGCATGTGTCATGAACGCGTCTTCTACGCAACCTCCTGCAGCATTGACCAAAGAACGCACACTGTTTATGTCGCCACCCATCTGGAACATCCCTGGTCTGAAAACTCCTCCCTTCACTTCAATCATGTTGGAGTATCTCTTTATGATGGAATCCACGAATACAGAGTCTTCGTCATCAAGGTTGAACTGTGCCATGTCAAATTCGTTGACATCATAGATGGAATACTGTCCCGTAGATTTTCTTGTCACCTTCACATTCTTTTTGAAAGCGTCACCAGTAAATCCTCCTGCATATTTCAGCAGAGTCTTCAATGATTCTGTCTTCTTCATTTCATAGAACATCGGACGGCGTATCTTTCCGGCAATGTTTACAAGGCATTCGTATGAGCCAACACTTATCACGTCGCCTTCTGCCAGACGGACATCTCCTGTCAGTTTGCCATTGAGGATATAATCATAGACGTCCACCGTAGATATCAGTCTTCCGCTACGATAAACCTTTATGTTTCTCAGAGTTCCTATGTCGTTTGTTCCACCAGCCATGTACAATGCATGGAATACCGATGCAAAAGCAGAGAGGGTATAAGTGCCAGGTGCCTTTACCTCGCCCATCACGTTGACGGTGATGGTCTTTGTCTGTCCTACAGTAAGGTCTATGCTACTACCTTTGTAACGTTTACCGAGTACATTCTTAAGCTTCTGTTTTGCTTGTGCTACGGTAAGCCCTCCTAAATTTACTGGTCCCACGTTCTCCAGTACGATTGTACCATCAGGAGATATGACCTCAGATGTAGAACTCTGAGAAGCGCCCCAAATATCTACATTTACAATGTCACCAGCACCAAGCAGGTAGTGCTGAGGTGTGGCAATGTTCATGTTTGGTTCAAAACTCAGGTTCTTTTTGTTGAAGATGTCTCTACCGAATACTTTTCTCTTCGGTTCTTTCTTCTCCATTTGCAGTTCTTCATCATAGTATTTCAACGAATCTGGCATCAGGAAGTCCATAGCTTCGTCCATCTCCATGTATTCCTCATCATTCTCATCGTAGGTGTTAGCCTTTTTCTGCATGTTTTTCAGTCTTCGGCTGTTAGCGATGTTTGGAGTTTCTCCGTTTTTCCCCTTGTTCACATTCTTCGGGTCTCCGTTCTTGGTACGCAACCTGTCTTCTGCTGCGGCTGTGCCTACACCATTGGAAATGTCTTTCGTACCCAATCCCAGATTTTTCTGTTCTTTCTGGTATTTCTTGTACAGAGTCCTTATGCGGTCAACGGTGACACCATTTTGCATGAGGTATGTCACTATCTGTGAACGTGGAGTACCCTTTGCTGTCTGCTCTTGAACATACGAAATGATTTGTTTTTCCGTCATGTCAGCATACACTTGTGTCATGCTGGTGATGCACAGACAGATGATGATTGAGATAAGACGTTTTTTCATATTTTTATTATCAATTTTTTTCAGAACTTTTTTCCTGAGACGATAGCCCAGAATGTGTTTATGATGATTTGTAAATCCAACGACAGAGTCCTATTCCTTAGGTAGTTGATGTCCATCTTTAGTCTTTTGAGCATCTTTTCCATTGTGTCTGTATAGCCGTTGTATATTGTGGCTTCCGACGTAAGGCCTGGACGCATTTGGTATAAAAGTATATAGTTGGGGTCCTTAGCAGTTATCAGGTCGATGAAATACTTTCTTTCTGGACGTGGACCTACAAGACTCATGTCGCCTTTAAGTACATTCCAGAACTGTGGCAGTTCGTCCAGATGGTGAGCACGCAGGAATTTCTCCAATGGCGTAGAGTCAATACCATTTGACATTGGTACTAGTTGAGGCTTGTCTTTTTCTATACCTTCCTTTATGGTACGAAACTTATACAAAGTGAACGGCATCCCTTCATATCCTATTCTTTCTTGCGAATAAAAAACAGAGCCGTTGCGGGAAAATTTCAAAGCGAGGATTATGATTAAAAATATCGGAGACAACAGTACTAAGGCTATGAAAGATAGGACAATGTCACAACAACGTTTTATCGTTCGTTGTGTTTTTCCCATGTTATCGTTGACAAAAATCAAACATTCGTTCTGTACCATATCTAGTGTGTATGAGATTATATATTAACAAATATATAACCCTCGTTTCCTGCTTTTATTGTGTTGATTTTTTATTTGACGAGAATTTTTTTGTTTCCTACAATAGCAATCCCGTGGTAGTTGCCGTTGACCTTCACTCGTTGTCCCTGTAGATTGTAAATGCCTTTCGACTTGTTATCGTTATCGTTTTCGTTATAGTTTATCTCCTCTATTCCCGTCGGGTCAAAGAGCCCAGCATCTTTCAGTTGTTTCAGCACGATGTCTGTACGCTTTGGAAAATAATTTTTCATCAGGTCGTCCTTGCGTACCAGCCAATGGTCGTTGCGTGTATATATCTCTTCCGCTTCGCCAGTGAACTTGCGGTAGCCTCCCCATCGGGCACTCTCGCAAATTATAGGCAGGTCTATCTCACTGCATATCTTTTCATACAGTTCTGCTGCTTTTGCTGGTGTCAGTATGCCGTCGCCGGTGAAATGTGTTCTTATCCTCTCTTGCATGATAGCCTTGAACTTCGGATTTTTCTTCAGCGATGCCATCATGGTGGTAGGGTCTCCACTCTTCATCGTCACCTTGTTTATGTTTACATCTGTCATACAAGTTTCAGCATCCCATACCATATACACGAAACCATTTCTTGGTTCTACTCTGCTACGTATTGCTTCCCAGTTGTTTTTATCCCAATCGTCATTGCCCAAATACCATTGCAATAGCATATAGTCAGCATAGTTCTGCATGTCGAGTAGTTTCTGGTCAATAAGTTTGGCATAATTCGCATCCGTCTGTGAAGAACCTACCTTGCATGCGGCTTGGTACATGGTATTGTATGCCGTTATGTCGCCTTCTGAAACATCATGTGGGTCTTCGATGATGTCATAGTCTTCATCTTCGCCACCGAGATATTCTGATGCGAACTTATCGTCAATCCTTTCGCAGATTTCATACATTCCCCAATACAGACCGTTTATGAACAGATGCACAAAACGACGGTGCGTTATCAGATGTCCCATACTGTGTGCTACTTCTTTTGCCCATGAGTCTATTATGTATTGTGCGTTAGTACGCTGTATTATGTTTTGCGGATAGAGTGTCTTGCTGCCATTCTTTATCCACGTGTAGTTATACCCTGCACGCAACACCAATCGTTTGAACTTCTTTGTTGCATCTTCGTCTTTAAAAATCTGGTATTTGAGATTTTTCGGTCCGTACGTGTCTTTGAAATACAGTCTTAAGGAGTGTTTTGCTGAGTTTCCTGGTTTTCTACTATTTCCTCCGTGGATGCGTATTCCGCAGTTCTGTTGGATGAAACCGTCTTTTTCGTAGTATTCCACAGACGCTGGACGTTCCCATTCTGTACTGTCACCCTTCTGTTCAGGGTTGCTGTATATGCCAATCTTGGAGTCAAAGAGATTGTCTATGGTCGTCACGATGCAGACGGTAGGGATAGCCTTCATGGCATCATCCATGATGTCTTTGTAGTCCTCTCCCTGTGTCACTTCTGTGCTCATAGCGTAGTATGCCTTGTATCCCGTTGTCCATGTTGACGGATAGCCAGCAGGGTTGTTAGGTTGCTGATACACATCTTTGAGGAATATGTATGTGCGTACGCTACGGTTTACTTCGTTGCCACCATCGTCGAAAAGCGACACACTCACGGGAGTTGTCTTGCTGATGTGGATAGGACTGGTGTAGAGAGTTGATTTTGTTGTCGGTATAGTACCATCGAGGGTGTAGCGGATATTGTACGTACCTTTAGAAGCCGAGAGGGTAAGGTCAAACTCCTTGTCCTGAAAACCGCCTTTGTCGTTGCTGAATACGACCGTCTGTGCACTTGTGATAATGATACTCAGCAGAAACACTGCAATACTGCTTACAATTTTTTTTGTGTTCATATTATTAGTTTTAGTTTTACTTTACTTTGTTGTTGTATTTCCCCCCAAGGGGAATGTATGAGTCTTTGATGTTTCTTATTTTTTAATTTTATCATGCTTGCTCGGGAACCATCCCTTTCTTACTCGTTCTTTCTGTTCGAACAGTTCCTTTATAGACCATAGGCAACTTGCGCCGAAGACACCGAGGACAGCACTCAGCATTATGTTTTCAATAAACAGTGCAATGCCGCAACATGCTATCCCGACAGTCAGGAATACCCACCAGAATTTTGTGCCCGTATGATACTCCGTCTTTATGACGATGGGATGGAAGGTTCCGATGATGAGGAATGTTGCTATTGCTATGGTGATACCTGTCAAATTCATAAACGGGTGTAAAATTACAAAAAAAACCGAAAACAAAAAAATGGTCAACAATTTTGTTGGATAAAAGCATTCCTTTTTCAATTTTTTTTTAGTTAAACATATATACACTTTACCGGTTTAGTGTTCTTTTTTCTTTTGACAAAAACAAGAAAAACAGCTTGTATTTATTGTTTCCATCTTGTAGATGTCTTGTGTTATGTTTGTGTATGTTC
>JAGHTI010000076.1 GCA_018065415.1 Candidatus Equicola stercoris
CAGTCAACAGTCAACGGTCAACAGTCAACGGATTTGTATAATCTGCAAGGTGTGAAGGTCAGCGGTCAGCAAAATAGGGGAATCGTAATTAAAAACGGTAAGAGATATCTGAAAAGATAATAATTCTTCTTGTTACAAATAATGTGTGGGTGTATCGGAAATGCGGTACACCCACATTTTTTTGCTTGATGTGTGTGGATTACAGAAAAAATGCTTAAATTTGTATTCCATTTGAAGTATCTATGGAATACGGTAAGAAAAAAGATATGGAAGAAAGGCACGATATATTGCGTTGCGAGGGCTTGGTAAAAAGGTACGGAAAGCGTACTGTTGCCAACGAGGTGTCTTTTGATGTGAAACAAGGCGAGATTGTAGGATTGCTTGGACCTAACGGTGCGGGTAAGACTACTTCTTTCTATATGACGACAGGTCTTGTCATCCCTAATGCAGGGCATGTGTATATCAACGATGAGGAGATTACCAACGAGCCAGTGTATAAGCATGCACGTCAGGGAATAGGCTATCTGCCACAGGAGCCGAGCGTGTTCCGCAAGATGAGTGTGGAAGACAATATCATGTCTGTGCTTGAGATGACAGACAAGACTCCTGAAGAAAGGAATGAGAAACTGGAGTCGCTCATCGCAGAGTTCCGTCTTGAAAAGGTGAGAAAGAACAATGGAAACCAGTTGTCTGGCGGTGAACGACGCAGAACGGAGATTGCACGATGTCTTGCCATAGACCCAAAGTTCATCATGCTTGACGAACCGTTTGCAGGTGTTGACCCTATCGCTGTAGAGGACATTCAGCATATCGTGTGGAAACTGAAGTATAAGAATATCGGTATTCTAATAACAGACCATAATGTGCAGGATACGTTGTGCATCACCGACCGTGCTTATATGCTTTTTGAAGGACGCATCCTGTTCCAAGGAACACCGGAAGAACTGTCTGCAAACACCATTGTACGTGAAAAATATCTAAGTACCTCTTTCGTGCTGAGAAAAAAAGATTTCCAGTTGATAGACGAACAGAAGAGGGCGAAGGAATTACAACAATAAAATATAAAATATATTTATGAAGATTACATTTGAATGTGCCGACAAGATTAACGGCAAGTTGACGGCAGTAGTAGAGAAAGCCGACTATGAAGAGAAAGTAAAGAAGACACTCAAAGACTACAGGAAGAAAGCCAACATTCCTGGATTCCGTCCAGGTAATGCTCCGCAGGCTCTCATAGACAGACAGTATGCAATACCTGTGAAGGTGGACGAGGTGAACCATTTGCTTTCCGACAAGGTGAACGAATATATCACTACAGAGAAGATAATGATGCTCGGCAATCCAGTGGCTTGTGAACTGGATGACAAGATAGACTTTGAAAAAGATGAGACATTCACGTTTACTTTTGACATCGCTGTAGCACCAGAGTTTGAACTGGCTTTGACAAAGGATGACAAGATAACTTATTATAATATCAAAGTTGATGATGACCTTATCAACAAGCAGATAGAGATGTTTGCATCACGCATGGGCAAGCACGTAAAGGTGAAGTCTTATAAGTTTGGCGATATGCTCAAGGGTGACCTGCGCGAACAGGCTGACGGAGGTGATAAGGCAGAAGGCATTACGGTGGAAGGTGCTGTGATGATGCCAACATATTTCAAGGACAAAGAGGCAGAAAAACTGTTTGACAAATGCAAACCGGGCGATGTGGTGACATTCAACCCTTCAAAGGTATATGAGGGAAATGCAGCAGAGATAGCTTCATTGCTGAAGATAGAGAAAGACGCTGCAGAGAAGATGACTTCCGATTTTACATACCAGATAACGGAGATTACACGTTATGAGAAAGCAGAAGTAGGACAGGAACTGTTTGATGCTGTCTATGGCAAAGACGAGTGCAAGACGGAAGAAGACTTCCGCAAGAAGATAGCAGAAGGTCTGGAGAAACAATTGAAGGCAGATGAAGACTATCGTTTCATCATTGACCTGCGTGAATACTGCGAAAAGAAAGTTGGCACGTTGAAGTTCCCAGAAGAACTGCTGAAGAAGATGATGCTGAAGAACAATCCTGACAAGGATGAAAAGTTTGTGAACGATAATTTCGACAACAGCATCAAGGAACTGACATGGCACCTCATCCGTGAGAAACTTGTTGAGCAGACGAAGATAAAAATCGAGGATGCAGACATCAAGGCTGCTGCCATGGAGGCTACACGTGCACAGTTTGCACAGTACGGCATGAACAACATTCCTGATGAACTGGTAGAACAGTATGCCGGTGAGATGATGAAGAAACAGGAAATGATAAACAATCTCGTTGACCGCAGTATCGACCGTAAACTGACGGAAACTTTGAAAGATGTTGTTACTCTCAAGAAGAAGTCAACGACACTTGACGACTTTAATAAACTGTTTGAAACAAAATGAATATAAAAGACGATTTTAGAAAGTTTGCTACTCAAAACTGTGGGATGAGTGGACAGACATTGGACGATGTGATGAAGGCATCGAACCAATATATGAATCCGTATATCCTTGAAGAACGCCAATTGAATGTGACTCAGATGGACGTCTTCTCACGTCTGATGATGGATAGGGTTATTTTCCTCGGAACGCAGATAGACAGTTATACATCAAACACTCTGCAAGCACAGTTGCTGTACCTCGACTCTAATGATTCGGGAAAGGATATAAATATATATATCAATTCCCCTGGAGGAAGCGTATATGACGGCTTGGGTATCTATGATACCATGCAGTACATACAGAGTGAAGTGTCAACAATATGTGTCGGCATGGCAGCCTCGATGGCTTCTGTGTTGCTGGTATCTGGTAAGGAAGGCAAGCGTTTTGCTCTCCCACACTCCCGCGTGATGATTCATCAGCCTATGGGTGGCGTGAATGGACAGGCATCAGACATTGAGATTGTTCATGACGAGATACAGAAACTGAAAAAAGAATTATATACGATTATTGCCAATCATTCGCATACTCCGTATGAACAGGTATGGAAGGATTCAGACCGTGACCATTGGATGACGGCAGAAGAAGCCAAAGCTTATGGTATGATTGACAGAGTGCTGACGAAAAGTAATGAGATATTGTAGTTTCTGCGGTAAGAGCGAGCAAGAGGTAAGACTGCTTATCAATGGCGAAAAGGGATGTATCTGCGACAGCTGTATATCCTTGGCTTACGATATTGTCAAAGAACAAGGACTTCTTGACAACGCGAAGAAGAAGGACATTGCCGAGATAAACATGACAGATGTTCCTAAACCGAAAGTAATCAAGGAATTTCTTGACCAGTATGTCATTGGACAGGACGATGCAAAGAAGACACTCGCCGTTGCCGTATATAATCATTATAAACGCCTCGCCCAACCAGACGACAATAATGATGTTGAGATAGAAAAGAGCAACATCATAATGGTAGGGTCAACAGGAACAGGAAAGACTCTGTTGGCACGCACCATCGCCCGCCTGTTGAAAGTGCCTTTTACCATTGTCGATGCAACGGTATTCACAGAGGCTGGATATGTGGGAGAAGATGTGGAGAGCATACTCTCACGTCTGTTGCAGGCAGCAGATTATAATGTGGAAGATGCACAGAGAGGCATCGTCTTCATCGATGAGATAGACAAGATAGCTAGAAAGAGTGACAACCCTTCCATTACGAGAGATGTAAGTGGCGAAGGTGTGCAGCAGTCTTTGCTTAAACTACTTGAAGGAAGCATCGTCAATGTGGCTCCAGAAGGAGGACGCAAACACCCTGAGCAGGAGTTTATACATATAGACACAAAGAATATATTGTTCATCTGTGGTGGTGCTTTCGATGGCATAGAGAGGAAGATTGCACAGCGACTGAATACTCATGTGGTGGGATTTACCTCTGTTATGAATACAAAAAAAATCAACAAAGGCGACATGATGCGGTATATCTCTCCGCAAGACTTAAAATCATTCGGACTTATCCCAGAGGTGATAGGTCGTCTGCCAGTACTGACATACCTGAACCCACTCGACAAGGTGGCATTGAAGAATATATTGCTTGAACCTAAGAATTCCATCCTCAAACAATATGAGAAACTCTTTAAGATGGATGACGTGAAACTGACCTTTGCTCCAGAGACACTTGACTTCATTGTTGACAAGGCTATGGAATATAAGTTGGGAGCACGCGGTCTGCGTTCCATCGTTGAAGCAATAATGATAGAGCCAATGTTTGAACAACCTTCAAAGAAAACGAAGAAACTGGAGATAACTCTGAAACTGGCTAAAAAACAATTGGAAAAGTCGAATTTGGATATATGACAATACACGAGGCATTAAAGTATTATTTCGGTTTTGATAAATTCAAAGCAAATCAAGAGGCAATCATCCGTAATGTGATGGATGGCAAGAACTCTTTTGTACTTATGCCTACAGGAGGAGGAAAATCGCTATGTTATCAGTTGCCGGCACTACTCATGGAAGGCACGGCAATAGTGATCTCTCCACTCATAGCCTTGATGAAGAATCAGGTAGATGTGATGAGAGGACTTGGTGAGGAAGGGGTGGCACATTATCTTAATTCATCATTGTCAAAGAATGCAATTGAAGAGGTTAAGGAAAATGTGAAGGCTGGAAAAACAAAACTTCTGTATGTGGCACCAGAATCACTGACGAAATTTGAAAATATAGACTTCTTGAAACGCGTCAAGATATCTTTCTATGCCATTGATGAGGCTCATTGCATTTCAGAGTGGGGACATGATTTCCGACCAGAATATAGGAATATACGACCTATAGTAAACCAAATAGGAGAAGCTCCAATTATAGCCCTCACAGCAACGGCAACAGATAAGGTGCGTATTGATATAAAGAAGAGTCTTGGCATTCTGGATGCAGTAGAGTTCAAGAGTTCTTTCAATCGTCCTAATCTCTATTACGAGATACGTCCAAAGACAAAAGATATCGACAAAGATATCATAAGATACATAAAGCAGAATGGTGGCAAGAGCGGAATCATCTATTGCCTTTCAAGAAAGAAGGTGGAGGAATTGGCAGCTGTGCTCAATGCTAACGACATCCGTGCCGCAGCATATCATGCAGGATTCGAGTCGGTGGTAAGAACTCAGACACAAGATGATTTTATCTCTGAACGAATAGATATTATCGTTGCTACAATAGCTTTTGGTATGGGTATCGACAAACCAGATGTGAGATTTGTGATACATTATGACATCCCGAAATCTCTTGAAGGCTATTATCAAGAGACAGGTCGTGCCGGACGTGACGGCGGAGAAGGAAGATGTATCGCCTTCTATTCAAATAAAGACCTCCGAAAATTGGGAAAGTTCATGGAAGGAAAACCTGTTGCAGAACAAGATATCGGTAGGCAGTTGTTGCAGGAGACAGCAGCTTATGCTGAGTCAGCTGTATGCCGTAGAAAGATGTTGCTGCATTATTTCGGAGAAGAATACGATAAAGATAATTGTGAAAACTGTGACAACTGTATTCATCCAAAGAAGAAGATAGAAGCAAAAGATAAACTACAGATGGTGCTAAGTGTCATAAAGGCACTTAACGAAAAGTTCCGTATTGAATATATTATTGATTTCATCAAAGGGAATGAAACGGAAGACATCATTAGTCATAAACATGAAGAGATGGCTCTCTTCGGTTGCGGAAAGAATGAAAAAGACAGTGTCTTGGATGCCGTAATCCATCATGCATTGCTCGTAGGCTATCTGAATAAGGGTATTGAAAACTACGGCATATTGAAGGTTACGGAGTCAGGTGAAAACTTTATGAAACACCCTGTTTCTTTCATGATTGTAGAAAATGTAGAGTTCTCACAATATGAAGATGAACAAGCAGAAGAAGGTGGCACTGCTGCACTCGACCCAGAATTGTTTGCTATGCTTAAAGATTTGAGACGTAGCATAGCAAAGAAATATGATTTACCACCGTATGTCATCTTCCAAGACAATTCATTGGAACAGATGGCAACAGTATATCCTGTTACGATTGAAGAACTCAAAAATGTTCAGGGAGTGGGCGATGGAAAAGCAAAAAAATATGGACAGCCTTTCTGCGACCTGATAATGAGACATTGTGAGGAAAATGAAATCGAACGTCCTGACGATATGCGTGTCAAGACTGTGGCAAACAAGTCATTGCAGAGAGTGGAAATAGTAGGACTTATAGACAGGCAGATTCCGTTGGAGAATATTGCCGAGTCCAAAGGTATCGACTATTTTGAACTGATGGAGAAACTAGAGGCAATAGTCTTCTCTGGAACAAAACTGAATGTCGATTATGCCATTTATGACTTGTTGGATGAAGATGAAGTAGAAGAAATCTTTGATTTCCTCCGCGAATCGGAAACAGGCGAATTAGATGATTTGTTAAACGAATTCAGCGATGTGTATTCGGAAGAAGAACTTCGTCTAGTAAGAATAAAATTTATTTCAGATATGGCTAACTGAAAAATGAACAAAATATAAAAACAATATGAATATGAAAAAAGTAATCACCATTCTTGTGGCAGTTTTTGTGAGTGTATGTTCTATGGCGCAGGACGATCCTGTTATCATGGTAATAAATGGACAGAATGTTCTTCGTTCAGAGTTTGAATATTCATTTAACAAAAACAATTCTGAAGGAGTTATTGATAAGAAAAGTGTAGAAGACTATGTTGACTTATTCATCAATTACAAATTGAAGGTGTGCGCAGCTATGGATGCACAGCTAGACACTCTGTCATCATATAAAGATGAATTTCATCAATATCGCAATCAACAACTGTTGCCATCCTTCTTGAAGGAAAATGACATGGACAAAGAAGCATTGAATGTCTATGAGAGTACAAAGAAATCTATTGGACCTGATGGACTTATTCGTCCGGCTCATATCTTTGTTCATCTGCCACAGAATGCTACAGCAGATGCTCAGGCAGCAGCGAAAGTACGTGCTGATTCCATCTACAATGCATTGTTGGAAGGAGCCGATTTTACGGAATTGGCAAAACAAGTATCTGATGACAAGAGCAATGCACAGAAGGGTGGTATCCTTCCATGGTTGAGTCATGGACAGTCACTGGAAGAATTTGATAAGGCTGCTTTTGCCTTGCAGGTTGGCGAGATGTCAGCACCAGTATTGTCGCCTGTTGGCTATCATATCATCAAGATGACAGACAGAAAACAACTCGAACCATTTGAGGAAGTGAAACCGCAGATAATGAAATTCCTTGAGTCAAGAAATGCTGGTGATGCCATAGCACAACGCAATGCAGACAGTCTTGCACAGGAAAAAGGTATCACTGTTGCAGAACTCATGGATGAAAGAGCTGCAGAACTCTCTGCAAAGGATAATGATTTAAAATATCTTATTCAGGAATATCATGATGGTCTGTTGCTGTACGAGATAAGCAACCGCTATGTTTGGGAACCTGCATCAAAAGATGAAAAAGGCCTGGAATATTATTTCAATGCCCACAAAGCAGATTATGCTTGGGACGAACCATATTTCAAGGGGATTATATATCACGTAAAGAATAAAGCCGATAGGAAAGCAGTGAAGAAAACTATAAAGAAACTTCCTTTCGACAAATGGGCAGAAGTACTGAAAGAAAAATTCAATAATGACTCAATATTTAGAGTACGTGCAGAGAAGGGACTTTTCAAGAAGGGTACTAATGCGTGGGCAGACAAGATTGTGTTCAAGGATTCAAAGGCAAAACCACGTGAGGTGAAGGGTTATCCTATCACTGCTTCTTTCGGAAAGATGCTCAAAGCTCCGGAAGACTATACAGACGTGAAGGCACAGGTGGTGGCTGACTATCAGGCAAAGAAAGAAAAAGAATGGATAGATGGACTTCGCAATAAATATACTTTTGAAGTAAAGAATGATATCTTGAAAACTGTAAACAATCATTGAAATGAAAAAAAATAGATATGCCTCACGCAGAAATATCCTGACATTATTACTATTGTTAGGTGTTATGCCTGTATGTGCCGTCAATGACAGTATCCCTGAATCAGACCCAGAGAACTGGAATGTTGTGGATGAAGTGATATGGGTTGTTGGCGACGAACCTATACTGCGGTCAGAGGTAGAAGGAATGCGTATTCAAGGTGAGCAAGAGGGAATGAAATGGTCGGGAAATCCAGATTGTTCCATTCCAGAGCAGATTGCCATACAGAAACTCTTTCTTCATCAGGCAGCAATAGACAGTATTGAGGTGACAGATTCTGAAGTTGCTCAAGAGGTAGAAGCGCAGTTGAACTACTGGATACAGATGGTGGGCTCAAAGGAAAAATTGGAAGAATACAGAAAGATGCCTATCAGCAGGATGCGTGAAGACCTTCGTGAAGAACTGAAGAACAGACGTGTCTCGGAAAGGATGAGGGAACATCTTGTCGGCGATGTGAACGTAACACCGTCGGATGTACGTAAGTATTTTAAAAATGTGCCTGTGGACAGCCTTCCTGATATACCAGAGCAGTATGAGGTGCAAATTATTACCCACATGCCACGCATCACTCCAGAAGAGATAAATAGTGTGAAGAATGACCTGCGTGAATATACTGAACGTATTGTCAGTGGAAAGTCTTCATTTGCTGCGTTGGCCAGAATGTATTCCGAGGACCCAGGCTCTGCTAGACAAGGTGGAGAGATGGACTATATAGGACGTGGTATGCTTGACCCTGCATTTGCTGCAGTGGCATTTAATCTTACAGACCCTAAAAAGGTTTCAAAGATTGTGGAATCAGAATTCGGCTATCACATCATTCAACTTATAGACAAGCGTGGCGATAAAATCAAGGTGCGTCATATTCTCCGTAAACCGAGGATATCCTATGCGGCTACAGACTCTATGAAAGTGAAATTAGATTCTCTTGCAAGTGATATCCGTGCTGGCAAGGTTACATTTGATGAGGCTGCATCTTTCGTTTCAGACGACAAAGATACAAAGAACAACCATGGAAATATGGTGAACACCAATCCGCAGACAGGGCAGAGAACTATCAAATTCCAATTGCAGGAACTGCCGTCAGAAATTGCTAAGGAGGTATCAAATATGTCTGTGGGCGATATCTCAGCACCTTTCACTATGACGAACAGTAAAGGAAAAACTGTTGTCGTGCTGGTGAAGTTGAAGGCACGTCATCCACGTCATAAGGCTTCTATGGCGGAAGATTTCCAAGTGTTGCAGAGCATAGTAGAGCAGAAGAAGAAAGAAGAAAAACTCAAGAAGTGGATTCGAGAAAAGATAAAGACAACATACGTCAAAATCAATCCGAGGTATAGAGATTGCGAGTATGAATATGATGGTTGGATAAAATAATCAGTGTTACAGAGTTGTTTAGAAATCTAAAGTTCATATTATTTTTCATACTGGCTTTCGTATTTGTCCTTACAACGGTATCCAGAACGAAGAAAAACAGTGGCGACAACAAGATACATCTTGTCCATGCCGATGTCCTTCACATGGATCGTGACCGAATGCCAAATGTGCAGGTACTCAATGGTAAGGTGCACTTTGTGCAAGGCGTATCACGCCTCTATTGTGATAGTGCCTATTTCTATGAAGAAAGTAACTCTTTCAGGGCTTTCGGACATGTGAGAATGTATCGTGGTGATACTCTGTCACTGACTTCGGATTATGCCTACTATGATGGTAATGATGAACTAGCGATAGCACGTCATAATGTGGTATTGAAACATAAGAAACGTACACTCTATACAGACTCACTCAATTGGGATAGAGCATACGGAATAGGATATTTCTTCGACGGTGGCAAACTGGTGGATAAAGACAATGTCCTTACATCCGACTGGGGACAATATGATACGGAAACGAATATGGCGGAATTCAATTACAACGTCATACTGCGTGGAAAGGATATTAAGGTTGTCACAGATACATTATATTATGACACAAATCGTTCTGAGGCAGAGATGGTAGGACCTACGGATATCTACCAAAAAGATGGACATATATACACGGAACATGGTTATTACAATACAGAAACAGATCAGGCTGAACTATACGATCATACTGTGATAGACCGTGAGGACGGAAAGAAACTTGTTGGTGATAGTGTCTATTATGATTCCAAATCAGGTATCTCACGTGCATATCGAAATGTTGTTTATGTGGATGAAAAGGCAAAACATCAACTGACGGGCAATGTGCTATATTATGATGACAATATAGGATATGCTTATGCCACGAATAATGCGACGGCAATAGACTATTCTCAAAAAGATACTCTGTATATGCATGCCGACTCCATGAAACTATATACCTTTAACATAGAGACAGACTCCATGTATCGCAAGGTACACGCATATCATAAGGTCAGAGCGTATCGTACAGATGTTCAGGCAGTATGCGATTCTTTGGTTTACAACCAACAGGATTCCTGTATTACGATGTATAAAGACCCTATATTGTGGTATGACAATCAGCAACTGTTGGGAGAGGTTATAAAAGTATATCTTAATGATTCTACCATAAACTGGGCACATGTCATCGGTCAAGCACTTGCAGTTCAGCAAGTCCCTGCTGATACCACACGATTTAATCAGATTTCATCTAAAGAAATGAAAGCTTTCTTCATTGATGGTGAGATACACGAAGGACAGGCTATAGACAATGTTTCGGCTATTTTCTTCCCACAGAATGATGCGGACAGCAGTTTTATCGGCATGAACACTACAGAAACCACCTTGATGAAAGCTTATATGTCCAACAGAAAATTAGACAAAGTCTGGATGCCAAAAGCATCTGGCACCATATATCCGCTCACACAAATACCAGCAGGCAGAGATTTCCTCCCGTCATTTGCATGGTTCGACTATATTCGTCCTCTAAATAAGGACGATATCTATGTATGGCGTGGTAAACATAAAGATAAGTTGCTGAAGACAATAACTCGTACCCCATTGCCAAAAAATAAACTAAAGAAGTCGTTATTCGACAAGCCAAGTGGCAAATCCAACGAGTCCGTTGACAAAAAATAGAACAATGTCCGATATAATCAAACTTCTTCCAGATTCTGTAGCCAATCAGATTGCCGCTGGTGAGGTTATCCAGCGACCAGCATCAGTTGTAAAGGAACTGATGGAGAATGCCATTGATGCTGGAGCAACAAAGGTTGATGTCATCATCCTTGATGCCGGCAGAACTTCTATACAGATTGTGGATAATGGGTGTGGTATGTCTGAAACGGATGCTCGATTGTCGTTTGAGCGTCATGCAACATCAAAGATACGCAAGGCTGACGACCTGTTCAATCTCAATACGATGGGATTTCGAGGAGAAGCTTTGGCATCAATAGCAGCTGTGGCACAAGTGGAACTGAAGACACGCACAGCAAATGATGGTATTGGCACAATGATAAACATATCGGGCTCAAAGGTAGAAAGTCAGCAACCGACTGCTTGTGCTGTGGGAAGCAATTTCAATATAAAGAATTTGTTTTTCAACGTACCAGCACGCAGACGTTTTCTCAAGTCTAACTCTACAGAACTGAACAATATCATCTCTACATTTGAGCGTATCGTTTTGGTGTATCCTAATGTGGCTTTCACCCTTCATAGTGACGGCACGTTACTTTATAATCTTCCGTCAGCAGGGGTGCGTCAGCGTATCATAGACGTAATGGGCAAGAAGGTGAACCAAACACTTCTTCCGCTGAATGTAGATACATCATTGGTAAAAATCAATGGTTTCATAGGCAAACCAGAGTCGGCAAAGAAAAAGGGAGCAAGCCAGTTCTTCTTTGTCAATGGACGTTATATGCGTCATCCATATTTCCATAAGGCAGTGATGATGGCTTACGAGCGTCTTCTACCTGTCGGAGAACAACCACCATATTATATATATATGGAGATAAATCCTCGCGATATAGATGTCAATATCCATCCTGTCAAGACAGAGATAAAGTTTGAAAACGAACAGGATGTATTCCAAATACTCATGGCAGGGGTGAGAGAGGCCCTCGGCACTTTCTGCGAGATACCATCACTGGATTTTTCTTCTAAAGATTCATTAGACATACCAGCATACAATCCTGATGTGAAGGTGCGACCGCCGAAGACAGACTATGATCCGACATACAACCCTTTCCAAACATCGGACTTTAAAAAGAAAACACTGTCGAATTGGGAATCGTTATATGACGCCAATGTTAATGCTGATGCTAATGACTCATTGGCTTTGCCATTCGACTTTCCAAAGCACGTTGATGCTAATAATTCGACACTAGATATAGACCGTTCACCACAGCATTATCAGTACAAAGGTGCTTATATCATCACATCAGTAAAATCGGGCTTGATGATTATCAACCAGCATAGAGCTCACATACGTATTCTCTATGAGAAATTGATAAAAAGACATGACGCAGAGGAGTCTATGAGTCAAAAGGTTGTCTTTCCAGATGTCATCGAACTGTCAAAAAAAGAAGAACTGCGACTTGAGAAGATGCTTGCAGAGCTGACATCCATTGGCTTTGAAATACAGAATCTCGGTGGTGGCAGTTACTGCGTTTCCGCTATCCCAGTATCATTGACAGATGTCAATGCCAACATACTTCTACGTGATGCACTGGCAGAAGAAGAGACTACTTTAGACCTCAACGATAGTTCTATGCTCGCCCTACGCATAGCACAGAGTTCAGCTATTCCTGAAGGTCAGGTACTCAATAATGCAGAAATGGAGAATATCATATCTTCACTTTTCGCCTGCGACAATGTCAACTATACCCCAGATGGTAAACGAATCTTTCATCTTCTGCCTCATGCAGATATTGAGAATGAATTTTGAGGAGGAAGAAAAGGATGTATATCCTTAAATTAGGTTACATCAAGACAATGCCTACAAAACAATGTTTTTCCTTTTATTTTCATAACAACTCACTAAAATAAATTTTGCTCGTGTTATGATAATAAAAGAAAATAAATAAAATTTATTTTGGCATTGTCCTTGATTTGCACTAATTTTGCACAAAAGTGTTTGAAATGAGCAAAAATCGTGTTCGTGACATTCATCTAAAAGATGCAATTACAAGGAGTAGCAGGACATCTGTAAACTTCATGGGGGAGGACTTGTTGCTGTTCTCTGATTTCAAGGACGTGCCTATACCTCATAAGGTATTTAAAATGGATTGCACGTTTGCTGTGATATGCTACAGTGGTTCTGCAAATTTTGCTCTAAATACAGAACAACGCTCCATAAAACAGAATGACATTATTATCGTAAATACTGGTGAAACAGTGGAAAGTTACGAGGTTGCAGATGACTTCAATGGTATGACTATCTTCATGTCGAAAAATTTTATGGACGACATCATAATGAACTATGAGGATGTGTCTCATCTGCTGCTGTTCTCTCGCACACATCCAGTAATCCATCTTACCGATACTGATGCTTACCTGTTCAGTAATTATTACAAGATGTTGGAATACAAGATTGCAGAGGTGAACAATCATTTCCGTAAGGAAGTGATACGTTCTATATTACGTGCATGGATATATGAACTGAGTAATATCTTGTATCGTGATCAGCAGATGATAGAGAAGGTGAAACGCAGACAGGATGTGATTTTTGCGGAATTTCTTAAACTTGTGGAAGCAAACTTCAAAACGGAAAAGAGAGTGTCGTGGTATAGCGACAGACTATGCATATCATCCAAATATCTGTCGGCGGTAATAAAGAATGCGAGTCAGCGTACTCCAAACGAGTGGATAGACTATTATGTGATATTGGAAGCAAAAGTGCTGTTGAGAAACACGTCAAAAAGTATAAAGGAAGTGTCGGAAGAATTGAGGTTTCCAAATCAGTCGTTCTTTGGTAAGTTTTTTAAGGAACGTGTAGGATGCTCTCCGTTGCAGTTTAGAGGTAGATAAGGATTGTTGGATTTTAATAATGATTAGATTGTTTTGCTTGCTATTTGCCTTCGCAGCCTTGCCTTCGTGGGCTGTGTGGAATGGTGCCGATTCTTTGCATACGATTGGACTAGATGAAATTGAGGTGGTGTCAATGATAAAGGAGACCGGCACCATGCAACAACAACCATCTTCGGTTTCCATCGTAGGACAAAAGGACATGGAAACTCAGCATATCACTTCCATCAAGGGGGTGAGCAATCTTGTCCCAAATTTCTTCATGCCTGACTATGGAAGCCGACTGACGAGTGCCATATATATAAGAGGAGTAGGGGCAAGGATGAATACTCCAGCTGTGGGATTGTACGTTGATGATATTCCATATATTGACAAAAGTGCTTTCGATTTTGATTTCTGTGATGTGGAAAGAGTAGAAGTGTTGCATGGTCCTCAATCTACACTCTATGGTCGCAATACTATGGGGGGACTACTGAAGGTATATACACGAAACCCTTTTGTCTATCAAGGAACAGACATAAGGGTGGGATATGCTACACGCGACAACAATAGGAAGCTATCCGTAAACCATTATAATAACATAGGAGATGTGTTCGCCTTTTCTGTCGGCGGATACTATATGGGCAGTGATGGATTTTTCAAAAATGACATTACTGGCAGAAGGGCGGACGAGGCTCAGGTGGGTGGTGGAAGACTGCGTACTGTATGGAAACCGAGTGCAAAGATGAAACTGGATTTCTCTGCCAGTTATGACTATAGTGATGAGGGTGCTTATCCATATTACTACAAGGATATGGCTGACGGAGCAAAAACGGTGGAATATCCTGAGCTGATAGGGATGATATCAAACAATCGTGAACATAACTATCGCAGAGGTCTATTCAATACAGGCTTGAAGGTGGCATATAATACCAAAGGATGGATGCTGACATCGGTCACTGGGTTTCAGAATATACACGATGACATGAAGATGGATCAGGACTTTCTATATCCTGACATCTATTTCATGCAACAGAAACAAAACATAAACACTATCTCGGAGGAATTTACATTTAAGAAAGACATAGAGTGGGGTGGTGGCATGAAATGGTGCCCAATGACTGGGGTGAGCGGTTTCTATCAGTCGCTGAATACAGATGCTCCTGTCACATTCTTCGAGGATGGAATAAGGGGACTTATGGAGGATAACGTGAACGCCATATTCCAAAAACTGAAGATGGAATATCCGAAGATGCCGGATATGAAAATGGATGTGACAGACAATAACATATTGGTGAATAGCAGCATGAAGACTCCTGTGACGAGTTTGGGACTTTTTCACAGTAGTGTGTTCTCAATGGGGAAATGGAACTTTACCCTTGCTGCACGTTTGCAGTATGAATATCTAAGGTTGGATTACAATTCTGCCACTGGCGTGACGTACGACTTCAGTATCAGTATGCCTCCATATATGCATAACTTGTATGAAGGACTTTCTGCCAATCCTATGCTACGTGGCTCCTTGTCGAAAGATTATGTTGACATACTGCCACGTTTTGCTGTACAATATATGTTTGATGATGATAACCAACTATATGCCACTGTTGCAGAAGGAAACCGTAGCGGGGGGTATAACATCCAGATTCTGTCCGACCTTGCTCAGGGGGAGATGAAGAATCAGATGATAACAAAGATAAACGATATCAGTGGCGGTATGATGGGACGATATGTGGATGTGGAAAGTCTGATGACAAATATAGATGTTGAAAACCTTGCATATAAACCAGAGTACAGTTGGAATTTTGAACTCGGTGCGAAATTCCGCAAAAAGGATTGGATAAATGGTAGCGTGGCATTGTTCTACATAAGTACTTATGACCAACAGATTGCACGTTTTGCCGAAAGCGGTTTAGGACGAATGATGGTAAATGCTGGCAAGAGTCGTAGTATGGGTGCAGAGTTGGCATTGAATATGTATGACATCCTTACACTCTCCTATGGCTATACGAATGCGAAGTTCAAAGAATATGACGATGGTAAGACAGACTATGAAGGGAACTATGTTCCATTCATGCCACAGCATACAATAAACGTGGGGGTGGACTATCCGATAGATTTATCTACACATGGTGGTATGGTGAGTTTTTGTAAACTGACGATAGGTGCTGACTGGAATGGTGCTGGTCGTGTCTATTGGACAGAAAGGAATGATGCCTATCAGAATTTCTACTCTACATTAGGAGGTCATGTAAATATGGATTTCCATAATGTGTCATTCACACTATGGGGAAAGAATATTACAAACACTGGTTATGACAGTTTCTATTTCGAGAGTATGAACCGAGGGTTCGCTCAGCGGGGACGACCGTCACAATATGGTATAGACATCAAGTTCCACTTTTAGATAACGCATATCATGTTGTTGGAACTGGCTGTTTCTTGCTTTTTCAATTGTGAATAGTTTTATATCCTTCAGCCAGTTGGTCTATTGCTCGTTTGAGAACACAGCGTGGTGTTGCAATGTTTAATCTCATATATCCAGAACCATTGTCTCCAAATGTAAAACCATCGTTGAGAGCGAGATGAGCCTTGCAAACGAAGAAATCGTGCAATTGATTGTTGTTCATGTGAAGTTTCTTGCAGTCAAGGAATATGAGATATGAGGCTTGTGGCCTTATCATCGTTATCTCTGGCATGTTCTCACGTAACCTCTTTTCAACATAGTCAATATTTCCCTGAATGTATGCAAGACACTGATCTAACCATTCTGTTCCATGTGTGTAGGCTGCTATAACAGTACGGAATGCAAAAGCGTGCCCCATGTTCAACTCGTTGTTGTTGAGATAGGCATCAAATTGTGTGCGTATGTCGTCATTAGGGATGACGGAATAACTGCTCACCATTCCTGCCATGTTAAGTGCCTTGCTCGGTGATGCTAAGGTGATGGAGTTCTGTTTTGCTTCCTCGCAACACATAGCATAAGGAATGTGGTGGAAAGGAGGTAGTGTGAGGTCTGCATGAATCTCATCTGATACGACGAGGATGTTGTTTCGTTTGCATATTTCTGCTATGCGGCATAGTTCTTCTTTTGTCCATACTCTTCCTCCTGGGTTGTGTGGATGACAAAGGAGAAACATACTGCAACCCTTTGCGACTGTCTCAAAGTCTTCCCAGTCAATGACTATCTCGTCGTCTTTTAACTTGAGATTGCACTCTACTACTATTCGCCCGTTTTTGCGAGGCACGTGAAGATAAGGGGGATATACTGGTGTGGTGATGAGAATCTTGTCACCGGGTTTTGTGAAACACTGAATTGCAAAGGCGATGCCGGGAACAATGCCAGGGACGAAGTTAAGCCATCCCTCTTTGATGTCCCATCCGAAACGATTTTTCTGCCAGTTGACTATGGCATCACTCCATTCTTGAGGTCGTTTGGTGTAGCCGAGTACGGGGTTCTTGCATCTGTCCGTTATCGCATCAATGATGAACGGAGGTGTGGCGAAATCCATGTCAGCTATCCATAAAGGAAGCAGATCATGCCTGCCCCAATTTTCATCCATGCCTTCAATCTTCAGTGCGTCTGTATCTTTCCTGCTAATTACTTCGTCAAAATTATATTTCATGGTCGTTTGTCTGTTTGGTTATGTAGTCTTTTTGTTTAGTAAATACTCGTGCAAAGATAGCAAAAAAATGAAAACTGATTATTTTTATACATAAACTTTTAGTACTTTTGCGTTGAATTATTATAATGTTGTTTTAACGTTTTGTATGTTAGTAGAGAAGCCTATTGATAAATCGGGTGAATATAAGATATTGAAAAGTGAATATCTTCATAAACGTCCATGGCTTACGGCAAGAGTGGATAGTGTACAGTTGCCGAACGGAATCGTTAATGATGAGTATTACGTGTTGGAATATCCCGATTGGGTGAATGTCATTGCCATTACGGAGGACGGATATTTTGTTATGGAACGACAGTATCGTCATGCTTTGGGGAACACTTGTTATGAACTTCCGTGTGGTGTTATGGAAGAGGGAGAGAGTCCTTTGGAATCTGCAAAACGTGAATTGGAAGAAGAAACGGGCTATGGCGGAGGTCAATGGGTGCACCTTATGGATATATCTCCTAATCCTGGCTCACAGACAAACATGGCTCACTGTTTTGTTGCAACGGGCGTGAAAAAAGTGTGCAAACCGCATCTTGATAGGACGGAAGATATTGAGGTGCATCTTCTTGAAAAAGATGAGGTGAAGTATTTGATGGATAACAACCTGATAATTCAGGCATTGATGCTTGCTCCGTTGTGGAGATTTTTTTCTGATTCAAAGATGGTGTGATACATAATAAAAAGTTATGATAATAAATCTAAGTTATGACGAACTGCAACAATATGTTGCATCAAGTGCTGGACAGAACTTGAGTATAGAGTATGTTGATTCACAGACGTGTGAACTGTGTATAGGTGTTAAAATACCAATCGTCAACAAGGTTATACCAGTGTCGGTGACGATAAGGGTGGACGAGGTGAAAGAGAATGATCTATTCCTCTCATGTGTGGGAAACTCTACTTTCGATATGGCTATTGATATGGCTCTGCCTATGTTGCAGAATAAGATAGGGGTAGGGGTTATAGAAAAAGGTGCAGACAATCAAATTGTCATACATCTTGATAAAAATGAAAAGTTTCTTGGATTTCTGAAGAAAGTACAGCCGACAGCTATCAGCTTTACAGAAGAAATGACACAAATACATGGTTGTTTGGTTGTTTAGTTTAATTAGCGATTATTAATTATTAATTATTAATTGATGAATGCATTAC
>JAGHTI010000071.1 GCA_018065415.1 Candidatus Equicola stercoris
CAGTCAACAGTCAACGGTCAACAGTCAACGGATTTGTATAATCTGCAAGGTGTGAAGGTCAGCGGTCAGCAAAATAGGGGAATCGTAATTAAAAACGGTAAAAAATACGTAGTGAAATAAGAGCAGAGAAAAGTAGCTTACCCACAACCCCTCCCTAAAGGGGAAGGGTGAAACTGAAAATAGCCTCTTTCCCAGAAAGGAAGGGGCTTTTTGTGTTTTGTTTGTTGTAACTTTGACCTTCGGTCGATTTGCACTAACTTTGACCTTTGGTCGATTTGTACTAACTTTGACCTTTGGTCTAACTTAGGCTGCATCTCAGTACTACCTACAAAACTGCGTTTTTACTTTTATTGTCACAATAATTCACTGAAATAAATTTCGTGACTTTTTGTTTCAATAAAAGAAATAAATAAAATTTATTTGGTAGTACATTCGATTTGCACTAACTTTGTCGTCGTTATTTAAATTATTGATTGAAAAACAAAAATACAAGATAAAAATGGCAAAACCTACATTAGTACTTTTGGCTGCCGGGATGGGTAGCAGATATGGAGGATTGAAACAGTTGGATGGTCTTGGACCTAATGGCGAGACTATCATGGATTACAGTATCTATGATGCTGTTAAGGCTGGATTCGGAAAGATTGTTTTCATCATACGCAAAGACTTCGAACAGGACTTTCGTGATAAGGTGCTGACGAAATATGAAAACCATATCCCTGTGGAACTGGTATTCCAAGGGATAGATGCTCTGCCTGAGGGGTTCAGTGTGCCAGAAGGACGTGAGAAACCTTGGGGAACAAACCATGCAGTGCTGATGGCAAAGGATGTGGTGAACGAACCGTTCTGCGTCATCAACTGCGATGATTTCTATAACCGTGATGCCTTCATGGTGATGGGCAAGTTCCTCGCTAGTCTGCCGGAGGGTAGCAAGAACAGATATTCTATGGTGGGCTTCCGTGTGGGCAATACACTGAGTGAGAATGGTACTGTGGCTCGCGGTGTCTGCTCCGTTGATGATAAACGCTGTCTGACTACTGTCGTGGAACGTACGAAGATAAAACGTATGGAAGATGGTAAGGTGGCTTACTATGATGAAGATACGGATTCATGGGTGAACGTGGATGAAAATGCCCCTGTAAGCATGAACGTCTGGGGCTTCACTCCTGATTATTTCAAGTATTCCGAAGACTATTTCAAGGAGTGGTTGAGCAATCCGGAGGTTATGGCAAATCCTAAATCAGAGTATTTCATTCCGCTTATGGTAAACAAACTCATCAACGATGGTACTGCTACCGTTGAGGTACTGGATACTACTGCAACATGGTTTGGGGTCACTTATGCTGCCGACCGTCCGGAAGTAGTAGAAAAGATTCAAAAACTCGTTGATGACGGAATATACCCTAAGAAACTGTTTTGATAGTCTAAGGTCTAAAAGTCAAAAAGTCAAAGAGTCAAAAAGTCTAAAAGTCTAACCTCTCAGACCCCTTAGACCTCTAAAAAGGATATAACCGTAAAACCGTACAACCACTATGCAAGCATTGATGACAATACAACAGCAGGATGAGATACGGAGACTGATTGCCGAGGCGGAGAAGATTGCCGTGGTGGGACATCAGAATCCTGATGGTGATGCTGTGGGGGCTGTCATTAGTATTGCAGGATGGGTGCGTGATGTTTATGGAAAGGAGTGTGCAATGCTCCTACCAGATGCTTATCCGGACTTTCTGCAATGGATGCCGAATGCAAACTTCATAATCCGTAACGACAAGCAGGGTGCAAAGGTTACGGAAATAATGAAAGAAACAGACCTGCTATTCTGTGTTGACTTCAATGATGTGAGCAGGGTGGGAGAGGAAATGAAACCTCTGCTGTCTGCATTTGAAGGAAAGATGATTCATATAGACCATCACATCGGGGCAAACCTGAATGCTACCATCACCTTGTCAGTGGAAAATATAAGCAGTACGTGCGAGATTATCTTGCGTATGGTGATGGAGATGGGCGATTATGACAAGATGGACAAGGGTTTCTATACAGCTCTGTTCACAGGCATGATGACAGATACGGGAAACTTTGCATACGACAATGCGGGGCCCGACACCTATTACCTCGTGAGCGAACTGCTACGGAAGGGAGTGAACAGGACAAAGATACATCGTAGTGTCTATGATAACTTCTCCGAATGGCGTTTACGACTGGTGGGGTATGTGCTACACGAGAAGTTGGTAAACTTTCCTGAAAAGAAATCTTGTTATTTTACTATCACAAAGGAAGAAATGGAACGTTTCCATTTTAAGAAAGGTGATGCAGAAGGCTTGGTAAACCTGCCTCTGCAGATGCACGGACAACGATTGAGCATATCTTTGCGTGAAGATACTAAGAAACCTAATACGATATGGGTAAGCACGCGGAGCATAGATAATTTTCCTTGTAACAAACTGTGTGAACAGTATTTCAATGGTGGCGGACATCTCAATGCCAGCGGCGGAAAACTGAACTGCAGTATGGAGGAGGCAATAAAAATAACCGAAAAGGCAATACTTGAATTCAAATTTTAATTGTTATGACTTTTAAATCATTTAGTTTCGTTCTTGCCCTCGTGGCACTTTTTGCAATGACAAGTTGTGATGACTATGAAACTTATGCGGAAAAGAAAGATAGAGAGAAATCTGCTATTAACGATTTTATATCTTCTCGCAAGATAAAGGTGATAGACGAAAGCACTTTTAACCGCAATGACAGCACGACCGATGTAAGCAAAAACGAATATGTATTGTTCGAAAATACAGGCGTTTATATGCAGATAGTACGTAAGGGAACAGGCAAAAAACTGGGACATCATCAGTCGGCAGACCTTCTATGCCGTTTTACTGAAATAAACTTGTTTACAGACTCTGTATCGCTGAGCAACCAAAACCAGTCGTATGCCTATGACCCAGAAGAGATGACGGTGTATAATTCCTACGGAGTGTTCACAGCGTCATTTACAAATTCGTATGGTTTGATGTATAGTTATTACGGACAGTCTGTGCCGCCGGGATGGCTTATACCACTGACATACATAAAGATAGGTAAACAGACATCATCGGAAACGGAAATTTCCAAAGTGAAACTGATAGTACCATCCGAACAGGGACATCAGATGGCATCTGCCAATGTCAATCCGTATCATTACGAAATAACATTTGAAGAAAGAGATAATAAGTGATAGTTTAAGGCTGACGCCAACGATAACGATAACCGCAAAACCGTAAAACCAAAACAAGATGAGTTTAATAAAATCTATATCTGGTATTAGAGGAACCATTGGCGGACAGCCGGGCGATACGCTCAATCCTCTTGACATAGTGAAGTTTACAACAGCTTATGCAAAGTTTATATCTGAAACATCTGCGACTGCGAAACATGAGATAGTAGTAGGTCGTGATGGTCGTATCTCTGGCGAGATGGTGAGAAGTATTGTGTGCGGAACACTCACAGGATGCGGTTTTGATGTTAGAGACATTGGATATGCAACAACTCCTACAACAGAACTGGCAGTTAGGATGAGTGGTGCTGCAGGTGGCATCATCATCACAGCATCTCACAACCCAAGACATTGGAATGCCTTGAAACTCCTTAACGCTGAAGGAGAGTTCCTCAATGCTGTCGATGGTGCGAAGGTGTTGGAATATGCTGCAAAAGAAGATTTTTTGTATGCAGATGTTGATACATTGGGAAAATATATCAAAGACGACAGTTTCGATGAACGCCACATAGAGAGTGTAAAACAACTACAACTTGTTGATGTTGATAAGATAAAGAAAGCTGGTTTCAAGGTGTGTGTAGATACGATAAACTCTGTTGGCGGTGTCATCCTTCCAAAATTTTTCAAAGCAATCGGTGTTGATGATGTTACGATACTTAACGGAGAGTGTACCGGTGACTTTTTACATAATCCAGAACCATTGGAGAAAAATCTCGGTGGCATAATAAAGGAGATGCAGAGTGGGAGGTACGATATAGGAATTGTCGTTGACCCAGATGTGGACCGTCTGGCATTCATCTGCGAAGATGGTGTAATGTTCGGTGAAGAATATACACTTGTTGCTGTGGCAGACTATATCTTGAGTAAGACTCCAGGCAATACCGTAAGCAACCTGAGTTCTACCCGTGCCTTGCGTGACGTGACGGAAAAGCATGGCGGTAAATATACAGCTGCTGCTGTGGGAGAGGTAAACGTGACAACAAAGATGAAGGATGTAAAGGCTGTTATCGGTGGAGAAGGCAATGGTGGAGTAATCTATCCTGAAAGCCATTATGGACGAGATGCACTTGTCGGCATTGCACTGTTCCTTACGTCTTTGGCAGAAAAGGGACTAAAAGTCAGTGAGTTAAGAAAGACATTCCCAAACTATTTCATAGCGAAGAATAGAATAGACTTGCAACCACAGACAGATGTGGATGCTGTGCTTGATGAAGTGAAAAAGATGAAATGGGAAGATGCACAGATAAACGATATTGATGGCGTGAAGATAGATTTCACGACCAAGTGGGTACATCTGCGCAAGAGTAATACAGAACCGATAATACGTGTATATTCCGAAGCCTCAACAATGGAGGAGGCAGATGCTCTGGGCAAACAGATAATGGATATTGTATATAAAAGTCAACGATAACGATACGCTTCGCTACGATAACGATAACCGTAAAAGTCAAAGGTCAAAGGACTAAAGATAAGGTAAAGAGGGTAAAGAAGTTCAGAAGTTCAGAAGTTCAGAAGTTCAGAAGTTCAGAAGTTCAGAAGTGCAAAACCTCAGAACCTCATAACGTCAGAACCTCATAACGTCATAACCGTATAACCGTAAAACCGTAAAATAAAAACATGCAAGTTGCAAAATTGTTTCTGTTTTTAGCCTGTCAACTGTATGCTATTGCATCTTTTGGTTTCGTCATTGACTTCATGGATAAAGGAAAAGTCTATAGTAGTTGTGAAGTGGAAGCAGGAACAATTCTCGGCGATATAATGAAAGATGTGCCTAACCCGAAGAATGATGATGCCAGATTTGCTGGTTTCACATTTAAAGACTGGGCAACATCCAATACAACAACACATCCAGTATTCGTTGACAGGACTCAACGAGTGACGGAAGATATGGTGTTGTATGCTATCTACTCCCGCACCAACAAGGAAAATTGGAAACAGACCACAACGGTTGCCGTGGGCGATTCTGTGGTCATCGCAGAGATTGATGACAGCAAGAAAGAGTTGTCATCAATAACAACGTCTAGCACGAAGTATGGCATAGGAACAGAGTTCAATACCAATCCGTCGGGCAAGATGTTACTGGTTGTTGAAAAAGGAACAGCAGATGGGACCTTCGCATTCAAAGACACAAATACAAAAAAATATCTGTATTGGAACAGTGGCAACACTCTGAATGAAGATGCAAATCTGTCTGACAACTCCTCATGGAAGATACTGCAATCATCAAGTAGAGGACTGATACAGACTTATACGAAAGATGGAAACGGGAAAGTACATTATCTGATATGGAATAAGGATTATTCACGTTTTGCGTCCTATGTATATAAAAGTCATGGCAGTGGATATTATTATACCGTCTTCTACAAGAAACTACCATCAATAGAGTATTCTCTTGAGATTATATCAGAGGAAGGAGAGAAGAGTCTTTCTGGTATGGAAGTACCAGCATGGAAGACAGATGGCAGTACCATATTGCTGAATCATACCATCAATGTCAATGGCGGTGCAGTGCGCAACTATTGTCTTGAATTTGACAAAGCAGCATACCACACTCGTTGGGTGGCATTCCGTTTTGATGGCATTACAAGAAAAGACGAGACAGGCAGGACAAACGCATTCCAAGACGATCCAAAATTGCCGATGGACTATTGGATAACAAATGCTACATTCGGAGATTTTACTTACGGTGGTACTGTCTATTCGCTGGACAGAGGACATCTGTGTGCTTCAGAAGATCGAACTTTTACGGAAGAAGCCAATAAGCAGACATTCTATATGAGTAACATGTCACCACAGATTTCCAATTTCAATAGAGGATATTGGAGTAGTCTTGAATATCTTGTGCAGAAACTCGGTCGTGACAATGATTATTCCGATACTATGTATGTTGTAAAAGGCGGGACGATAGACAATGCAAATATCATCGGTAAGATAAATAGGACGTATAACGAGCAGTTGCGACAGGTTGTAGTGCCGAAGTATTATTTCGTTGCATTGTTGCGAATGAAGAAAGATCCTGTGAAGGGTGACGGATACAAGGCAATAGCATTCTGTGCAGAGCATAAGAAGTATGACGACAATTCTGCGACCTCACATCCAGAACTTGTGATGAGCATAGATGCCCTTGAGAAGTTTACTGGTATAGACTTTTTTCCAAACCTGCCAGATGATGTGGAAAAAGCAGTTGAAAACATAAATGTAACGAATACCGTCTTGCATGATTGGGGATTTAATGTGAAGCCAAGTGCTGATGATTACCCTTTTGTGTATCATGATGTGTCGGGGATAAGAGAAATACAAGATGAAGTCTCTTCTAAATATGAAGGAAAAGACTTTTACAATCTGCAAGGACAGAAGCTAAATAAAAGTTCAGAAGTTCAGAAGTTCAGAAGTGCAAAACCTCAGAACCTCATAACGTCAGAACCTCAAAAGGGGATTATTATCATTGGTAATAAGAAATACATACGTTAGAATAAAGCCCTTTCGATATTAGTTTAGGACATGAGAATGCAAGAAATTTCATGATGGAATAAATTTTTTTGTCATTAAAGTTTGAAAGTTACATTTTTTATTATACCTTTGCAATCGCTTAACAAAAAGCGTTCTTTGGAGAGATGGGAGAGTGGTTTATTCCAGCGGTCTTGAAAACCGCCGTGCTGAGAGGCACCGGGGGTTCGAATCCCTCTCTCTCCGCAAACTTTTAGAATTAGGCTTATAGGAAGGAACTCAAACGAGTCCTTCCTTTTTTTGTGATTATATCCTGATATAAGCTTGCTTGGATTAAGGATATAAATAAAAAGGGATGTCATACATCCTGTAAGCATGATTCTAAAAGCTTGCAAGGGGCCCTGCGGTGAGCATAAAGGGATGGTAGAAGACAATCCCTCTCTCTCCGCAATGTCGCTTGATTATCAGTGATTTACAAGGTTTGCACCCAATTTTACACCCAAAAATGTAAGATTGGGTGTTTTCTTTTTAATATGCAAGAAGGCTGAACCTTCTCACGAATGAAAATAGCCTACTATGACTACATTGGAACATTCTGGGAAAAATATCCACTGAGCTTTGGCATTTCTGCTAAAAAATCAGTAAGTTACGATTCCTGTTGTCAATCTATCTAAGATGAATTATTAACGATTTAGATGTTCTAAATTCTTTCTGGTTATTCTGTCAAGTATCTCTGATGTACTTCCTTCGGTACTCACACCAGCCTGTTCTGCTTGTCGTACTACGTTGGCATGAGTTATTCTGTCAAGAATCTCAGATGTGCTTCCTTCGGCACTCACACCAGCCTGTTTTGCTTGTCGCACTACGTTGGCATTAGTTATTCTGTCAAGAATCTCAGATGTGCTTCCTTCGGTACTCACACCAGCCTGTTTTGCTTGTCGCACTACATTAGCGTGAGTAATCCTGTCAAGAATCTCAGAAGTTGATCCTTCAGTGCTTGCTCCTGCTCGTTGGGCTTGCTTCACTACATTTGCATGAGTTTTTCTATCAAAAATTTCTGAGGTGGAAAGTCCACTATAATCTTCGGAAGTCGAGGACGTACTTGTTGTATTACCCCGATTCCGGCTCGGCTTAACAGAGGTCGTTCTTATTGTAGTCTTAGGTGTCGGCTCATCATGGGTTTGAACTGTTGTCGGTGGTGCCTTAACTTCTGTTTCTCCAGAGGTAGGAGGAATATTATTCTGGACCCGCTTTTCGATGACATTAGGAACAGCCAGTTCGGGTTCAATTGACGTGACTTCATCCGTTTCAGAGGCTTCTGGCTCTTCAATCTCTTGCTGAGTAACCTCAATGGGTTTCTCTGTTTCTTGTTTGATCTTTGTAAAATACAGCTTAACGATATTGTCATATCCCAAGGAGCATACAAGAAGTACAAGTAACCCTATCAAAAGAACTGTCAGGAATGACGGTTTCTTTTTCCGCCTCTGTGGGTCGAGTTCAGAAAACTTATCATACTCTCTTGTTCGATAGTCTTTATTATATTCTTCTCTCATAGGAAACAATGTTTTAGGTTCTATCTACGATATTTCTTGTTGGAAATGAATCTCCGTCCAGAATTATATGACGAGTTGGAAGAAACAGGAGAAAGAACAAACGGATTACCTTTCGCACGGCGGCGGTTTTCTCGCATCCGTTCAATATCCTGTGCAGTCATTTTCTCTGTAACGAGCGTCCCAGGAGGCGTAAGGTCGCCGAAGCGTGTCTCAAAGAAATCGCATCCGGCTTCATGTATTTTGTTAGTACTTTTGACTATATATTGGTGTAAAAATCAGTTAGAAATACTTTCTTCCACTGCCTTCACACTCAGAACATTCTTTTTTTACTTTGCCTTCACCTTCACATTCTCTGCAACGTAGTTTGCCATAACCATTGCATTGGTCACATTCTACGACTCCCTCTCCGTCGCACTCGTCACAATCATCATAGCCATAGCCATTGCAGGTGAAGCACTCCGATTTGCCAGTACCTTTACAAAAGAAACACTGCCAATCGTTTGAATCATACCCAGAACCTGAATAGTGAATACACATTCCGTCTCTTCCTGAGCCATAGCACCATGAACATCGAACTCTTCCACGTCCGTCGCATTCATCGCACATGACATTACCATTACCGCTACATTCTCGGCATCTAAAGAAACCATAGCCACTACATTCGTCGCATTCAACTACGACTTCTCCCTCTCCATCACATTCATCGCATTGCATGAATTTGGGAGTTGACTTGCAAGAAGCAAAAAGAAGAACTGCCAAGAATAGTAGAACATTATATTTCATAAATGAACTTTATTTCAAAGTGAATTTACATGATGGATAATTTGAACAACCATAAAAAGAACCGTATTTCCCATGACGTTTGACGAGTTGTCCACCGCATCGAGGACAAACGCCATCCTTGATTTTTGCATTGCGCTCTTTTATGTTGCTCTTTACATTCCTGACATGTTGTTTTTTTGTATCCTTTTCCACAAGAGCAGCTGCAAGAACCTTGTTCACTATATGCTGAATATCTGTTTGTGGAATGACTATAGAAGTATGCTGAAGGATTGCATCAATCAAGTCGCAGTTTCTGACGACATTACCTCTACATCTTGTGTGTAAAGTGGCGCTATTGCTGAACGTAACGATTGAATGGAAGCAATAGACGCCGAGAGGTATGATTGATTGCAAAGCTTTCAGGTGAGCATAATTCTGTTTCAATGGATTTCTGAACTTGTATTTATATCCATACATATTCTTCTGCCAGAACTCTGATCTGTCAGTTCCAGAAATCCATCCTGTGTAATTCTTTGTCTCTATGATAAAAATTCCGTGCGTAGAAAACACAATATGGTCAATTTGTGTTGTACCTAACTCGCAAGGAATGGTTATATCATTAACGACAATGTAATCTTCAGGAAGATGCTTTGCTAACATTTTGGCAACACGCTTTTCTCCTATTGCTCCTTTGGAAGGCATAAGCCAAACCAAAAGAACAAAAAGAGAAATGACACCTATTATAATAAAAGGAAGTGCTGCCATTTAGATTTACTTCTTAATTCGTATAGAATTGCCAGAACGAATTAACTCCTTGGCATCCTTTAGATGCTCTTCAAGTTCATCTGCAGGAACAGGATAAATCTTAGCAGAAGTACATCGAGGGAAGCGATTGAAGTATGGGTCGGTAGAAACCACCCATTTCAATTCTGTCATTTTAGGGAAGTTCGGCATTTCATCCCAAAGCTGGAACAGACGGCTCTTTGTTGTAATAGTGACGCCACGTTTTCCATTCTTCAAGCGAGAGACGCAAATAAGATAGATACATCTCATAAAATGAATTTAACGTATGTATTTCCGTCCATTTATGATAAGGATTCTATCAATCATTGGCAATTTACTATTTACTCTTTGTCCTTGAAGATTATACACTGCCGTTGACTGTTGACTGTTGACCGTTGACTGAGATTCTATCTCTTCTATTCCTGTAGGTAAGACAACGGAAATGGAATTGCTCCATTCTGATGACGCTTCTGCGTTTGCACCTTTTACACGGTAGGAATATTTATTATTCATCAGGTCCAGTCCTGTGAAAGTGTAGTTCAAGTCATAGATGTCGTCAAAAACCTTAACAACGGTTGCAGTACCGCCACCAGCAACAAATTCTATGTCAAACATATAGTAACGCTGGCTTTTTTCGGAGTTAAAACTGATTTTATAATCATAATCTACTCCTTCAAAAGTGATGATGTGTGTTGAATCTGAGGCAGTGACATTCTTTTTGTCGCGTACCGTCTCATTTGCGTCCATGACACATACGGTAATAGTTGTTGCGTCTGTATTGTATTTTCCTTCTGTGAATTTCACTATAACGTGACCGTTTGGATTGTTCAACAGTGGTGAAATCAAGGAACTTGCTTTTTTGGCAGATGACATACGCAATTTCTTTTTGTCAGGGAACAGACCGCTTCCTGTCCACCCTTTATTGTCCATGTATGAATTGCATTCGTCGTTTTCCACAGAGCCACTTCCGTCACATTTTTCAAATGTCTCCACAAGGACAGTTCTGTCTTCCGTAGTGCCCATAGACATTTCTGTCAACTCCACAGAATAGGTATTGGCATTTTCTGCATATTCCCAATTTGCAGTAAATCCATTTTCAGATATGCCTGTAGCATCTACTGCATAAGGTACGTCTGGTACAACGATAGGAGTAGGACCATCATAGTGGTCGTAAGAGAATGCCTTTGTTGTAGTCTTGCCCCAGATGTATTGTTCGAGTTGTGGATAATCCACAAAAGGATTTCTGTTTCCTTGACATTTATATACAGCATTGTTTCTGTCTATTTCTTTTTGAGAAACAGGGTCATTTTCTGACCATCGCAAAAGCATCTTCAAAAACCAGTCTGTAAAGCAGTTGTATTTGTCTTTCGTAAAACAATGAGATGCTACGTTGTGGCTTGCCCACGTGGAAACAGAATTTTCATAGCATGTTACCATGTAGAAGTAGATACGTGCAAAGTCACCCTTATATTCGTCGTTAGGTTCAAAAATGGTACCATTATATCCCAATGACTTATCACAGTCTCCCAGTTTTGAAAAACCATTGTACGATGACCATTGCGGATTTTTTGTTTCTCCGAATGGAACATTACCACGTCGATTGTTCACATAACTATCGGTAGGTATCACGTGCATTATGTCTGCCTTTATCGTAGCCTGCTCATTAAACCAACTCTGTGGAACAGAGTGTTCTTTGTTCCAGCCTGCACCCTCAGATGCATTTCCGCCATGTGACTGTCCGTATGTCCATTTCTTTTTTACCGAATACATGTCCCACATATATCCATCAGGAGTCTTGTCTGTCTGAGGATAGTAGTCTTCAAGATTATTGTAACCAAGATTTTTGTGCGGACTGATTATTGCATATAAAGCCGACTTCAATGCTGCTCCTTTTTGTCCGTCAGCATTTTTATAGTATGTCCCAGTGTTATGAGGTCCTTGTGCAAAAGCAAAGACACTTATAAGGGATGCATAGAAAAACAATGTTAAGTGTTTTGTGGAAATCATAGTACTCGTATAGTTTGAGCCGAAAGCGGGACTCGAACCCGCGACCTACGCATTACGAATGCGTTGCTCTACCAACTGAGCCATTTCGGCGAAATGAGTTACAAAGGTACTACAATTTATAGATAATGCAAAAAAAATCCTATTTATTTTTCAATATGACATAGATTACGATAGGTGCACCGATGAGAGGTGTTACGGCATTCAGTGGCATGAGTCCGTGTTCTCCCGGAATGTTGCACAGAAGATTGCAGAATAAACCTATCACACTTCCACATAGCAATGTCATCGGTAATAAAGAACGATGGTTGTCTGATTTCAGTATCAGTCGTGCAATGTGTGGAACTGCAAGGCCGATAAACGAGATGGGTCCACAGAAGGCTGTCACCACTGCAGTGAGTATGCCTGTCACGATGAGCAGAAGGTTTCTTGTCCGCAAAGTCTTGACTTCAAGATTTTCTGCGTAATATTCTCCTAACAACATAATGTTCAATGGTTTAATCAATGCGATTGCTCCGACAATACCAATCATTATGAGTATTGTGAATATCAGCATCTGCGACATGGAGACACCAGAGAAATTTCCCATTCCCCAGATGATGTAACTCTGCACACCTTCATCGGTAGAAAAATAATTGAGCAGGGAGATGACGGACGACGCAATATATCCTATCATGATTCCTATGATGAGCAACATCACATTGTTTTTCACAAAACGTGAGAGGAGTAGTATTATAATCATGACAATCATACTACCAGCAAAGGCGGCTATGAGAACGGCAACAAATCCTGTGAATACCATTGTACCGGCACTGATACTGCCAGAGAAGAACAGCATTACTATTGCAACTCCCAGCGATGCACCGGAGTTGATACCGAAGACGTCTGGTCCTGCTAATGGGTTGCGGAAGGCTGTCTGCAACAATAATCCCGATGCCGAGAGTGCTGCTCCACACAGTAATGCCGTGAGTGCCTGTGGCAACCGTGTCTGCAATACTATGAACGATTGCACCTGTCTGTCTGCAGACAAGTTTTGATCTGCTGACGTCAAAGCATCTATCACTTCACCAACGGAAAGGTGTACTGCTCCGCAAAAGAGGTTCAGCAGAAACATGATGACTAGTAAAAATCCCAAGCCGACAAACAGCAATGATGTTCTTTGCATAATTATTGTAATTTCTTATAGTATCTTAATTTCGTATTGTTACTTCCGTACAAGATGTTTATGATTTCTTCCAGGAGCCATTCTGGATGAAATGGTATTTCTTCAAAATAGGGTGTGTATGAAGTGTTGCATCCATATACCTTTTTGTTTTGAAATGCCTTGAACCATCGGTAACCCTCATTATCTTGCGAGAGGTTTCCAAGTGTAAGGTCTTCGGCCATATTGTATTTTATCAGCCATGCATCAGCATCTCTATTTTTCTCAAGCATCATCTCGAAAGCCACAGGTATGCTTCCGCTCTTGCCGTCATGTGCAAAGGCATAGTCGCTGCCTGCATCAGCAATCATCTGTCCCAAATAGCTGGCACCTCCTGGCACGTACCATGCTGAGGATTGTTTCATGTCTGTCATCATCTTTTTTCTGTTCTTTATCTGTCTCTGCTTTTCCGCCAATGACAGATATTTCTTTTCTATCTCACGGAATAGTTTTGATGCTTCCTTTTCTTTTCCGACAAGTATTCCATAAAAGATCATCCATTCTGCACGTCCAAGAGGGGTTGTCTCCATGTAGTCGGCAGCCTCTATGACGGGTATCCCTAGTTGTTCCACCTTACCATAACCGCCACTGTTCTCGAATGGTGACAATATCACAGCATCTGGTTTCAGGCTTATCATCTTTTCCATGTTTGGGTTCATGGCATTGCCACAGTCGGGTAGGGAAGATGCCCATTCTGCCATGATGTATTGTCTGTCGCACACACCAGCAATCCTGTCTTTGGCATTCAGTTCTCCAAGCAGTCTTGTGTGTGCAGCAGTATATACGACAATCCGTTTGAACTCCTTCCGTATCTCGTACCTGTGCAGTGTTTCACCCTTCTTCCATGGATTTATTATCTTCACTTCCACATAATCGCGGTGCCTTATCATCTGCAGCAACTGTGCATATTTCAGTTGTATGGTGTCGCCCTCAGCACTTGCAGAAGTGTTGTTGTTTTTGCCAGTGCATGAAGTGATGAGTATGCAGACAAAAAGTAGCATGCCCACCCACATTATTCTGTTTTTCTTCTTTCCGTACATTATTGCAGGTTACTTTGGAATATCATTGTCTTTGGTCCTACGCCAACGTCAAACGATTTCAGTTTCTTTCCTTCCGCATCGTATCTTACAATGTATCCGGGACTGTTGTAGTCGCCGTATCCATATTCTGACAGATGATAAGCCGACACATACACATATCCCGTCCAAGGGTCGAAGCCCATGCTGTTTGGATATTCTATGTCGCTTCCGTCTATGAACTGTGATGTTTTCCCTGTCTTCAAATCATATACATTGTAGGTGATGACACTCTGCCAGTTCTCATCATACGATGTTGCATAATAATACATCTTGCCATTTCCCAGTGCAAAGTTCGTACCCTCGCACAGAGTCGTCACCTTGTCGTTTGCATCAATCTTCTGTATGGCAGTACCCACATCGGCATAGTTTCCCGTTGACTGCACATAGACATCTTTGCCATCGGTTTCAATCTGTGTAGGATTGCATACCACAGTGATGTCCTTAACCTTCTTCAAGTCGGTAGTCATCTTTATCACATTGTCGTTGTATGAATAGTCGGGATTGTAGGCATTGCATACATACAGATAACCGTTCAGATACGTGATATCTTCCAAATATGTAGTCACATTCGGATTTTTTCCAAGTGCTTCCGATGTCTTCACCTCGCCATTGCTGACATTCACAGAGGTCACTTTTCCTGCATACGACGTCACGAACACAAACCCGTCGCCAGCGACAATCTTACGCGGTTGTGTGATTGTTATCCTGTCCGTCACTTTCAGTGTATGAGCATCGAGCACCCACAGCAGGTTTTCATCTGTGGCTGGTATATAGATATGGTCTTTATATATAATACCGTCATTCGGTGTACCGCCGAGGCTGATACCGTTTGCTTTCCTGAACGCATCAACGGTGACAATGTCTGTCGTGTAGTCGATATACGACAAGGCACCGTCAATACTGGAATAATAATTACCTTCGTTCACGATGAACATTCCCGTTGTGGTTTCTATCACTTCTGGTGTAAAACCGTCATTGTCATCATTGCATCCGCAGAGCAAACACACTGTGGAAAACATCACACTTGTTAAAAATAACTTTTTCATTTTATTTATGGTTTATAAGTCTAAAAAAAATCTAACCTTAATAACGATACACTACGTTACGATACGAACAGGGTTCTACGATACGCCTTTGGCTACGATACACTGCGTTACGATAATTATCGTAGTGAAACGTATCGTAGCGAAGCGTATCGTTATCGTAGGCGAAGCCTCCTTACATTCTCACTGCGAGGCTGACTTTGAAACTGCGTCCCGGCATAGGGTAGTGAGCCACTATGTCGTATTGCTTATCAAAGATGTTCAGTATGTCGCCACGCAGGGTGAACTCGCACGCTTTGCATCGTATTGTCTTGTAGGCACTCACAGCAAACTCCATGAAGCCCGCCATGTTCGTACCTTCTGTATGTTCGTTTGTTGCCCATCGTTCACTCATGCCATCGCCAGTCACCGACATGCTTACCCACGGATTCTGCCAACTCACCGTCATACTGCCAGAGTGTACTGGTGTGTAGGCTATCTGGTTGCGGTAGTACTTGCTCTCGCTGTTCGTGGTGTTTTCTATCTTCTGCAGTGAATAGTTTGTTGTAATGCCCACACACTGTCTGCTTGTGATGTTGTACGTCACATCCGCAGTAAAGTCGAGTCCGTAGGCATCTACCTTTCCTATGTTTATGTTTCGCCATACAAACATGTTTATCGGCACGGACACTATCTTGTCTGACACCTTATTATAATATGCGTCAATGGTCATCATTGCTTTTACCACATTCTGTCTGCTGTTTGCCCACGTCACCCCCACGTTAAACTGGTCTGTTGTCTCTGGTAGAAGGTCTTGTGTTCCCATGTGGAAGAAATACAGTTCGTTGAACGATGGCATACGGAATATGTTTTTGTACGAAGCCCTTACATACAGTCGTTCATCTGCCAGCAGTCTGTACGATAACGATAGGGAAGGGGACAACCTTTGGTTTTCGCTCAAGTAATTCGACCACAGCACCCTTGCCGTCAGCGACAGTCTGTCAATAGCGTATTTTGCCGACAGCGACTGCAACAGCGACTTCCTGTCTGCATCAACCATGACATCAGAGTTTATGTCGTTCACAAAATAGTCGGCAGAATAGTTTGCACTCCATCTTTCATCGAAGTCATACAGCAGAGCCATACTGCCATAGTATTCTCTCTGCCAGTATTCTGCTGAGGTCACGCCGCCCGTAGGTTTTCCGTTGTGATAGTCCGTTGACGCCAAGTTCCACTTGCCGTTTATCATCAGCGACAATCTGTCATTGAAAGTCGTCTTATATCTCATCTGCGCAAACATGTTGCGTTCCCGCAGGTTCTCGTCATTGTCGTCTGTATAAAGGTGTACCACGCCTGGCAGTTCTCTATCGTTATCGTAGTAGTATATCTTTCCCGTCAGCGACGAATGGTCGGTAGAATAGCCCACGTTTATCTCTCCCTGTCCTTGATTCATCTTGGAGTTGGTACGTTTTTCCCTCGTCTGCTGCGTCACGTTGGTAAGCGTAAACGGATAGTTGTTGTCAGCATGCAGAAAGTCGGCATTGACACCCAGATACACCTTATTTATATTAGTCCCCACGTTTACCATCGGATTTATCATACCCCAACTGCCAGTGGTGAGTTTATAATAGTTTGTCTTTCTGTTATCGTCGGATGTCAATTCCAGCACGGCTGCAGATGCTATGTTGCGTGCAGGTAGGAAAATGTTTTCATTGTCGCCCACTTGCAGACGTATTTCCTTCATGTTGTCCAGAGAGTAGCGTTGCAGATCTATCTGTCCTGTCTGGCAGTCGGAAAGCATCATCCCGTCATAACTGACACCAGTATGCTGCGAACCAAACCCGCGAACAGATATTGTCTTCATGCCACCAGCACCACCATAGTCGCGTAGTGTTATCCCCGGCAGACGGTGAATGGCATCGGCAATGTCAGTGACGCCAAGTCGCAGCACGTCGTCGCTGTTTATGTTGTGCAGGGGGGTGGAAGACTGTATGTTTTTCTTCTGTATGCCAATCACCGACACCTCTTTTATGGTATCGCCAGTTATCGTCTGTGCCGTCATAGCATACACATACAACAAGACGCCTATAAAAACATACAACCGTTTCATTTACAATTTTGTACATTGTCCATTGTGATTACGCCCTAACCCCAGAAGGCATAAATCATCTATCAGCAAGAGGCAGGTCTTCTGACTTCGTCATATTCCGCAAACGTCTTCCCAAAAATATCAGTGACTATGTTTGCAAAACAACTATGACTTACAGCTGCGGGACAGTTGAGGATTCTCACCTCATTCCCTTTTAATCACCGTAGTGAGCCAATTGCGATTGCAAAATTAGTAAAAATCAATGACAATGCAAAAAAAATCCATTTATTTTCAATTTGGAAGGATGAAAAATGGAGTTAACTCCGATATTTGTTTGCATTCCTCAACCGAAAGTATTTTGCGATTCTTTGTAACGGGATGTGCAATCATTTGTGTAGATGCTGGCAACCGCACTTGCAGATGTCAGCTACCGCAACTGATGATGTGTACAACCGCAATTTGTAATGAGGCCAACCACTGTTGGAAATACGGATGTGCATAGTTGGAAGTACGACCAACCACTGTTGGAAATACTAATGTGCATATTTGAAAGTACGAATGACCATTGTTGGAAATACAAATGACCATTGTTGGAAATACAAATGACCATTGTTGGAAGTACGGATGTACTTAGTTGGAAGTAGGAGTGTACCAAGTTAACTTTATCATTGACACAAGAACTCGTGTAAAGAATGTCTATCTTATCCGCCACCAAAAACTCTGTGAGGAGATACATACATTATAGTTCAGTATCTTGTTTATAGCAGAGAAAGTTTCGCTTTTTTTTATTTCTCGCAAAGGAAATCTTGCC
>JAGHTI010000015.1 GCA_018065415.1 Candidatus Equicola stercoris
CTTATATAAAATAATGAGTTTTTATTATATTTGCAGTCAGTTATGAGTGAACCATTAGCAGAGAGGATGCGACCGAAGTCGCTGGACGATTATATCGGTCAGGAAGATGTGGTGGGAAAAGACAGTGTGCTACGCAAAATGTTGGCAGTCGGTCGTATGTCATCTTTTATCTTATGGGGACCTCCGGGAGTGGGCAAGACAACATTGGCACATATCGTGGCAACTTCAATGAAGGTGCCTTTTTATACTCTCAGTGCTGTTTCAAGTGGCGTCAAGGATGTCCGAGACGTGATAATGAAAGCCGAGCACAACCGTTTTTTCAATTCTCCGTCACCGATTTTGTTTATTGATGAAATTCATCGTTTCAGTAAATCGCAGCAGGACTCTCTCTTGGGAGCCGTTGAAAAGGGAACGATAACACTTATTGGTGCAACTACCGAAAATCCGTCTTTTGAGGTGATACGTCCTCTGCTCTCGCGATGCCAGTTGTACGTACTGAAGGAACTTACAAAAGAAAATCTGTTGGCTCTTCTTGAACGTGCTTTGAGTCAAGATGTGATATTGTCAAAACAGAATATCGAACTGAAGGAGACTGATGCTCTATTAAGATATTCTGGTGGAGATGCACGCAAACTGCTTAGCCTTCTTGAACTTGTTACCGTCGATGGTGTGCATGCTGAAGGGGGAAAGGCTGTGATTAAGCGAGTGCAGAGTAATGGGGGCATTGACTATGCCGAGCGTGAGCAGTCTCGACCGAAGGTCAAGATAGTGATTACTGATGAACTTGTGAAGAATGTATTGCAGAGTAATCCTTTGGCGTATGACAAGGGTGGTGAGATGCACTATGACATCATCTCTGCTTTCATTAAAAGTATTCGTGGTTCTGACCCCGATGCGGCTCTTTATTGGATGGCTCGTATGATAGATGGGGGAGAGCAGCCAGAGTTCATAGCACGGCGTATGATTATCAGTGCAAGCGAGGACATAGGTTTGGCCAATCCGAATGCTCTTCTATTGGCAAATGCGGCTTTTGATGCCGTGATGAAGATAGGATGGCCGGAAGCACGTATCACTCTCGCCGAATGTGCTGTGTATCTTGCAAGGAGTAAAAAAGACAATTCGGCATATCTGGGAATTGAAAAGGCTCTTGGAGAGGTAAAAAACAGTGGCAATCTGCCTGTGCCGCTGCATTTGCGTAATGCTCCGACAAAACTTATGGCGGATCTAGGATATTCTGATGGATATAAGTATCCGCATGACTATCCGGGACATTATGTGGAACAGCAATATTTGCCGGATGAACTGAAAAACAGTAAATTTATAAATTAAACGATACGCTGACGCTACGATACGTTTCACTACGATACGCTGACGCTACGATAACGATAACGATAACCGCAAAACCGTATAACCGTAAAACTATATATGATGAAAAAGGAAATTAAAGAGAACTTTGATAAGCAGGAAAAAGCAAACAAGACTGCAGAAAATGCTAAGTCCGTAAAAGAAGGTACTGGTAATAGAAAATCAAAGGGTGTATCCATCAAGAACTTGACAAAGGGTTCTGTTTGGGATTTTCAGGAGAATGACATCATTAAGATGATGAAGAAGGCTGAAAAGGATTTTGATTTTGAGGATTCTTACTCTCATTATGTTTCTGTCATTAAGAGTGCATTCATAGTAGATACTTTTGAGACAGATAACAAATCTGTGCAGATGAGTCTTGAGAAACAGGGATATAAACTGATGAAGGTAAAGTTTGATGAAAAGGAATGCGGACTGGCTATCAAGAAAAAGACGATAAAGAAGATTACAGACCTTACATACGAAAATATTCATCATATCACTACTGCCAAGTTGTTGGATGTAATATCAAATAACTTCGGTGGTGGTTGGGAAAGCATTGCCCAGAGTATAAAGGATATTATTGAATATGGTTTTGAGATAAGTACAACGACACTTCCAACAAACCGTCTTAAGAAGAAAGGTGGTATGTATGAGAATAAGATTAACGATGGTTTTGACGTTCTCGAGATTGCCAAAGGTACATGGACAGAGGCTATCTTTGCCAAAGAAAGACCACTTGTGACAGCACAGAAGATGAACCTCAATGATGAAGAAGATTTGATGGAAGATGATTTCAACGGGTTCAATGGTAATGACGATATGGACATCTCTGATGAAGAGGAGATGACTGAAGAAAACTACGGAACTCTTGTTGATATTGCTGAAGAAGGAGAGGACGAGATAGAAGAAGACGATAGTGAGATGGTATAAGAGTCTAAGAGTCAAAGAGTCAAAAAGTCAAAGAGGCGAAAACTCTCAGAGCTCTCAGACCTCTCGGACCCTTTTGACTTTTTTTATATTGTGCTTACTGTCATCGGTGTGTTTTGCACAGACGCTTTCGATGACTGAGCATAATAGGCGTGCTATTTATAGACGGTCTGCCGTTGCGGATTATCATATTTGCAGGGATGGTGTGGCTTTTGATACGTTGAGACATGCGGAATGCCCTCTGTGGTCTCCAGACAGCAATCGTATTGCGTATATTCGTAGCAATAACCTTTTCATTAAAAACATAATGAAAGGTCAAAGAGTCAAAGAGTCTAAAAGTCACAAAGTCACAAAGTCTAAAAGTCTAAAAGTCAAAAAGTCTAAGAGTCGAAAACTCACAGACCCCTTAGACCTCTCAGACCTCTCAGACCCCTCAGACCAAAAGGAAAATGGTGCGACTATTCAGGTGACAGATGATGGGAAATTCAACAACATCATCAACGGTAAGCCAGACTGGGTCTATGAGGAGGAGTTTGCTTTTAACAGAGCATTTGATTTCAGCATTGACGGACAATATCTTGCTTGGATAAAGTTTGACGAAACTAAGGTGCCAATAGCATCCTTTTCTGTATATCCAGACAGCATCTATTCCTATAAATATCCAAAGGCTGGTGATACTAATTCTACAGTGAGTGTGTGGACGTATGACATACAGAATGGTGTCACCAAAAAGATGTCAATACCGATGGATGCAGATGGATATATTCCACGAATATTCTTTACGAAAGATAAAAGAAAACTCGCTGTATGCACATTGAATCGTCATCAGAACATTTTTAGAATATACATTGTCAACCCTGAAGATGGCATTGCAAAACAGATATTTGAGGAGACGGATAAATGCTATTTGGAGGAAGATATTTATTCTCGTCTGACTTTCTATGACAACAACACCTTTGTCTTGTGGAGTGAGCGTAGTGGCTATAAGCATCTGTATCTCTACGACATAGAAGGACGACTGTTGCGTCAGATTACTCATGGCAACTATGATGTGAGTCAGTATTATGGCATGGATAGTCACGGCACTGTTTATTATGCATCGCATGAACAGTCGCCACTGAACCAGAATGTTTACAAGATAACAAAGAAGAACAGAAAGACTTGTCTTACTCCGCAAAGCGGTTGGCATACAGCAAAGTTCTCGTCAGATTTTAAGACATTTACGGATGTATTTTCAGATATAAATACTCCAAACATAACATCATTGTACGACAATAAGGGGCATCGTCTGCGTGTCATCGACACTAATGACTCTGTACGTATTGCAAATGCTGAGAATGGTATTGTGGAACTCTTTTCATTCACCACGTCTGAGAATGTAGTTCTTAACGGATGGATGCTCAAGCCGCAAGATTTTAATCCAGAATATCGTTACCCAGTAATCATGTACCAATATAGTGGACCTGGCTCTCAGGAGGTACAGAACTCATGGGGTAATGGTTTCTATCCTGGTCTTCAGTTTGAAAGAAAAATGGTTAAAAAGGGTGTCATCTTTGTATGTGTTGATGGTAGGGGAACAGGTTGCAGAGGTGCAGAATGGAAGAAATGCACTTATCTGAACATGGGTGACAAGGAGTCTCGTGACCAAGTAGAGACTGCTCTGTGGCTGTCACGCCAGTCTTATGTTGATAAAGACAGGATAGCCATCTGGGGATGGAGTTTTGGCGGTTTCAATACTCTCCTTGCCATGAGCGACCCACGCCATGTCTTCCGTTGCGGTGTTGCTGTAGCACCGGTCACAGATTGGCGGTTTTATGATTCTGTATATACAGAAAGGTTTATGCGTACCCCACAGGAAAATCCTGATGGGTATGACATATCGCCGTTACATCGTTGTAATACCCTGCATGGCAATCTTCTTCTTGTTCATGGATTAGCAGATGACAATGTGCATTTTACTAATACCGCCGAATATCAGAAACAACTTGTTCAGATGGGATATCCATTTGAAAGTCAATATTATACAAATAAAAATCACAGTATTCTTGGAACTGAAACACGAAAACATCTCTTCAATCGTATAGAACGATTTTTTACAGAGCATTTGATTGAAATAACCCCTAAACTCTCAACTCTAACCTCTAACCTCTAACCTCTAAACTTTAACCTCTATATGAAACTGATTTTTTCTTTATTGTTATCATTGATTTCCGTAAGCGTTTATTCTTACGATGTATCTACTTATAACGAGGTGTGGACATCGCAGAGTGAAAATTCTTCAGCCAGTATGCCACTTGGTGCTGGCGATATAGGATGCAACGTATGGGTGGAGAATGGCGATTTGCTTCTGTATATCAGTCGGAGCGGTACGTTTGATGAAAACAATTCCATGCTCAAGTTAGGGCGTGTACGCATCCATTTTGATGACAATCCTTTTTCTTCCAATTTCCGTCAGGAACTGCATCTTGAAAACGGAACTATCGTTGTCAATGGTGCCGACCTTACCGTACGTCTGTGGGTGGAAGTGTTCCGACCTGTTATCCATATAGAGACAAGTGGCAAGAAGAAACGTGTGGCAGACGTGTCCTTTGAGGCTTGGCGTCTTGAAGACAGACAACTCTCCACGCGTGAACGTCATCAATGTTTCGGCTACAGCAACACATCACCAGACAACATCCCTGTGATAACGCATCCAGATACATACATCAGCAATAAAGATTGTTTCATATGGTATCATAAAAACCGTAACGATGAACTGTCAACAGACCGTGAGGCTTCACAACAGCATCTTGATGGTATTCGCGACCGACTTTGGAGTCCTATCCGAAATCTAATCTTTGGCGGTTGTCTTGTTGGCGACAATATGGTGTTCAAAGGAACAACGGAGGGGGAGTATGCCTTTACACCTTTCCGTGCGTGGCATTATGTGTCAAAGAAAGCACAGGCAAAGCAGAACGTGACAATAGAACTACTTACTACCAAGGATGGTGATGAGAAAGCTTTTATAAAAAAGCTTAACGATAACGATAACGATAACCGCAAAACCGCATATTCAAAAAATCTCTCTTGGTGGAAGGATTTTTGGAACAGGAGTTATATCTATGTGGATATGGACCATCCGGGCAGTGAGGCATATACTCTCGGACGTCTCTATGCCATCTTCCGTTATCAGTTGGCATGCAATGCCTACGGTGAGTGGCCGACGAAGTTTAACGGCAGCCTGTTTACTTACGACCCGATGTATGAACGTCCAGAATACAAAGGTGCGGCAACACCAGACTTCCGTCTGTGGGGTGGTGGCAGTTTTACGGGACAGAATCAGCGTCTTGTATATTGGCCAATGTTGAAGTCGGGCGACTTTGACATGATGGCACCGCAGTTTGATTTCTATCTCAACGCACTCCCTAATTCACTTCTCACCACACGCTATTACTACGGTCATGGAGGTTCATCGTTCACAGAACAGTTGAATAACAATGGTCTGCCAAGTGGTCATAGTTATCAGAAGGCATGGGGTGGCACGAAGATGCCTATACAACCACGTTCAGATGCTGCCAGTACACGTCTTCTCATAAATGCTAAAGGAGACACTATCCCTGCTCTCGACCTTGGGTGGATAACAAACCTTTGGATAGAAGACCATTACGACACACAGTTGGAGTTCGGCAAGATGATACTTGACTATTACGAATACAGCGGTGCCGACATCAGTCGTTATATCCCTTTGATAGATGCAGGAATACGCTTCCATGATGAGCATTTCCAGTACTGGTCACGACTGCTCAACGGAAAGCCTCTCGGTGATGATGGGAAACTCATCATGTACCCAGGTGCGGCACTTGAGACGTATAAACGTGCTACAAACGCATCATGTACCATTGCCGGCATGAGAAGCGTCATCAATGAGTTGCTTGACCATCCGTCACTGGGCACATCAGCACAGAGGCAATACTGGAAAGAAGTATTGCAACGACTTCCAGACATGCCGTTCCGCGAACGTGAAGGACACAAGACCATATCACCAGCCAAGACATGGCAAGGGAAGGCTATCAACAATGAGGTACCGCAACTATACCCAGTGTTCCCATACCGTCTCTACGGTTTAGGACGTCCAGACCTTCAGGTAGCAATAGACACATATCTATATGGTGTAGATCGTATTCAACAGCGTGCCACACCACGTTCTACATGGCATCCAGATGCTATCTATGCAGCAGACCTCGGACTTACCGAAGAAGCGGCGAAATACGTGAAATATAAATTCTACAATTCTAAGCAGAGCCGTTTCCCTACATTCTGGGGAACAGGCGACTGGGGACCAGACCACAACTGGGGTGGAGTAGGGATGATAGCCCTACAGGAGATGTTGTTGCAGGTGGCAGTGGAACACCAGACAGCAGACAGCGAAAAAGCTACTGATGACGATATTTTTCTCTTGCCGGCATGGCCGAAAGAATGGGATGTCGATTTCAAACTCCATGCACCAGGGAACAGAGTTGTAACACTCTCATTCCGAGATGGAAAAATAATAACTAAATCAATCATAAAACCATGAAAAAGACAATTAAAGATTGGATCATTGCGACCAAACCATGGTCGTTTAATGTGAGTTGTTCTGCTGTGATACTGACGGCAGCATATCTGTTACACAGACATATAGAGTACGGTGGACAATACCACTGGTGGAACATCATCATTGCTCTCGTTATGATTGTGTGTTTCCACGCGGCAGGAAATTTGCTGAGCGATTACAGAGATTTCATCTATGGCATAGACAAGCCAGGCAACGACAATGAGGTTCCTTGGATATCCGGAGGATTGTTCAAACCAAAGGAGATACGAAATTTTGGATATATCATGCTGATACCAGCCATATTATTAGGCATATTGTTGCTCTGTCTTTCCAGTTGGGAAGTGATATGGATAGGCATACTGGGAATAATCTTCACCGCAGGCTATTCTTGGTTCAAGTTCCATGCACTCGGCGATGTTGACATCCTGTTCTGTTATGCTATCTTGCCATCCTTGGGAACGAGTTTTGTGGTGACAGGTACGTACAATTTTGAATCTGTCCTTGTCAGTTTCACTTATGGACTGTTCACATGCGGACTGCTGCATTACAACAATACGCGAGACATAGAGAGCGACAGTGCAGCGGGCATCGTCACAATGCCGATACTCGTTGGACGCAACATCTCAAAACTCATCTACTTCGTTTTTGAGATAGCACCATATATCATTGTCTGCATCCTTGCGGCATCCAGCATCCTGCCATGGGAGACATTGATAGTCTTCATCACCTTCCCGTCAGCATTGAAACTGGTACGCATAATGTTCAGTAGCACATGTGCTGCCGACCTTGCAGGTTTGGATCAGGCAAATGCAAAACAACAACTGATGTTCTCACTGGCACTCCTCGCCGGTATCATCATCGGCATCATTGTTGAAATAATAATATGAAAAAAATACTCCTTACAATATCAATACTCATCGCTGCACTGCTGTGGTTTCTGATGTTCTCACCATGGACTGCACCACATATCAACTTTTGGTATATGATGACAGCATCAGCAGTGATACTGATAATACTATCACAGAGTCAAAAAGTCACAGAGTTAAAAAGTCTAAAAGACAGTCCTCTCAGACCCTTCAGACTCTCAGACTCTCAGACCCCTCAGACCTCTCAGACCTCTCGTCTCTCAGCTCTCATCTCTCAGCTCCTTATCGGTATAGCCATCGCGGTATTCATGTGGGTGGTATTCTATGTCGGTGACAAGATGTCACAATGGATGTTCGACTTTGCCCGTCCACAGGTTGATACCATATACGGCATGAAGGGCACCACATCGCCAATATATATCGCCATCGCCCTGTTGCTCATCATAGGACCAGCAGAAGAACTGTTTTGGCGTGGGTATGTGCAGGAACGTATGCAGACACTATGGGGAAAGAATGTAGGATTCATCGTAGCCACACTTGTCTATACCCTCATCCATATATGGAGTTTCAATTTCATGCTCATCATGGCAGCATTGGTTTGCGGTGTCTGCTGGGGATTCATATACCGTCTTGACAGACGGCTACTTCCAGCCCTTGTCGTCTCCCATGCTCTTTGGGACGCCTGTGCCTTCGTGTTCATACCTTTCTGAAGTTAAAAGTCGAGAGTCTAAGGTCTACGGTTTTGCGGTTTTACGGTTATACGGTTTTGTCTCTCGCTGTTTTTTTTGTCTCTCGCAGAGAAAATCTTGACTCTTTCGAGTTTATGTCTATAAGTATCTGTCTTTTTGCAAGTAAACTTGCAACAGTCATATACTTCTATACATGCCATCTATGATGGCTCAAGATTTTACGCAGAGGGCAGAGGCAAGCTTTGCTTGCTACGCAGAGATTTTTCACTCCATAGTTAGTACGCCGTCTGCGATTGCTGCACAGAGATTTTAATTTCCTAATTTCCTGAGTTCCTAATTGTCTAAGTTTCTGCATTTCCTTCCTCAAAGAGGAGTCTCTCTGCGTAGCACCTTTAGGTGCCTCTGCCCTCTGCGTACAAAATTCATGAGACTGCTTCAGCAGTCGTGAAGTAGGACAGACATAAAGCGTAAATTTATTTACAGATTGTGGCTGTAATACGTCATGGAAGTTCAAAGAACTTTGAATTTTGCTCTGCGAGAGGTTAAAAATCATTTGCGAGAGGCTTATTTTCATTTACGGTTTTACGGTTATACGGTTTTCGTTATCGTAGCGTCAGCGTATCGTAGTGAAACGTATCGTAGCGAAGCGTATCGTTATCGTTGACCATTGACTTCTAATAATTGTATTTCACCGATACCATAAGTGATGAATACCCTTTGGCAAAGATGTCGTGCCATAGCAGTTGTGCGTGCCAGTGGTTGGTTAAATGCTTATTTGCACTAAGTTCCCCATATACCGAAGTACCAGTATATTGTTTATACGGAGCATTGTCGCTATTGTAAATCATATTTGCTGCCAATTGTATTTTATATGGCAATGAAGCCTTTGGCGCAAAACGGACACAATAGTAATTGTTGTATTTTTCATTATTGACGTTTACCCCAGCAGTCATCTGTAGTTTTTTGTATTTGTAATACAGAGATACATCTGTTCTCCAGATGTTTTTGGACTTCATGTTGAAGTAGTTCTCATTTAAATACAGAGAAAGATTGTTTTTCAGATATACGTATTCCAATTTGACCTGTTCAACCTTTTCCTCGCAGAGCAGAGGATTTCCTGTATGCCATGTTGTGCCATCCGCATTAGGCCAAGACTCAGGAAAGATGTCAATGTATGCAGGGTTTATGAATTTGCGGTAGTAACCTAACTGCACTTGATGACCGTCAAATGGTCTGTATGCAACACTTGTCTGAAACATATTCCTTGCCACGTTGCGCGACCATTTACTGGAGTACCCGTCCATATCGTAGTAATACAGCATGACACGGTCGCCGAGAGTAAACAGAAACCGTCCAACATAATAGTTCAGTTGCATGTAGAAGTCTTGGTTGAAAAAGTCGTATCTGCTCTCCTCATCAAAGGTTTCTCCCTGTCGCACACCATAACGATTTATATTGTATTTACCTTCAGCCCCCAGCATCATCGTCAAATCCTTTGTAAAAAGAGGAGTGTTGAGTTCTAATAGATACATAGGAATCTGTGTCTTTATTTTGTTGCGGTATGCAGGGAGGTAATGAGGTGTATCAGTATATTGATAACTCAGCAAGGTCAGCAGTTCTGTGCCGATGTCGTTGAATGTATGGAAATAACGGGCACGTGCCAAGTAATTTCTCTTCATGTCAAGGGAAGAAGATGCATCCACATTCTCATACTCCTGTTTGAAGTAGGTCAGAAGCCTGTCCCTTTCTCCGAACACCGTTACACCATGAGCATCAACATACTCCTTATGCGTACTTGTAGATTCAATATCGGAATAACCATAGTTTGTGTTCACCCACAAATCAGTATTCTTGCCTCCATATATCAAATTTACTGTAGGGCTTATGCTGCCCTTGGTTTCAAATCTCGTTTCGGCAAATCCGTGTGCACCCTTTTCCATCGGCATCAACGTGATGTCAATCACGCCAACCATATCAGTCGTGCCCTTTGCCACTCCGGGATTATCCACAATCTGTACCAGTTTAAGGTTTTTTGCTTTAATCTGCGTCAGCAGTTGTCTTCTGTCTGCACTCATTATCACATTGTCCATGCGTAACTGGTAATTACGGAGAACATCATCATACCCACAAATCAGTAATTCTGGGTACATCTCCAACACATCCATCAGTGATACCTCATCATCTAGTTCCATCCTCTGTGGATAGATAATTGTTTTATCTCCACGCACCTCAAAATAGTTCGTGTCATCCGCAAGACAGATGTTGCAGACACAGAATAAAGCTGATATTAGATATAGAAAACGCAAGTTCATCTTACTGCAAAGTTAGTGCAAATCGAAAGTACTACCAAATAAATCTTATTTATTTCTTTTATTGAAACAAAAAGGCTCGAAATTTATTTCAGGGAATTATTGTTGCAATAAAAGTAAAAACAGAGTTTTGTAGGTAGTACTGAGGTGCAGCCTAAGTTCGACGCAGTCAAAGTTAGTGCAAACCGTTAAAACGTAGTTTTGTTTCTGTTGAGGTGCAGCCTAAGTTCGACGCAGTCAAAGTTAGTGCAAACCGTTAAACAGAGTTTTGTAGGTAGTACTGAGGTGCAGCCTAAGTTAAGGATATTCATCCTTTTCTTCCTCCT
>JAGHTI010000036.1 GCA_018065415.1 Candidatus Equicola stercoris
TCTATTGCCTTTTGCTTACCACCGATGATATCAATCAAGCCTTTGATATTGTATGGCACCATCCAGAAATAATCCTTATACGTTGCCTCACGCCAATCTTCGCCTTGGTGTTTCCATGAGCCATCCTCGTTGCGAGAGCAAAGCCATGTTGTTTCAGGATTATACAAGTTTTTCCACGAACGAGCATAATGGAAATACCTCCACGATGAGAACTCGTCGCCAACGGCATACAAAGAGTATTGAGCGATGGCAAAATCGGCAGATGTATATTCAAGTTGAATGGAAGCAGGACAATATCCTTTGTCTAAGTACGACTTAAGGTGAGGACGCGTTTCATATCCCTGTGAAGTAGCTCCAGGAACTTCTGCTCCACGTTTCATTATTTCAAAGATAGGCTTTGGATCATAGTTTCGTGCGCCAAATGCCCATGCGTTACATATCAGGATAGAAGAAGGGTCTCCCTGCATGATGCCTGTTTCACAGTTAGCCATCACCCAGCGTGGTAACGAACCACCTGACTGTTCAGCAAAGTCTTTGTGAGAAATCACAATATCGCTTGCCACATCTGGTTCCAGCATAGCTAAGAGCTGTATCTGCGTGCGATATGTATCCCAGTTAGAGAATTGAGTATATTGTTTGAAGTTAGTCTTGTGTACCTGGAAGTCTGCACCCATGTATTCACCATTAACGTCATTGCATACGCTTGGATGGATAAATGTGCGGTAGAGATGGGAATAGAACTGCTCTTCACGCTCTTTTGTTCCGCCACTGATTTCAATCAGTGAGAGCACGTCATTCCATTTGCTCTCAACGTTTTTCTGTATATCAGCAAAGTTCCATCCAGCGTTCTCTGCGCGGAGATTGGCACGAGCATTCGCTACAGACACATAACTGACTCCAACCTTGTATTGCAAAGGCTTGCCGTTAGATGTATCAAACGTAAAATAAACGCCCGAATACTGCCCTTCTGCGAATGTTTCATTTCGATGCAACTCTGTTTTTTTCCATGTACCCTTCTCAATGCAATCTGCATCAAACTCAGCATAGAAATAAACCTTATAATGGGTTGGCAGACCACAAAACTGTCCACCGTCAGCATAGCCCTCGCATGACCTTGGAGAGGTTATTACTACAGTAGCCTCCTTAATGTTCGTACCTGCAATGCCAGCACCAATTATTACCGAACCTTTCGCAGAGCCTTCAGGATATGTGAAACGAGCCATGCCGGTACGCTCTGTAACAGTCATCTCGGCCTTAACGTTATGGTTTACCATTGCCTTGTAATAGCCTGCGTGACCTTCCTCGTCACTGACCATTATCTTGGCGTTGCGTATCATATCAGGAGACGCCTTCACCTCGCCGTTAATCGGGAACATTGGGAAATTTCCCATGTGCTCGCACCCAGCTCCACTGGCTTGGTTTATTACAAATCCGGCATGTTTTGCAAAATATGACGGTGTAAACTGTACCATACCATGAGGATATGTAGCACCAGGATATAACTGTCCTGATGCCAATCCTGCACCTTTCGTGCCTATGAGCGAGTTAACCTTATGGGCATAGTCCTGTGCCCCGGCACCCATTGCCGCTATTAAGCAAAATAGCAATATAATGTGTTTTTTCATAATATTTATTTGCATGTTGAAACTGAGTATGGTGCAGACGCGGTAGTGTTATTGCGCTGCTTGTTTGGCTGAGGTCCCATCTGGAATGATAGTGTACCTCCATTCCACATATCGTCATAGGTAATATAGTTCTTATCAAGATTCCTGCCGTTGAGAGTGCCACTCTGTATGTAGCAGTTATCAAGGTTGTTGTCCTTAGCCTCAATGACAAACTTCTTTCCATTTTCCATTGTAATTGTAGCCTTACGGAATATTGGAGAACCAATAACATACTGGTTTGTACCTGGTGTTACAGCATAGATACCCAATGCAGAGAGAACATACCATGATGACATACCGCCCTGATCTTCATCGCCAGGGAATCCATCAGGAGTGCTGTTGTAAAGGCGTGACATAATCTGGCGAACCCAATATTGTGTTTTCCATGGCTGTCCTGCATAAGAATACAGGTATGTCATGTGCTGAATAGGCTGGTTACCATGTGCATACTGTCCCATATTGGCGTTTTCCATCTCTACCATCTCATGGATCTTGCCGCCATACCAACCTGGGTCAACTATATTTGGAACTGAGAATACGGAATCTATCTTCTCGCAGAACTTCTTCTCACTGCCAAACAGGCGAATGAGACCATCAACGTCATGGAATACCGACCAGATATAATGCCAGGCATTACCTTCAGTATAAGGGCCGCCCCACTTGATAGCTGAGAATGGCTCAGTCCATGAACCATCTGCATCTCTTCCACGGAAGAAGCCGATATTGCCGTCCCAGAGGTTCTTGTAATTATACATCTGCTTAGCGAATACACGCTCGTAGAACTTATTACCGCAAGATTTTGCAAGTTGATAAGCACACCAGTCATCGTAGCAGTACTCGAGAGTCTGGGTGACACTGCCATGTGACATTGGGAAAGGAACATAGCCTATCTCAAAGTACTCTTTCCATCCCCCACGACCATTGGCACCGCCCCATGGTCCTTTGTTCATTGCCTCGTGTGCATAGGCAACGAGGGCAGAATCAGGATTAAAGTTGCGTATGCCCTTTGCCCAGGCATCAGAAAGGAGAGATATTGCGTGGTTACCACACATGCCACCTGTCTCTCCAGGGAAAGACCATGATGGAAGCCATCCACATTGCTTTTGCGCAGCAAGAAGGGCATTCATGTACTGGCCCTGTTGCGTTGGGTGAAGTATGTTGGTCAGAGGAAACTGTGAACGGAATGTATCCCAGAATCCATTGTCGGTAAACATATATCCGTCATAGATTTTTCCATCGTATGGGCTATAATAATAAGGTGTGCCGTCTTCACGAATCTCATAGAACTTACGTGAGAAGAGATTGGAACGGAACAAACATGAGTAGAATGTACGCATCTGCTCATCAGTACCACCTTCCACAACTATGCGTGAGAGTACCTTCTCCCATGTTTCGCGACCACGTTTCTTTGTTTGTTCAATGCTCTTGTCCTTGCCAAGTTCGCGGTTAAGGTTCAAGCGGGCCTGATCAAGAGAGATATATGAAGACGCTGCCTTTGCCTGAACTTTTGCACCCTTCTTGAACTTCAGGTATGCTCCATATCCATCACCCTTGCCATTGCACTCCTTTGCAAACGTCTTATTATTGCGGTTCTCCCACGTTCCATAGTCAGCAAAAGGCTGATCGAACTGGATGATGAAATAGTTATAGAAATTCTCACCATGGTTACAGAAACGGTGATTGTGCACCCATCCGCGCACCTGACGTGCCGCAGGATCAATTTCTATCTCGCTGTCGCCATTATAGCCATCGATAATGAGCCATGAATTGTCAGTCTTTGGATAAGTAAAACGGAAGTGTACACCACGTTCCGTAGGTGCAAACTCTGTCTGTACACCATTGTTGAACTTTACTGAATAATAGTGAGGCTTGCCCGTTTCGTTATCGTGCGAGAACTTTGCACCACGTTTATTAGGGTCAACTACAAGGTTACCTGTTTCAGGAAAGAAGGTATATACAGAATAGTCGCTAACCCATGGAGAGCATTGGTGGGACTGTCCGAAACCACGGATTTCATCAGCAGAATAGAGATACTTGAAACCCTCACCGTTAGGTCCAGTCTGTGGTGTCCACATATGTTGCGCAAAAGGCATGGCAGTTGCAGGGAAAGTATTACCATGCGACAATCCGAAATTGGAATTCGTGCCTTGAAGCGTGTTAACATAATCTACCAATGAGGTTGTCTTGTTTGCAGCCTTTGCAAACATTGTGTTTGGAGCCAATATCACGGCTGCGGCTAATACGAGTGATTTTATATTCATAAAGTATATTGTTTTATTTAGTTTCTTGTTATTCAATCACGGCAGTAAAACCGCCATTACGTACCATTTTTATATTCAGCACATCAGTGTTTGTAACACTCTTGACCTCACGACGATAATCCATCGCCTGCTCACCGGCATTGAAACCGTCGGTGAAAATGGTCATCTGATGTGCGCCTGATGCAAGGAATGTGAGTGGAACATTAAACTGGCGGACCTTCTCCTTGCCGTTGCAGATGCCTGCCACGAACCACTTCTGCCCATGACGCTTGGCAATAATGAGATACTCACCGAACTTTGCCTCAATGGCATGAGTCTCATCCCACGTAACTGGCACTTTACTCAGGAAGTCGATGCAATCAGGATTCTTATAGTACTGCGTAGGAGAGTCAGCCAGCATCTGCGTGCCTGTTTCCAGAACAGTAAAGAGAGCCATGTGATAAGCACGTGTGCCAACGGCAGACGGGTTCTGATTAGACCATTTGTCGTACTCCGGCTGGGTATTAATCATTGCGCCTGGGGTAAAGTCGGCAGGTCCGACAGCATTACGCAGGAAAGGAATAAACAACGTATTATCTGGCTGACAGCCACTCATTTGCTCCAATCCGCGGACACCCTCGTATGCTAAAAGATTAGGATAGCGTATCTCAAGGCCGGCAGGTTTCATGGCGCCATGGAAGTCAACGACAAGATGATGCTTCGCAGCTTCCTTGATAGTACGCTCATACCAGTTAATCATCCACTGATCCTGACGGTCCATGAAATCAATCTTGGTACCAGCTATGCCCCATTTTTCGTATGTTTCGAATATCTTGTCAAGGTTGCGTTCAACGCATATCCACGTAAGCCAGAGTATAATTCCTACGCCCTTTTGCTTTCCGTATCTTATACATTCATGAAGGTCGAGATTAGGATTCGCCTCAAATGGCTCAAATGTACCTTTGGCCCAGCCTTCGTCCATGATAATGTACTTGATGCCATACTTGGCAGCAAAGTCTATATAATACTTGTAAGTCTCTGTGTTACAGCCAGGTTTGAAGTTAACATCGGGGCCATATATGGACTTGCAATTCCACCAGTCCCATGACACCTGACCCGGTTTTATCCAGCTTGTGTCGTCAATCTCGCACTTACCGGCAAGCTGTGCGGTAAGCGTCTGCTCAAGTATTCCCTTGGAATCGGCAATGACAACGTATCGCCATGGGAGTGAACGCTTTCCTATGGTACGCACGGCGTATGGCGCAAGTTCCTTTATCTCTGTGCCTCTATCCCAAAAGAGTTCCCACTTTTTGTAATATGGCACAAGGTTTCCGGAAAGGCAGTCCTTGTCACCGTTGCCCTTAATGTAAAGCCCAGCATAGTCACGGAGGTCGCTTTCGGAGATAAGGAGATGCAAATCACGTTTTGTTGAGGAAAGTGCCATTGGCAGTACGGACATATCGTGCTCGTATTTCCATTCCTTCAGCATACAACTTATGTAAGGTGATTCTGATCCACTTCCCCATCCTCCGGTCGGCTGGAAATGCACTGTCATTTCACCTGCAGGCTTGAGATTGAACGTTTCATCAACTATGTTGATTGAGTCCTTTTCATTCAGTATGAAACGATATGCAACGGCATTGTTGAAAATCCGAAATTCAATAGCGAACCTTTCACTCATAGAAAGGGCTGCTTTCGTGTAACAATTGGTGATGCTCGACTGCTTTACAGGAACCGTTAGTCTAAGTATCTCGTTAACACTTGAGAGCTTGACTGATTTTATCTTGATTTTAGCACCAATTGATTTATTCTGCAACTTTACCATAAGGCCTGTTTGAGAGAACAGTTTTTCACCGTCAAGAGATGCGGAATAAGACAAACTGCCACCTGCATCAGAAATCAAAACAGATATCCTTCCATCGGGAGATGTAACCTTTACATCTTTCGCATTGGCATTTAAGGTGAAGAGGATAGCAACCAGTACAATGGATACTTTTAAGCATTTAGGATGTTTCATTGCAGATAAGGAATTACAAGAGATATATAAACTATGAACGGAGGCAAAAGGAGCCATATGTCCAGGTCTCGTTTCCTGAACTGTATCGCAACTTATACTCATGAGTCCTGACATTCATAGATATGTTGAGTAACGAAGATTTTACTCTTCGTATATGCTTTCCCAGTTGTATATGCGATAGAAATATGGGCGTACGTAATCAGCACTTCCAGGATATGTGAAGTTATCAGCATTTGATGAGGCTGTCTGTGAAGTGGAGAATACTAGTTCGCCTTGTCTAGACAAGGCATAATGAAGCACTACTCGCGTCAGTGCAGAATATTTACGGTTACCCAATTTATCAACAGATGCAGGAACGACAAACAGAGTCTTCTGCTCGGCAAACGGTCCGTAAGGAGTCTTGGAGCGCCAAATATACACAACATTCGCATCCTTGTACTGCTGTCCGATGATGTAATAATAATCACCGCTCTTGATAGCCTGTGGATTCTGGCAGCTACCATTATCCGCAAGTACGTTGGAACGAGGTGCGGCAAGCTTTGAGTCAGGCATTTCCGTAACCCATTCGAATTGACCTTCGGTATTGAGAACCCAGAACTCAAGCTGGCTGTTGTAGTCGTTATTTGCTAAACGTGACACAAGTACCTGACTATTACTGTTGAGCACATTTGAAGCATACATGTAAGTGTAGCCATCGTTATTCACAAGTTGGCTATGCTCAAACGTCAGCGTATTGGAATTGAGTTCAGTGTTTGTCTTGTCAACATGCAGATAGCCTGCATCGCCAGGATTCCCTGTAAGAGTATAATCCACAAGTGCCGTTGAATATCGTGGAGCAGTTGGGGTTGTGCCATAATATCCATAAAGCACATGCATCTGTCCGTTGAGGAAATTGGCAAGTAGCGGATAATATCTGCGGTTTGACTTGCTTGACGGCATGATTTCCACGCCATTGTAATATGTTTTCGCTGTCGGGTCATCCGTCTGTACGAGATCATTCAGAGCATATAGGTCGCCCTGCTTAGGATTATTAACGTCTCCAGACTGTACAAGCAGTGTAGTACGCACTGTGTTTGCATTTGACTGACGCGCACGTGTATCTGCATCCACTACGCCAAAGAAGCTGTCCCTTGCTCCCCACACTATCCTATTGTTAGGCATGCGGTATGAGAAGACGATGTCACCGCCTGTCCAGCCCTTTGTTGTAGAAAACAGGGCATTGTACAATTTATCCTCATATACAAATACGCGCTTATCAAATTGACCATTATTGGACACAACTTTAAGCTGCCATGAAGGGTCAACAGAAGGAGGTGTAGGATCTATTTCCTTATCAGCCTCAGGGGCCTCGTAGTCTATGGCAGTAGTTTGATAGTCGTTACATGCAGTAAATGATGCAACCAACAATGAGAGGCCAAATATAATATTTATATGATTCTTTTTCATAACTTCACACTTTTATTGTTTCAAAGGTGATAAAACTTCATACATAAAATGCCACTTCTTCTCTGTTGAGAGTCTGTAACGGTAATTGATGGTAAAAGTCTTGGTTTCTGGATCATAATAGCTTTGCTCGCCTTCAATATCACCAACAACTACAGAGCTACTGGAGTAATCCCAACTTGCAACAGTTACCTTCTGACGTTTTAGGTACTGACCTGTTGGTATTCCCTCGTCAAGAACTGGTACATCTATAATCTCATCAGGATGAACAGTAAGAACGATATTCTTGTTGCGTTCATCAGTTTCATTCGCACTTACCAAAGCACCAGGCATCATACGTACAGATGTCTCACCTGTCGGTTTAAGCAGCTTTGTCGAATTCATACCTGTACCTGGGCCGTCGGGCGTGAAGATGCCACTAGTCTCTGTATATATCTGCTCTAGACCAGCCATGTTATAATAGCTGTTGGACTTGGACGTAGCATAGTCATTCTTCACGTAGATGCGGAAAAGAACCACACGACGCGTAGGTGAAATCATGTATTTGGAAACAGACTTGATTCGGAGCGGAATATAATATTCCTCGCCATCAATGAGATTAGATACATTCACTTTGATAGGCAACATTACGTATGGTTTCGAATTACCTTTGGAAATCGTTACCTTCCAATTCTCTATTACATAATTCTCCGGGGCAAGCTGCTGTACATAGCTGGCATAGTTCTCACCATATATGCGCTGATTGTAGGAGCGTAAGGCTTGTGGATAAAGTTCAAGCTCAACGTCCACATTCTCATCGATGGCTGTGGTGCCTCCAACATATATAGATATGTAGCCTACAGACTCTTTTCCGAATGCATATTCCTGCCCGAAGATATTTTCATCACCACTGACAATATATACCTCCTTGCGATACTGTTCCTCTTCATAGAACTTCGTTTCGCATGACGTAAATGCAGTCAGTGCCATAGTGCCGGTAGTAATGAGCCAGCAATAATTTATGATATTCTTTATTTTCATTGTATTCTTCTTTTTATATTACATTACTTCTCCCAACCCGGGTTTTGGTCAAGCGTTGGAGCCTTACGCACCTCATTAAGGTTAAGTGGCAAGAGAATCATCTTGTCTTTCCATACACGCTCGCGTATTGCTGAGTGCTGAATGACGCATGGCTGATAGAATCCGTTCCATTCTCCGAGATTGACATTAAGACCTGTGAGCGGTTCTTTCTCAAGCTGTTCAACAATACCCCAACGGCGTATGTCGTAGAAACGATGACCTTCGTGGAACAGTTCAATGGCACGTTCACGCTGAACAATCTTGTCGAATGTCTCGACATCGGCAAGTTCCTCATCGCTGACGCCAGGAAGTCCTGCACGATAGCGGATTCGATTGAATGCACTCTTTATCTCTTCAGTATTGCGGCTAACCTTGATGCCGTCAATATCCCATTCCTTTGTAAGGTGGTTAAGTGCTTCAGCATAGGTGAGAAGTACTTCTGCATAGCGGATAAGTGGAAGCACCTTTGTAATTGTACGTGCGCTCTCACCTGACAATGCATCCGTAGGATGTACGTACTTGGTGCAGACGTATCCTGTTGTGCAATAGACGTTGTTCGTAGAAAGTTGAGGGCCATTATTGCCACCACGGAAGTATGTCACCTGGATGTCATGCTTACCTGTAACATTAGTAGAAGACATTTTCCAAAGGCGGTTTGAGAAACCGATATTGGCATAGAAGCGTGGCTCACGGTTATCATAAGCAGCATACGTGCCTCCCTTGAGAACATAGTTCTTTGACAAAGTCTTGTCAGCCTGAGTTATACACGTGTTGTCATAAGGACGATTGTTGTATGGATATTCTGCACTTGCGTTCTTAATGTCCCTGCCGTCAACCATATAGAAATAGTCAACCATACGCTGTGGCACACTCATTGCGCCCCATCCGCCAAGAGTCATTGGGAAATGATTAGCAAGTTGGTCATTGACTCCGTCTGTAGTTCCCCAAATGAGTTCAGGGTTTGTCATGGCTACTGCCTCACCTGTAAACTGCTCGGAATATGAACGGAACGGATCAATGCCACCGGCACCATTAGGATATTCTTCTGATGGTACGTTTGCTGGAAGTTCAACGGTGTACTGGTCAGCAGGTACAGTGTATAGTTCGTAGCGCTTCATGTCTATCACTTTCTTGGCCGCCGCTGCTGCGACTGCCCATTTGCGTTCATCGTATGTCTGTGAGACATAGTATTCGCCATCGGACTTGCGCTTGAAATCACTGAAGTAACGGCTTGCGGCTGTTCCGCCATTATACAAAGGGGATGCTGCAGTCAGGCGGATGCGTGCTGCAAGAGCAAGTGCTGCGCCCTTTGTTGGAGCATACAACTCATTCTGATTATGTTCCTCTGCCATATATTCCGCAGCCTCGGTTAATTCGGTGCAGATATAATCCACGCACTCATCCATAGTATTTCTTGAATGGGAGTAATACTCTGTATTCTCGTTGCTACTGAGTATCTCATCACCAAGAATCACAAAAGGGCCCTGATTACGGAGAATCCAATAATATGCATAAGCGCGGAGGAAACGCACCTGACAACGGAACTGCATCTTTTCAATACTATTCATGTCAGGAACAGCGCTAATATTTGACAATAATATGTTGCATTTACGCACAATCTTGTAGCATGGTTCCCACACGTTAAAGTCCCATGTCCAACCTGACATTGATGATGCTGTAACCTGGTTTGTGGTGAGCATTGTACCAGAATACTGAATATCGAGAAAACCACCATTCCATGTTCCACATGATACTGCTTCATCACTGCCTGTAAGTCCAGGAGTGCTACCATAGTGCCAGAGTCCACCTTCTTTTGGCAGAAGACTTACGGCACCATTATAATAGCGTGTAATATTATATTTATTAGCAAAAATTGAGTCTTCGCGGAAGGTATCAGCGAAATAGCTGTCAACATTCAAATAATCGCCACAGCTGCCCATTCCAAGCATTATTGCTATTAATGAAGAAAACAATAATATCTTTTTCATATCTTTATTCCTTTCTTATATTTAGAAGTTTAGGTGCAATTGCAATGAGTAGCGTCCGGTAAGAGGATATGCACGACCGCATGACGTAGCCTGTTCTGGGTCATATATCTTAACAGAATCCCAAACGGCAAGATTCTCGCACAAAAGCTGGATATCAACAGACTGCATGCCTATGCTGTGTATGAAAGGTGCCTTCAGCCTATAATTCAAGCTGACTTCCTGCAGACGCAGATAGCGTGCATCACCTTTCCAGAATGTAGATGGCTTAGTGTTGTTGACACTGTTCCCATAATGTAAGCGTGGGAAACGAGCATTAGGATTCTCGGTTGAAGGGTCTCCAGAGTACTCTGCTGATGTCCAACGATTATTCTGGTCATAGGCAATAGCGAGCACATTTCCTTGATAGCCCCTATTAAATGGCATGTAGCCATCGAAGTTTTCACCATTGCTACCGCCATAGAGAAAGTAGTTATGTCCTGTACCTTTGAACAACACGTTGAGAGTAAAGCCTTTGTACTCAGCAGAGAATCCAAGGCCATACATAAACTGAGGAATACCAGAGTATGCGAAGAGAGGCACTTTATCATCATCGTTGATAACGCCGTCGCCATTGACATCCTTGTACTTAATGTCACCAGGAAGAACTGTACCGAACTGTGAAGGGCTCATGTCTATTTCCTCCTGTGATTCAAACAATCCCAGTGCTATGAAACCACGCTGTACATTGTTTGCAAAGCCATTCTTCTCAAGGTATGGATATGGCTGGCGTGCTTCTTCCCAGTTGAGAATCTTGTTCTTTGATAATGTAAAGTTGCCACGAAGAGTAAGAAAGAAATCCTTGCCGAACTTCTGGAAGAACTCAAAGTTTCCATCACCACCCCAGCTCTTCATGCTACCCACGTTACCGTATGGCATACTTGTAAGACCTACGTATGTAGGGACCTGTGTACGCTGCTGGAAAATAGCATCACGACGATCATGGAAGTAATCAAGAGTTACTGTGAATTTGTCATTAAAGAGGTGGAGATCCATACCTATGTCGAACTTTTTCGCTTTCTCCCAAACAAGGTTGTCAGCACCAACCTGGCTCTCGCTGAGGATGCCTACACCACCCCATGTGGTTGTTCCAGCACTCTCATTTATGAGTGTGATGTATGGGAAACGTGTTGAAGCGATCTGGTCATTACCTACAATACCGTAGGATGCACGCAGTTTTAAGAATGAGAGCCATGGCACTGCCTTCTGAACAAACTCATATTGTGTAGGAATCCAAGCGATAGCAGCAGATGGGAAGAAACCATACTGCCTGCCTGGCTGGAAGTTCTCAGAACCTGTGAGACCGAAGTTTGCATCTATGAAGTATGTATCCTTTAATCCATAGTTAAGACGACCGGAAAGTGACTGATATCGCTTTGGAATAGCATTCATACTGTTGGATGCACCTGACTCACTTGTATCCTGGCAATAATAGAAGAGTAAAGCACCGATACTGTGTTCATCAAACTTGCGGTCATAGTTGATATTTGCATCGAAATACCACTTACGCCATGCCCACGAAGAACTATCATAGCCTACGCTCTTGGAAACAACACGGTTGGACAAAATAAGGTCACCTGCTGAGTTACGACCTGTTGCCATATAGAGTGCAGGCATCTTATAACGACTTTCACCATACATCGACTGATTGTCGAATGAACCTTGGATCTTTGCACGAAGTCCCTTTGTAATCATTGCCAAATCCTGATCAACAGCTATCGTTACCATGTTACGATAATTCTGCTGACGAGTAGTACCTGTATAGTTCAGCAATACGTAAGGAGAGATCTCATCACCATCGTTAGTCGCTGGAAGATAACCATTTGAGTATCGAAGTGGATACATAACAGGAGTTGTCTTTGCCTGTGAAGACCATATCCAGTCAGTCATGCTGATAGAACTGAAACCATTACCCATACTTGGGCGGTCATTAATTGATACGTAACTAGTTCCACCAAGATAAACCTTCGTGCTCTTAGTGAGATTTATATCCAGATTCATTCGGAAATTGAAAGTCTGATAACCTACACCATTCTTATATGGACTATCATCAGCCATCTTATATGCAGAAGATTCATCCGACATGCCAAGAGAAGCAAAATAACGAGCAATAGAGCCACCCCCCTGAGCACTTACATAATATGTCTGCTGGAAGGAATTCTTGTTCAGGAGTTCATTCTGCCAATCTACATTTGGATAAAGGTCGGGGTCAAGGTTATAACGCAGGATATCCATTTCAACGTCACTGTAAACAGGAGGCATTGAGGATTGCACTGCAGCCTCGTTGGCCAGTTCTGCATATCGTGTGGCATCAAGGTATTCAGGAACACGCTTCAAATGAGATATAGTATAGTTTGCACGCGCAGTAATGCGGAGTTTCTGCTCAAGACCACGTTTTGTTGTTACGATGATAACACCATTAGCACCACGGTTACCATACACTGCAGTTGCAGATGCATCTTTCAGTACAGAGAAGCTTTCTATATCGGCTGGCTCAACCTGACTAAGATCACCCTCAAGTCCATCAATAAGAACGAGCGCAGAGCTGTTTGCACCGAATGTACCAATACCACGTACCCAGAACTCAGAAATATTTTTCCCAGGCTCACCACTGCTTTGTACACCAATAACACCTGCAACACGACCCGCCAGTGTGTTAACGATGTTTGTGGCAGGCTTGTCTAACTCTACTGGTTTAACGGTTGTGATGGCACCAGCAAGACTGACTTTACGTTGCGAGCCCATACCTACAACCACTACTTCATCTACATCAATACCTTTTTCTTGAAGGACGATCTTTATGTTCTCGCCTTCTTTTGTAATACGGTGTGATGCCTGTTCATAACCAATGTATGTAATCATTAGATTGTCATACATCTTTACTTTTATTGAGAAATTACCATCAAGGTCGGTAACGGAACCTACACCTGGTTTGTCCTGTATCACCACGGTAGCACCCATGATCGGTTCGTTGTTGGCATCCACTACCACACCCTTGGCTGTAAACGATTTCTCATCCTGTGCAAATACTGGCTGCATAGCCAACACAAGCATAAATATGAGTGAAAGATATTTTTTCATTTACAATAATTTGTTTAGTTTTATTACGATTAGCTGCATATTAATTATTCTATAGCTAAACGGCGAATAGCATGGTTGTCGCAGTCGCCAATATAGAGAATATCATCCTTGTCAATGCAGATTCCGATTGGTCTATTGAATTTTGCCACTTCACTTGTACCATTAACATAACCTGGCTGCTGAGGCAAACCTGCTACTGTTGACACGTAACCTGTTGAAATGTTTATTTTGCGTATGCAGTGATTACCTGCGTCGCAGACGTAAAGATTGCCTTCGCTATCCTTTACCATTCCACGAGGATCGTTAAACTGAGCTTGTGCAAGCGTACCATCAAGATGGCCTGCTCCTGTCATGGATGCACGACCTGTCAGTATGCTTATCTTACAAGTGGCCACATCCAACTGGTAGATGCAATTCTGACTTGAATTGGTGTAGTAAAGAATCGTAGGATTGTTTTTGTCGAATACCATACCGAACGTCTCTCCATCCTTCGTATCAATAGGCGTGCCTTCTGGCTGACCGTTTGCCCTGTTGTACACAAGAGTTAGACGATTGCCAGTGGCAGTAACAGGGTCAAAGCTGTAGAAATCACCACCGAGCACTCTTGAATAAAATTTACCATCAGCAGGGCACATTGCGGCAGCACGACGTGCATTCCAGATACCCATACCATCAACAAGGTATTTGGTATCATCGTATGTCACGTTAGCCTTACCAAGCTGAGCAAAGTTGTTATTCGGGTCATAGTACCAAAACTCATTATTAGCAATGTTTGTCTGCATGTGATATACGCGGTCGTTAACATCATCATAAACAACTATTGGAGTTGTTAGAAAAACGCCCAGCTCCTCAATCAACACAAGCTTGCCTGACTCAAGATTTGCAACGTAACGGAGGAAACTGCTGTTGTGACTATCAATCTCGAAATAAATATTGCCAACCTTGTCAACGCAAATACCACCATTAAGACTTGAATTAAACTGTGCTTCAGAAAGATTCGTAATAGCACCCGGGTTGGTCTGTGCACTTGCGTCTCCACCACAGATAGTACTGACGTTAGTTTGAATTTGGTAATCAAACTCTCCGTCAAACGTTGACTCCTTGTCACCGATGCAAACCTTAATCTTCACATTCTCACCAGGGAGACGTGGAGCAAGAACCAAAATATGGTCTTTGTTCACATTAATCACAGGAGCTTCCTTTGCATTGAAAAATACACGTATGGCATTTTTGTCTGATCCAAAGTTGGAACCTTTCAGTATAACCTGTGTAGAAATTGGCCCGCCACTTGGATAGAACGACTCACAAACTATAGGCTTACTCGGATCAAATGGGTTCACTTCTTCGCTGTCGCTACTGCAAGAGAACATCATGAACACAAGACATGCCATACAGCCCATGAGCCAATGTGATTGTAATTTTTTGTTCTTCATTTTGTTTTGGTTTTTTTTAGTTTTTGTTACAGTTCTCGTTTTTCATTATAGGCACAATTGTTGTTTCATTTTATATAAAAAAATTAATTACAAGGCAAAATTACCAAAGTCTTTAACTACTCATTATAAAATATGTGCAAAATAATGTAAAAATCGAACCACCCACATTTATTATATCAATTTTGAGTCAAAATTTACTTTTTCCACCATTTATTAGGAGTTCTAATACCCCATACGCACAACCCCAAAATTCACAAAACAATTATCAGGAATTGTTTTTTTGTTTACAAAATGATCCAATGAAATCTTACCTTGGCCTTGTGTCTCTTAAAAAATTTGCGTACACAGATACATGCCAAAATTCTATACCAAATAAAGAGCGGATAACGGGAGTCGAACCCGCCTCCTTGGCTTGGGAAGCCAATGCACTACCGATGTGCTATATCCGCAAGCGATTGCAAAGGTAGTGATTTATTTATAAAAAACATTCACGATTAAGATTTTTTTTTTAATTTTGCACAAAAAGCAAAATAATGAAAAGAAGTATTATCATTACCGGTGGAGCCGGTTTCATTGGCAGTCATGTAGTAAGACTATTCGTAAACAAATACCCAGAGTACAAAATCATCAACGTCGATAAGTTGACGTATGCCGGCAACCTCGAAAACCTGAAGGATATAGAAGGGATGCCGAATTATATGTTTGTCAAGGCTGACATCTGCGATTTCGACACCATGTATGCTCTTATGCAGAAGGAACATGTTGATGGCATAATACATCTTGCAGCAGAGAGCCATGTGGATAGGTCTATCAAAGACCCGTTCACGTTTGCACGCACAAATGTAATGGGTACCCTAACCTTGTTACAGGCTGCAAAACTATACTGGGAAGCATTGCCTGAACGTTGGGAAGGCAAACGTTTCTATCATATCAGTACCGATGAAGTATATGGTGCTCTGCAGATGACACATCCAGAAGGTATCGAACCTCCATTCACAACGAAGGCTTCAAGCGGTGAACATCATCTGGCTTATGGAAAAGAATTCTTTACTGAGGACCTGAAATATCTGCCACATTCTCCTTATTCTGCAAGTAAGGCTTCGTCAGACCATTTCGTACGTGCATTCCACGACACGTATGGTCTGCCTACAATAGTGACAAACTGTTCCAACAACTACGGTCCTTACCAGTTCCCTGAAAAACTGATACCGCTGTTCATCAATAACATACGTCATCGCAAACCATTGCCAGTCTATGGCAAGGGTGAGAATGTGCGCGACTGGCTGTATGTCGTTGACCACGCACGTGCCATTGACGTCATCTTCCATAACGGAAAGATTGCAGAGACGTACAACATTGGTGGTTTCAATGAATGGAAAAACATTGATATAATAAAGGTACTGATAAAGACTACAGACAGATTGCTGGGACGCAAAGAAGGTGAAGACCTCGACCTCATAACATACGTTACCGACCGTGCTGGTCATGACTTGCGTTATGCCATAGACTCATCAAAACTGCAGAGAGAACTCGGCTGGGAACCATCACTACAATTTGAAGAAGGCATTGAAAAGACTGTCCAATGGTATCTGGACAATCAGGAATGGCTTGACAACATCACTTCTGGTGCTTATGAAAAGTACTACGAAGACATGTATGCTAATAGGTAATGAATAGTAAACAAGCCACACTGGAACTCGGCACGAAACCGATAGGTAAACTATTATGGCAATATGCGTTACCTGCCATAATAGCGATGACAGCATCGTCATTGTATAACACCATCGACAGCATCTTCATAGGACAGAAGGTTGGTGCTCTCGCCATCTCCGGTCTTGCAATCACATTCCCGCTAATGAACCTCAGCGCAGCATTCGGAGCGATGATTGGCGTAGGTGCATCCACGATTCTATCAGTACGTTTGGGACAAAAAGACTATTCCACTGCAGGTAACATTTTTGGAAACTGTCTCGTACTCAACATCCTGACAGGAGTAATCTTCATGGCGGTATGTCTCATCTTCCTTGACCCGATACTCCGTTTCTTTGGTGCTTCCGACAACACACTGCCGTATGCACGCGATTATATGCAGATAATTCTCCTCGGCAACGCATTCACACATATATACTTTGGGCAGAATGCACTGTTACGTTCCATCGGCAAACCGAAATTTTCAATGTACTGTACTATAATTACGGTACTCATCAATGTCATCCTTGCCCCACTGTTTATCTTCATCTTCGAGTGGGGAATAAGAGGCGCGGCACTGGCTACGATACTGGCACAGGTTTCATGTATGTGCTGGCAACTGAAGATATTTTCTAATAAGAACGAGATAATACATTTCAAAAAAGGAATATACCGACTCAAGAACAATATCGTCAAGGACATCTTGTCCATAGGACTTGCACCGTTCCTCATGAACTGTTGTGCTTGTATTGTCGTCATCTTTGTGAATAAAGGACTGTTCCATTATGGTGGCGACCTCGCAGTAGGTGCTTATGGCATCGTCAACCGCATTGGCTTCATCTTTGCCATGATTGTTATGGGATTGAATCAAGGTATGCAGCCCATCGCAGGATACAACTTCGGTGCTCAGCAGATTTCCCGTCTGATGAAAGTATATTATTACACTATGATCCTTGCCACCATTGTATGCTGCATTGCATTTTGTTTCGGTGTACTCATGCCTGAACAATGTGTAAGACTCTTCACCAGTGACAAGGAACTCATCGTCATTGCCACACCTGCTATGATATTGTACAACTGTACTTTCCCTATCATCGGATTTCAGATGGTGACAACAAACTTCTTCCAGAGCATAGGTATGGCAAAGATATCCATTTTCCTATCGCTGACAAGACAACTTATCTTCCTTTTGCCAGGACTTATCATACTGCCATGGTTCTTCCAGCTGAACGGTATATGGTATGCCATTCCGCTGTCGGATATCCTGTCTTCGGTGATGACGGCAATTATTTTCTTTATCTACAAAAACAAATTCAAGAGATATGAATAATCTATTTTCCATTACAGTAGGAAGAGAGATTGGCAGTGGTGGCGGTGTCATAGCCCAAAAGATTGCCGAACACTTCAACTGCAACCTCTACGACAAGGAGATTCTTACCATGGCTGCAAAAGAAAGCGGTTTCAGCGAGAAACTGTTTCATGACCATGACGAGCATCATAGCAGGTTGCACAACCTCATCTTCAACAAGATTCCTATCTTAGGTCCGTCAAACTATTACAGCGATGAAGTTTCTCAAGGCTCTTTGTTCAAATTCCAGAGTGAGGTTGCTTTAAAAGAAGCCGAACAACACTGTTGTGTATTTGTCGGACGAGGTATGGATTACGTTTTGCGCGAGCATCAGAACATCGTACGCATCTTTATTCATGCCGACATGGAATATAAGATACATCAGGTCATGATGCGCAACGTATGCACGGAGAATGAGGCACGACGCATCATCATCAATGGAGAGAAACGCAGAGCAAAGTATTACAACTTCTACACAGGACAGAAATGGGGTGCAAAGGAATACTATGACATCTGCATCAACTCATGTGCCTTAGGACTTGAGACCACGGCGGAACTATTATTCGATTTCATCGAAAAGAAACTGAATATCAACAAATGAAACGAATCGGCATTATCAGCGATACTCACGCATTTTGGGATGATAAGTATTTACGATATTTTGAATCCTGCGACGAGATATGGCACGCTGGTGACATCGGCAGCATGGAACTTGCCGACCGACTGAACGAGATTCGTCCGCTACGTGCAGTACATGGAAATATCGATGGAGGCGACGTAAGACGTGTATATCCTGAGATTCTTCGTTGGAAGTGTGAGGATGCAGACATACTGATGAAACATATTGGAGGTTATCCTGGAAAATACGATGCAAGCATCATACGCCGCATTTATGCCAATCCACCGCAACTTTTCATCAGCGGTCATTCACACATACTGAAAGTAAAATACGATAAGTCTCTTAACCTCTTGCATATAAATCCAGGAGCTGCTGGCTTGAGTGGATGGCAGCAACAACGCACACTTGTCCGTCTTACTATTGACGGAAGTACATTCAAAGACTTGGAGATAATAGAACTGAATAGATAACATTCCGATGAAAACGTTCACACTATACGAACTCAACACTCTCGTCAGGAAAGCATTGACAAAGGCTCTTGACGGAGAATATTGGGTGCAGGCAGAGATAGCCTCCATAAGTGAGCGTGGCGGTCATTGCTATCTAGAACTAATAGACAAGGAAGACGATAGTAACATTCCACGTGCTAAGGCGAAAGCCATCGTATGGGCTGACGTGTGGACACAACTGAAGATGGATTTCATGGAAGCCACAGGGAGTCACCCTGCCATGGGGATGAAGGTGTTACTATCTGTATATCCTAATTTCCATGAATCATTTGGATTCTCATGGGTAGTGAGCGACATAGACCCATCATACACCATCGGCGACATGGCACGCCGCAGACAGCAGATTATCCGCCAACTAGTTGATGAAGGTCTTGCAGAGATGAACAAAGCTCTTGAACTGCCCATATTCGCACAGCACATCGCAATAGTGTCCAGTCCTCATGCCGCTGGCTACGGTGATTTCTGCCATCAGATACAGAACAATCCGTATGGTTACACCTTCCATCTGGAACTCTTTGAGGCTACCATGCAGGGAGAGAATGTTGAAGATTCTGTCATCGCTGCTCTGGATGCAATACGTGAAGAGGTCTTTGATGCCATAGTGATAATACGTGGTGGAGGAGCAACCAGCGACCTTGTCGGCTTCGACTCATACCGTCTTGCAGCCTTTGCAGCACAGATGCCGTTCCCTATCATCACAGGCATAGGACATGAACGTGACGACACCGTACTCGACTTCATCGCCCATACAAGGGTGAAGACACCGACAGCAGCTGCAGAATTGCTCATCGACAATTTGGCAAGGACAGACGCCTTTCTCGACCATGCATCACAGGTCGTCAACAACTATGGCAAGCAAGCCTTGAAGACTGCAGAACAGACATTGACCATCCAAGCCAACAGGCTTCGTGAAGCAATACGTTTCTTCTTTGAACGTCAGCGTCATCAGTTGGAACTCACCTCACAACACCTCGACAGCCTCGACCCCACCCTATTGCTCCGTCGTGGTTACACCATGACGGCATTGAACGGCAAAATCATCAAAGGTGCAACAGAGATAAAGGAAGGCGACAGAATAGAAACCCTATTTCATGACGGTAGCATCGTATCTACAGTCACAGAAACAAAATAAATAATTGATAAAGGTTTAAAAGTTTAAAGCAACCGTAAAACCGCATAACCGTATAACCGCATAACCGTATAACCGCATAACCGTAAATAGAAATGAAATACGAAGAATGTATAAAAGAACTTGAATCCATCGTCAACAAGATAGAAAATGGCGAACTGGACATTGATGAAATGAGTGCAAACATCAAGCACGCACAGGAACTCATCAAAGCATGTAAAGACAAACTCACAAAAACCGAAGAAGAAATAAATAAAATACAAGCCGTTGACCATTAACCTAGAAAAACTAGAAATCCTAGAATATCTTAGATATCCTAGCCCTAGTCCATACACATCTCAACATGACACACGAACTATTCAAAATCTACCTCAAGCAGAAACGCCGCAACTTCCGATGGATGACATTCATTGCAGAAGCATATTTCATCATGATAGCATGGATGTTCATGTTCATTGGATATGAGTTTGGGCAGGAATACATCGCACTCCTGCAGACAGGCTCAGCATGGAGCATGATAAAGCCATTGTGCCTCAGCATCATCATCCTCGACTTCATGGCAAGTTGGCTGTTCAAACACGACAGAGGCATCATGGACGACTATGTAAAGACCAAACCCATCAGTGAAAAGCACTGGAACAGGTTTCTCATGCTCGCCAACCTCATCGACTTCAACAACTGGTTCTTCCCGTTGCTCATCGCACCAGTATGCTTTGTCATCATGCCATGGTACGTAGCCACAATCGCTATCATCACCCTGTTCTCCACCTGCTACATCAACGGCATCAGCGTCATGTCGTTGCGCAAAGCAAAAGGATGGGAATACAAGGCAGGTGTGTGGACGATATTGTTCTTCTATATCCTCGCTGTCATCTTCATGCCAATATGGATAGCAAACATAGCAGCAATCGTCACACTCTATTACTATCTCTTTCATCTGCATCGGTACAACGAAAGCAAGATATCCATCAGCACCGTCAAGAGCGTTGCACGCATGTCCTACATAAGCCTGCAGTTCCTCGTCATCATGAGGGCAAAACGCGTACGGGCTATGATGCTGATGGGACTCTTCTTCACAGCCATGACATATATTTATGTACCACAGTTGGGAGGAGAAGACGGTTTGATGGACTTCGTTGCATGGGAATACATCTTCATGGGAATTTTCTTCTCACCGATGCTCTTCGGCACGTTAGGCTTCGGAGTTGAAGCCAACTACTTCCACGGTCTGGAGAGCAAGCCTGTAGGGGTACAGACATTGCTTGAAACGAAATATTATACGCAGATGATACTGAGTGCCATCACCACCACACTCACCATACCGGTCATCTTTCTCTACGACATAAACCCATGGATGATACTGTCCATAGCAATATATGTCATAGGATTCATGAACCTCTTTTCCCTCGCCAGCTGTCTGTACGGCAAACGCATAGACCTCTTTGCAAACGGATTTATGAATATGCAGGGAGCAAACTGGACATTCAACCTTTACACCCTCGCACCACTACTGCCAATGTTCCTGTGGTTCGGACTCTGGCCACTGCTAAAAGACAACCTCAACCTCATGGCACTCATCACAGCCGCACTCGGACTCATAGGAATCCTCATCCACAAGACCGTCATCCATTGGCTGGCAACACTTTTCTACAAAAACAAATATAAACTACTTGAAAGATATACATCATGATAACAATAAACAATCTTACAAAAGTATATGGTGACACCACCGTACTTGACATCCCAGAACTGACCATAAAACGGGGCGAACTCATAGGACTGGTAGGCAACAACGGAGCAGGCAAGAGCACCATGCTGCGACTCATCCTCGACCTCATAAAAGCCGACACAGGACACGTGGAACTCATGGGACAAAAGGTCAACGAGAGCACCGACTGGAAATACAAGACAGGCTCATTCGTTGACGGCAGTTTCCTCATCGACTTCCTCACACCGGAAGAATATTTTGCCTTCATCGCAAAAGCCTACGACATCAGCAAGGAACTCATGGACGAAAGACTCTCAGAATACCACGGACTCATGAATGGAGAGGTGCTGGGGACAAAGAAATACATCAAGAACTTCTCCGAAGGCAACAAGCAGAAGACAGGCATCATCGGAGCCATGTTCATCAATCCAGACGTGTTGCTGCTTGACGAGCCATTCAACTATCTCGACCCGTCATCACAGATCACAGTGTCGCGCCTCATCCATAAGATGAACAAAGAACTCGGCTGTACCATCATCATCTCGTCTCACAATCTCAACCTTGTGTCCGACATCTCATCACGCATCCTCCTGCTGGAGAAAGGCAACATCATCAAAGACCTGCCGAACACACAAGGCGAAGCCATCACCGAACTCGAAAACTATTTCGAAAGCAACATCTGACACGTTCCCATTTCTCTATAGGGTTTGATACTTCATACAAGTACTAGTCCTTATTTAATGAAGTCCAAAAAGCTTTATCTATAACCTATTATCATTGGACACCACCTTCTTATTATCCATATTATTGGAACAAATGAAATTAAGACTATCGTAGAAGCTACAAATGTCATTATACCATTTGTGATATAACTTACGTCCATATTATCAATGAGTTTCAATAATGGATGATTGATATCACGATGAAAATCAAGTATTACTAACGTTCCAACAGAAATATAATAAGACCACACAGATTTAAATCTATTCAATAGCACGGATAAAATAAACACAACTATGCTTCCTATTATTCCACCACAATAGGCTAAACAGATATTATTTCCATATTCTCCCAAATAGATTTTCATAAACCCATTATAATCTGCTACTATTACCAATAAACTAATTGACAACAAGAGTCCGAAAAACAAGATAAATTTATTTGTATTCCTGATTCTTGTAATAATGGTGTTTATATCGAACTTCCGACAATATTGACCTAAGATGAAAAAAGGGAATGCCACAAACATACTCGTGAAGGCCCATGAAACAGACATAAAGAATTTATTGTATATTAACGTGCTCACTATAGATAGTATCACTATAATATATGTGTATCTCTTTCTTGAACAACAGTACTGATTTATCAACTTTATCAAGAATAATGTATAAACAAACCACATATTTCCACACCCATCAAAATCTCCATAAGTATGGACCCCCAATAGAATACACCCTTGAGTCCACAGAAAACCATAATCACTAATATGTCCCAACATATTTCCTAGATCTTTTATCTCGCATAGGATAATGTAAGGAATGATTAAGGTCTTTAGATTTTTACTCCAAAACTTTTTATTTGATTGTTCATGTTTGACCAAATATCCTGAAACAATAAAAAACACAGGCACATTGAATGCATATATAAATGGTTCAAAACCTTTTGGAAAACAATGTCCCCAAATAATCAGTAACATACCAATTACTTTCATCCAATCAATCCATTGTGATCGATGGTCTAAATTTGTGCTTTTATAATACATCTTCGAAAATTTTTATAGCCCGATAAATTTGGGCACTTCTGCTTTTTAAAAGAAAATGAAATGCAAAGCTTTATTATAAAGTCTACATTTAAAAACCATTCGTGTTGCTAATTTGTAGCATGTCGCAGACTAACTACATATATGTTACAGATATTCCGACAAACAAACAAACAAACAAACAAACAAACAAACAAACAAACAAACAAACAAACAAACAAATTATGATTTCACAACTCTGCAACCTTCTATATTCCTTCATACTAAACGACGTACTTTACCTTGTAAACCATCACTTCTCATCTTACTATCCACAAGACATGGCGATGTGTGCAACCTGACATGATGATGTGCGTCACCTGACGTGGGAAGGTGCACAACCTGACGTGGAGACGCGTGCAACCTGATGTGAGGATGTGCATCACCTGACGTGATATTAAGACCTACATGACCTATCGTTAAGACCTGCCTGATGTGTCTGGCAGAATCACCATTGTTGTCGGGCAGACCTACCATCTGGGCAAGTTAGAATCAAACTCTGTGAGCCGTAGATGTGACTTGCCTTTATATCGGATGTACGCATC